>JBBDTC010000245.1:0-3735 GCA_040904625.1 Gammaproteobacteria bacterium
GAGGCAGGTGCGTCCTTCGATAAGCCTGTCCTGAGCCTGTCGAAGGGCTCAGGGCGAACCATGGAGCGTGGTGCTGTTAGAATCAGCGCCCCCGAAGTCCTGGAAGCCCTGCAAGCTTGAACGCCGTCCCTGACAAGCTCCATCGCGACCCGCGCAAGCTGCGCCACGAAGCGGGCAAGCTGCAGCAACGCCTGCGCCGCCAGGCCGGCCGTGCGATCGGCGATTTCAACATGATCGGCGCAGGCGATCGGGTCATGGTGTGTCTTTCGGGCGGCAAGGACTCATTCACGTTGCTCGATCTGCTGCTGCGCCTGCGCGAGCGCGCGCCGGTCGATTTCGAACTCATCGCCGTGCATCTCGATCAAAAGCAGCCGGGCTATCCTCCCGCGGTCATGGCCGACTACCTGGCCGGACTCGACATCGAGCACCACATCATCGAGCAGGACACCTACGCCGTGGTCAAGCGGGTGGTGCCGGAAGGCCGCACGATGTGCGGGCTGTGCTCACGGCTGCGCCGCGGCATCCTCTACACATTCGCCGCCGAGCACGGCATCACCCGTATCGCGCTCGGCCACCACCGCGACGACATCATCGAAACGCTGTTTCTGAACATGTTCTTCGGCGCCAAACTCAAGGCCATGCCGCCCAAGCTGCGTAGTGACGATGGCCGCAATGTCGTCATCCGGCCGTTGGCTTACTGTCGGGAAGCGGATATTGCCCGCTATGCCGCCAGTCGGGAATTTCCGATCATTCCCTGCAATCTGTGCGGCAGCCAGGAACATCTGCAGCGCGTCAAGATCAAGGCCATGCTGCAGGACTGGGAGCGCGAGCATCCGGGGCGGGTCGAAAATGTGTTTCGCAGCCTGCAGGCCGTGGTGCCCTCGCACCTGGCCGATCCCGCCCTGTTCGACTTTGGCGCGCTCGGTGGCGCCGAGTCGGTGCCGGGCGACGCTCGAGCCTGGCTGCCGGGCGGCACGGACGAGCGCTGACCGGCGACGGTTCAGGGCGCGACGGCTTTCTCCACGTAGCGATCGCGCGAGTCGCGCTTGGGACCTGCGTGGGGTCAGATCTTGCAATCACGCATGGTGGAGAGATGTGTGCAGCGGTATTTTGCAGAGATGAGGGGTAGCCTGTTAGCTGGTTGCTTTGTTGGCATTGGAGTGCCCGCGGGCGGATTGTCGAGATTCCGGATAGCGCTGTGCGATTCAGGAATGGCGGAAGTTAAAAGACTCTAGAATCTGGGCATGCCGAATTCCACTGAACACGACAGCGTCGTCGGAGCCACCCGCCGATGGCTGGAAAAAGCCGTGATCGGGCTGAATCTGTGCCCGTTTGCCGGCGTGCCGTGGCGCCAGGGCCGGATCCGATTGCGAGTCAGCGAGGCGGCGGGCCTGCAACAGCTGGCCGAGGACCTGGCCGACGAACTGCTGGCCCTGAACGAAGTCGATCCGGCCGAGTGCGAGACCACGCTTCTGATTCATCCTCGGGTGCTGGGCGATTATCTCGACTACAATGATTTTCTCGATATCGCCGACGAACTGCTGGAGCAGCTGAAGCTCGACGGCATAATTCAGATTGCCAGTTTCCACCCCGATTACCAGTTCGCCGACAGCCCGCCCGACGACCCGGCCAATTGCACCAACCGCTCGCCCTACCCCATGCTGCACCTGTTGCGGGAAGCCAGCATCGAGGCGGCTACGGCGAATCATCCCGACCCCGACGCCATTTATGCGCGCAACATCGAGACGCTGCGGGCGCTGCGCATGGACGGCTGGAAGGATTTGATCGGGTCGGGTTGAGCGGTGCCGGCGTCTGAGCCCAAATTGCGGACCCCGGTTTGGCGCAATTTGGCGGCGTTTCAAGGCGCGAGGGCTTTCTCCGCGTAGCGTTCGCGCAAGTCGCGCTTGAGGATCTTGCCGACGGGCGATTTGGGGAGGGCATCGGCAAAGGCCACGCGGCGCGGTATCTTGTAGCCTGTCAGGCGTTCGCGACACCAGCGCACCACGTCTTCTTCCGTCAGCGTCGGATCGGCGCGCACCACGACCAGGCAGACGCTTTCCCCCGAATGGGTATCGGCTTCACCGATGGCGGCCGCCTCACGCACGCCCGGGTGAGCGACGACCACGTCCTCGATTTCGGTCGGGTAGACATTGAAACCCGAAACGACGATGACGTCTTTCTTGCGATCGACCAGATAGAGGTAGCCCGCGCTGTCGATGCGCGCGATGTCACCCGTGTGCAGCCAGCCGTCTGCGTCGAGGACACGGGTGGTCTCGCTGTCATCGTTCCAGTAGCCTTGCATGATCTGCGGGCCGCGCACCAGGAGTTCGCCGGCTTCCTCGACGCCGAGTTCCCGGCCGTCTTCGTCGATGATTGCAATCTCCGTCGAAGGCACGGGCAGGCCGATCGAACCGGTGAAGGTGTCGACGTCATGACGATTGACAGTGACCACCGGCGACGCTTCGGTCAAACCGTAGCCCTCGGCCAGCACGCAGCCGGTGACCGCTTGCCAGCGCTCGGCGACGACGCGCTGTACGGCCATGCCGCCGGCACTGGTGAACTTGAGGCGGCTGAAATCGAGCTGAGCGAAGTCGGGATGGTCGAGCAGGGCGCTGAACAGGGTGTTGACCCCGGTCATGGTCGTGAATGGCACCCGGGAGAGTTCCTTGACGAAGCGTTTGAGATCGCGCGGGTCGGTGATCAGATAGACCAGGCCCCCGGCAGCGAGGGTCGCGAAGCAGTTCGTGGTCAACGCGTAGATGTGATAGAGCGGCAGCGCGGTTATCACGACTTCGTGACCACGCTCCGTGTGGTCATGGAACCAGGCGGAGACCTGTGTGACATTGGCGACGATATTGCCATGGGAGAGCATGGCGGCCTTGGGGCGCCCGGTGGTGCCGCCGGTATATTGCAGGAAGGCGATTTTATCCGCACTGATGGTCGGCGCGATGAAATCCAGGCCGGCGCCGTGCGCCAATGCAGTGCTCAGTTTCACACTCGACGCCGGCGCGGCCGTACGACCAGCGGCTCGCCGCCCCGCGAGGGCATTGAACAAGCAGCCCTTCCAGCGCGGCATGCAATCCCCGAGGGAGGCGACGATCAGGTGTGCCGGACGGTGGACGTGCGGCAGGGCCGCAACAGTGTGCAGGGCCTGCGCGAATACGATCAGTACCTTCACGCCGGCATCCTCGAGCATGTGGGCGAGTTCGGCGGAGGTATACAAGGGGTTGGTATTGACCACCGTTGCGCCCGCGCGCAGCGCACCGAGCAGCACGACCGGATATGCGAGCATGTTCGGCATCATCAGAGCGATGCGGTCTCCCGGCTCGACACCGCAGACAGCTTGCAGATAGGCGGCGACGTCGCGCGACCGGCGCGCAAGCGTGGTGTAATCGATCTGGGTGCCGAAGTTGCCGAGCGCCGGTCGGTCATGGAATTCGCGGCAGGCTGCATCGACGAGTTCGACCAGCGACTGATGACGCGGTGGGGCGATCGTTTCAGGAACGCCGGGCGGGTAGCTTGCGAGCCAAATCTTGTCCATACGACGAGCTGCTTGCGTGCTGTTCGAAATAGCCTACCGGGTCTGGGCCTTCGCGTCTGCGCACGATACTCAGCCGGGCGCGACGCCGCGTGTGGTCTAAGGGTCCGCCGCAAAATAACTGAACTATCTGGAACGCCGCTCCATCCCGTCTGGCGGCGTTGCTCGTCAGTTGAATAGAACCACTATTCGCCCTC
>JBBDTC010000246.1:0-3735 GCA_040904625.1 Gammaproteobacteria bacterium
TTTGCCTCGCTCTCCCACTCGCCTCGTCACGATGCCCTAAGTCCGACAGGCTGCTGGCCACATAGTCACGCTGGCGCTACCGCTTCGCGCCTGAGCATTTCGCCGGCCAGCGCGAGATACGCCAGGGCGCCGCTGGAAGCCTTGTCGTACATCAGGGCCGGCAATCCGTGGCTGGGGGCTTCCGCCAGGCGCACATTGCGCGGGATGATGGTGCGATAAACCTTGTCCCCGAAGTGCTCGAGCAGCTGCCGGGACACATCGTTGGCGAGGTTGTTACGCGGGTCGAACATGGTGCGGAGCAGCCCTTCTATCTGGAGTTCGGGGTTGAGGAAGCGTCGAATCTTGTCGATGGTCTCGAGCAGGGCCGACAAGCCCTCGAGCGCGTAATACTCACACTGCGTCGGGATGACCACCGCATCGGCGGCAACCAGGGCGTTGACGGTGAGCATGTTCAGCGACGGCGGACAATCGATGAGGACATACGCATAGTCCGAGCGCACCGGCTCGAGGGCATGGCGCAGGCGCAGTTCGCGTCCGAGTTCTTCGAGCAAACCGACTTCAGCACCGGTCAAATCACTGTTGGCCGGTAACAGGTGATAGCCAGCTTCGATATCGGTCAGCAGAGAATCTTCGAGTTTGCGTTCGCCCATGAGAATGTCGTAGCTGGACGCCGCCACGCCGCGCTTGTCGACGCCACTGCCCATGGTCGCGTTGCCCTGAGGATCGAGGTCGACGAGCAGCGTCTTGCGCTTGGTCGCGGCAAGCGAAGCCGCCAGGTTGACGCTGGTCGTGGTCTTACCGACGCCGCCTTTCTGATTCACTATGGCGAGAACGCGTGACATGCTCGAGGCTGGCTGGTACCTGCGGTTCGTGGCCCGGGCGGGCAAGGCTTGCCGACCCGGGTCAGTGATTATGGCACAAGTCATTTCGCCTCGGCAGCGCAGCCTCGGAAGATCGGTCCCTTAGCAGCCTGTCGGACTCAGGCCGCATCTACTGCGGCGGCGGGTGAGCTGCCCAAATGAGCGCGCATTCTCGTTGAATAGCCCCACTATTCGCCTCGAATGCGCGCTCATTTTGCCTCGCTCTCCCACTCGCCTCGCGACGATGCCCTGAGTCCGACAGGCTGCTCAGCACTACCGAAAACGACCAGGTGGCGGTTGCTGAAACCCGGGACGTCGAGACGCACGACAGCAGATGCACCGGCGATACGTTCTGCCGCAGCCAGTTCGGCCGGGTCGACGGCCCCTTTCATCGCGATCAATGCCGTCGCCGGACTGCGCAGATGCTGGGCGGCGCGGGCGAAGGCGGGTAATGAACCGAAGGCACGCGAAACGATGTAATCCTGAGCGACCTGACCATGCCAGGATTCGGCCCGTGCGCAGACGACTTCGACGTTGTTCAAACCGAGTTCGATGCGAACCTGGGTCAGGAAGCGCGCGCGGCGTGAGCGCGGTTCGAGCAGGGTAAGCGCGAGATCGCCTCGCGCAATGGCCAGCACGATACCAGGCAGGCCAGCCCCACTGCCGAGGTCGAGCACACGGCCCCCGGCTAGATGCGGGACGAGGGATAGACAATCGATGAGGTGTTCGCTGACGAATTGTTCAGCTTCGCGGGCGCCGGTCAGATTGGTGACATACTGCCATTTGCCGACCAGATCGGCATAGCGGCCGAAGGCATCGAGTTGTCGGTCATCGACGTCCAGGCCCATCGCCGCGGCAGCACGATGAATCTGCTCCGCGAGTGCGTCATCCACCGGCTCGCGCCACTCGGGCGACACCGCCGCGATGCTTCTTGAGGTAGACCAGCAGGAGCGATATCGCTGCCGGCGTCACGCCGGCGATGCGCGCAGCCTGGCCCACGTTGCGGGGCCGATGCAGCACGAATTTCTGCACCACCTCGTTCGACAGACCTCGCACGGTGTTGAAATCGAACTCGTCGGGGATGGCGATATCGCCATCTGCGCGCTCGCGCAGGACGTTTTCCTGCTGCCGCTCGATGTAGCCGCTGTAGCGTGCCCGAATCTCGATCTGAGCTATCACCGCCGCCTCGCTAACACCCGGACCGACTCCCGGCAATTGCATCAGCCGCGCGTAACTCATACCCGGGCGGCGCAGAAGGTCGGACAGGCGCTGCTCCTTGCGCAGACCCTGGCCGAGCACGGCCGTAGCGGCCGCTTCCGGCACGTGCTGCGGCGACACCCAGGTGGCGTCAAGCCGAGCCTGTTCGCGCTCGATCGCCTCCCGTTTTGTACAAAACGCTCTCCAGCGCCGCTCGTCAACCAGCCCCAAATCCCGGCCCTTTGCAGTCAGGCGCAGGTCGGCGTTGTCCTCGCGCAGTTGCAGCCGGTATTCGGCGCGACTGGTGAACATGCGGTAGGGCTCGCTGGTGCCACGGGTGATCAGATCATCGACCATGACGCCGAGATAAGCCTCGTCGCGCCGCGGAGACCACGGCTGCTCGCCGCGTGCGCGATGCGCGGCATTGATCCCGGCCAGCAGGCCCTGTGCCGCGGCCTCTTCATAACCCGTCGTGCCGTTGATCTGGCCGGCGAAGTAGAGCCCGGGCAGGTGGCGCGTCTCGAGCGAAGTCATCAAGTCACGCGGGTCGAAATAATCGTATTCGATGGCATAGCCTGGACGGCTGATGACCGCCTGCTCAAACCCGGCTATCGAACGCACCAGGGCGAGCTGAACGTCGAACGGCAGGCTGGTCGAGATACCGTTGGGATAGACTTCGTTGACGCTGAGACCTTCGGGCTCGACGAAGATCTGGTGGCTGCCGCGCTCGGCGAAACGCATCACCTTGTCCTCGATCGAAGGGCAATAACGCGGCCCCACACCCTCGATTGCGCCGCTGTAGAGGGGCGAACGGTCAAGCCCGGCGCGAATGACGTCGTGGGTGTGCGTATTGGTGTAGGTGATATGGCATGGGACCTGCGCGGGATGGTCTTCGCGCACGCCGAGAAAAGAGAACACCGGGCGCGGGTCGTCGCCGTGCTGTACCTCGAGACGGCTGAAATCGACCGTCCGGCCGTCGATGCGCGGCGGCGTGCCGGTCTTCAGGCGCCCCACCCGGAACGGCATTTCACGCAGCCGCCGGGCCAAGGCATTGGCCGGCGCATCGCCGGCGCGGCCGCCGCTGTAATTGCTTTCACCGATATGAATCAGCCCGCCGAGAAACGTGCCGACCGTCAACACCACAACGGGTGCGCGGAAGCGCAGACCCATCTGCGTCACGACACCGCTCAGTTCGCCGTGTTCGAGCACGAGATCGTCGACCGCTTGCTGGAAGAGCGTGAGGCCTGGTTGATTCTCGAGCGCACGCCGCGCCGCAATCCTGTACAGGGCACGGTCGATTTGCGCGCGCGTGGCGCGCACCGCCGGCCCTTTGCTCGCATTCAGCGTACGAAAATGGATGCCACAGGCATCGGCACCACGGGCCATGAAACCGCCGAGGGCATCGATCTCGCGGACCAGGTGGCCTTTGCCGATGCCGCCGATGGCCGGGTTGCAGGACATCTGGCCCAGGGTCTCGATGTTCTGCGTCAAGAGCAGGGTGCGCACGCCCATGCGCGCCGCCGCCAGGGCGGCTTCGGAGCCGGCGTGACCACCACCGACGACGATGACATCGAAACGCTCTGGATAATCCATGGCTTGTCCTTCCTGGCCGCACCGGTGCGGGGCGCGTCAGGATACGGCTTCGCAGGACGACTGAGAAGGATCGCGCGTCGTTCAG
>JBBDTC010000247.1:0-22347 GCA_040904625.1 Gammaproteobacteria bacterium
TGAATAGAACCACTATTCGCCCTCCTCGCGCCTGGCCAGCCGGGCGCCTCAACGCTCCACGTCGCCCAGTTATCTTGCGGCGGACCCTAAGCGTAGATCCGCGTCGACACTATACGCCTCCCCCAATCTTGTCGAGGGCGCAAAAAAAGCCCGCTCCGAAGAGCGGGCACTAGCCACGTAGAGAAGGCCGCCACGTCGTGGAAAGCGGATGGTCAGTGCTGCTGCTGGCAGTGCACCGGTTCTCCGCGATAGGGGAACTGGGCCAGGAGGAGGTCGATTTGCTCGAGGTGTTCGCCATACAGTGCGGCGAGTCCGGTGCTATCGTGAGGGTCGAGGGCGCGCAGGTCGCGGACTTTGTCGAGGAAGCTGTTGCGATCGAGTTCCAGCTGCTCGCGGCGCGCGCTGAGTTCGGCGTCGTAAGCGCACACGAGCTGCTCGAGACCACAGCTGCGGGTGGCGGTCGGCGGAGCTCGAAATTGCAATATGGCAGTCGTCATGGGTGGTTCTCCTTGGGCTTGGCCAGGAGATTGCACCATCCGTGCCAGAATGCGCCAGAGTGGTTCTTATTGTTGTAACTTACTGACTATAAGGGCTTAAGTGATTTTCTTTCCCGGTGTGCGAAGGAGCACGGGAGAGGCCAGGCGACCGCTGCTGTCGTTCCTGGGCGACAGGCTTTCAAGGAGCTTCCTTAATCGGTCTTGAGCATGCGCCGCAATTGGTCGAGCGTGCCGCGCCCGGTTTCGCGGTTGGCCGCCTGATCGATCTCGCGCCCGTCCCAGGCCAGTTCGTCGGCCGGCAATTCGTTGAGGAAACGGCTCGGTTCGCAGGTCTCGACCTGGCCGTAGCGCTTGCGGGTGCGGCAGAAACTCAGGCACAGGGTGCGCTTGGCTCGCGTGATGCCGACATAGGCCAGGCGGCGCTCTTCTTCGATGGTGTCCTGCTCGATGCTCGAGCGATGCGGCAGCAGATTTTCCTCGAATCCAGCGACATAGACATGTGGGTATTCGAGTCCCTTGGCTGCGTGCAGGGTGGTCAGCGCGACGCCGTTCGTGTCGTCGTCGCTTTCCTTGCGGTCGGCGATATCGAACAAGGTCAGGGCTGCAACGATGTCGGCAGTGGTACGTTGTTCGTCTGCGGCATGAATGCGCCTAATCCAACGTTGCAGCTCGGCGACGTTGTCCTTGCGCCGTTGTGCCGCCTTGTCCGTCTCCGCGTTCTGCTCCAGCCAGTCGTCGTAGTTGATATCCGTGAGCAGGGTCGCAAAAGCGTCGGCCGGCGGCGCCTCGGCTTGCTCGCGCTGGAAAGCGAGGAACCAGGCCGCGAAATCACCGATACGGCGCGCCATCTGCGGCGACACACGCGAGATGAACGACACGTCGCCGGCCGTCTCGAGCAAACTTTGTCCACTGACTGCCGCGGCGTCGACCAGCGCCTTGATACTCTGTGCGCCGATCGCCCGGCGCGGCGTATTGATGATGCGCAGCAAGGCATTGTTGTCATCAGGATTGGCCAGCAGGCGCAGATAACAGACGCAGTCCTTGATCTCGGCGTAGTCGAAAAACGAGCGGCCGCCGGACAGCACGTAGGGGATCTCCCGTTCACGAAACGCGTGCTCGAACAGGCGCGCCTGGTGGTTCGAACGCAGCAGCACCGCGAAATCGCCGAAGTCGCCGCCGTTGAGCAGGCGACGGTGCAGGATGTCATTGGCGATGCGCTCGGTTTCGTCATGTTCGCTGGCACAGGAGAAGACCCGGATCTTGTCGCCGAAACCGTGCTCCGACCAGAGCTGCTTGGTGTACAGGTGCGGATTGTTGGCGATAAGTGTATTGGCAGCCTTGAGAATGATGCCGGTCGAGCGATAGTTCTGCTCGAGTTTGATCACCTCCAGCGGTGTGAAATCCTGCGCCAGTCTGTCGATGTTTTCGGGGCGCGCACCGCGCCAGGCATAAATCGACTGGTCGTCGTCGCCGACAGCGGTGAGGCGTTGGTGACCGCCGGCCAGCAGCCGCACCAGCTCGTACTGTGAGAGGTTGGTATCCTGGTACTCGTCGACCAGCATGTAATCGATGGTCTTGCGCCAGCGCTCCAGCGTGTGTTCATCGCCGCCGAGCAGTTTGGCCGGTCCCATGATGAGGTCATCGAAATCGACCGCGTTATAGGTCATCAGGGTCTCGCAATAAGGCGCGTAGCAGCGCGCGGCCAGCGCTGCGGCGGGTGCGAGTTCCGCACCGTTTTTCGCGCCAGGCGGAACCAGCCCATACTTCCACGCCGAAATCGCGTGCTGTACGGCGGCGACGGGAATCTCGCTGCCCGGTGCTTCGCGGCGCATGATGTCGGCGAGCAGCCCGGCGCAGTCGCCGGCGTCGAGGATGCTGAAGCCGCGGCGGTAGCCGAGGCTGGCGTGCTCGGCGCGCAGAATACGCAGGCCGAGCGTATGAAAAGTGGAAATCCAGGGCGTGGACTTGCGCTTGCCGAGCAGGCTGCGCACGCGCTCACGCATTTCGCGCGCTGCTTTGTTGGTGAAAGTGATAGCCGTGATGCGGACGGGGTCGACGTCGCATTTGTCGATGAGATAAGCAATCTTGTGCGCGATGACGCCGGTCTTGCCGCTGCCGGCGCCGGCGAGCACGAGCAGAGGACCCTCATGATGGCGTACCGCTTGACGTTGGCGCTGATTGAGATGTTGCAAGACTGGTGCTTTCGTGGCGTGCGGGCCGGGCGCCGATCCCGACCGGGCCGCTGATTCTAATGACCTGGGTCGCATTCGGCTACATGCTTTCATGATGGCTGCCGCCGACAGCGCCGCAGCGGCCGCTCAGGGGCCGCCGAATGTACAGATAAATTCTGTCAGGGTCCTTACAATGGCACGTTCAGCAGCCTGTCGGACTCAGGCCGCCAGCGCCCACTCGCACAACCGTGACGGAGCAGTCGATTGGTGAAACGCGTCATCACCGCAGCCGTGCTGCTGGCAGGCGGGATAGGGCTTGGTTTCGCGTTCGGCGCCTGGTCGATCGAGCGGACCATCCTGGCGCCGGTGATCGCGGTACGGATCGACGAGGTCGATCTCGATTTCCGCGCGCGCCTCGATAGCGGCGCCGTGGTGTCTTCGATCAACGCTCATGACATCGTGGTCATCGGCGGCGGACCGCGGCCCGCCGCCAACGATGTCGGTAAGACCGCTCGTTTCGTGCTGATCAACGACAACGACGAGCGCCGCGAAATGACGGCACGAATCGAACAGGTACGCGGGATCCGCATGGGGAACTGTCGCGCAGTGCGCTACCACGTGTTCCTGACTATCGAATATGGCGGACGCGCCTTGCGTGTGTTAACCAATCTCAACGACCGTAGCCAGGCTGGCGGCATGCTTCTGCTCGGTCGCAACTGGCTCCGCCACGGCTATGCCGTGGGGCCCGTCGAAGAAGCTGAAATATGACTGAAATACGGCCGCAGCCCCATACCGACCTGGACCTCGGTGCGACCCGCGTACGCCTGCTCGGCACCGCTCACGTCTCGCGCGCGAGCGCCACCGCGGTGCACGACGAGATCGCCCATGGCGATTACGATGTGGTCGCCATCGAACTATGTGCCAACCGTCATCACGGTATGGTCGACCCGGACGCCCTGGGCCGGATGAACCTGTTTGAAGTGATCCGCGCCGGCAAGGCGCCGATGGTCACGGCCATGCTCGCGATGGGCGCATTCCAGCAGCGTATCGCCGAGCAGTTCGGTATCGAGCCGGGCGCCGAGATGCGCGCCGCGATCGATGGTGCGAAGGACCGCGCAATCCCGCTCGAACTCATCGATCGCGATATTGGCGTCACCTTGCGGCGGATTTACGGCAACGTGCCCTGGTACAAGCGCTTGTATCTGTTTTCCGGCCTGTTCGCGAGCGTCGTGGTCAACGACGAGATACCCGAAGAGGATATCGAGGCGCTAAAGGAAGGTGATTTGCTCGAGAGCACGTTCGCCCAGTTCGCCGACTCCGCCGGTCCGATATATGCGCCGCTCATTGATGAACGCGACCAGTACATGGCGGCGAAACTTCTCGAGATCAGCGCGCGCGGTCCACGCCACGTGCTTGCGGTCGTCGGCGCCGGGCATCTCAAGGGTATCGAGCATTATCTGCGTGACCCCGCAGCGGAACGCAGCATCCGTCTGGCCGAACTCGAGCAGAGCCCACCGCCGCGGCGGTGGTACAAGGCTCTGCCCTGGCTCATCGTGGCGCTGGTATTCATCGGTTTCGCAGTGGGTTTCTCGCGCAGCCCGGAGCTCGGTTTTCGCCTGCTCGCCGAGTGGGTGGTGATCAACGGCGGTCTCGCCGCACTGGGCTGCCTCATCGCCGGCGCTCATCCGTTGACCACGTTGGCCGCGTTCGTCGCCGCGCCGCTGACCTCGCTCAACCCGACTGTCGGTGCGGGCATGGTGACCGCACTGACCGAGGCAGCCATTCGCAAGCCGACCGTCGCCGACTTCAGCAGCTTGCGCAAGGATACGACCAGCCTGCGCGGCTGGCGGCACAACCGCGTCGCGCGCACGCTGCTGGTCTTCTTTCTCAGCACCCTCGGCTCGGCCATCGGCACCTACGTCGCCGGATTCAGGATTTTCGATCACCTGGTGAGCTGAGGACCCTGGCGCGAGTGGTGCGATACGCCCGCACCGCCAGGGCCAGGGCGAGCGCAGTGTGCAGCATGGCGATGCCGGCTGCGAACCACGGCTGGTCGAACAGCGGCAGGTCGAGCAGGCGCCTTGCGCCGTGCAGTTCGGCGCGGCCGAGCAGGCCGGGCAGGATGTGGTAGAGCAGCACGAGATAGACCAGCGTGGTCACTTCCGGGCGCTCGGCGCCGGCACGCAGACTGGCCCAGTTCAGGAGCAAGAGATCACGCAGCATCAGCAATACCAGCGCCAGCGCGGTGGCGCCGGCCATGGCGCCGCGTGTCGATCCGGCAGGGTCAGCGACATCGATCAGCGCCGCGACGATGGCGAGCAACAGCGCCAGCGCGGCCGAGCTGACCCACAACGGCATGGCCTCGGCGCCGCGGCGCCAACGCCCTTCCCGCCACGCCTGGAATACGCGGCGGTACTGTATCGGATCACGGCTGAAGGCGAAGCCGGCGACATAGCTCGCTGCACAGGCCAGCAGCGCCGTGTTCGAGCACCACTGGGCCAGGCCGGCGACGGTTGCCGGCCGACCCGGCACGAAACCTCCGCCGATCGCGCCCCAGAACACGATGAAGCTCAACCACGCCCATGGCAAGGTCCGCATCTGCAGTTCGCTGCACATGCTGCGATAGGCACCGAGTAGGGACCAGACCGCGAAGGCGCCGAGCAGGCTCAAGGTGAACGCGGTGCCGTTCCAGCGCCGTCCGTACCACATGATGTGCTGGCTGGAGGAACCGCCGACGGCGAGGTCCGGCGTGGCGACGGCGCGGACCGCCGCGGGCAGTTCGGGCAGCACCAGGCCGAGCAGTATCAGCACGATGAACAGATGCAGACCGGGACGCATCTGGCGCTCGCGGCGAACGGCGACGAGGGCGGCGATGAACGCGAGCGTCTGAGCGATGAAGGCGATCAACACCACCAGCGCCGCCCACATCAAGGATTCATTCAGCGCGCCAGTCGGCCGATAGGCGAAATAGAGGGCGAGGCAGATGGCGCCGCCGTACCAAGGCATGGCTGTCGCTCCGACCAGTTTGCCCCAGGTCATGGACCAGGCCGGCAGCGCCGACATGCGTTGGAGATCCCAGGTGCGTTCGCGCGTTTCGTCGAGCACGGCATTGGCTGCCTGACGTGCTCCCCAGATCATGGCCAGCATCAGGAAACCAAACAGCGCTATCGATGCTGTGGCGAACGGCAGTGCGCGCCCGAGCACGAACGCGCTGCCGAGCAGCGCTGCAGGCAGCAACCAGAGGCGTTGGGTGGTCGCCTCCAGCCACCAGAGACGCTGCAGTTCAGGGTTCATGGGGTGGGCCTGGTCGCGAAAAGGAGCGCAAATAGGAATCCTGCAGATCCTCATCGGCCACGGCGAAATGGGTGATGGGGATCGCCTGGCCGACCAGCTCGGCCAGCAGCGCGGCGCGTTCAGCTGCACCGCCCGCGAACCGACATCGAACCGCATGGTCGGGCATCACCGTCACCTCACTGACCTGCTCGTGTGCGGCGAGCACTGACAGCAGGCGATCCGATGCCGCGATGGTGCCGATGGTCAACATCTCCGGATGTCCCGCAGGACTGCGCAGGCGACGCTGCTCGAGCAGGCGTCCACCGTCGAGAATCAGCATATCGGTCGAATAGGCTTCGAGTTCGGCCAGGATGTGTGAAGAGACCAGCAGGGTCAGGCCGCGTCGGCCGAGGGCGACGAACAGTTCTCCCAGGCGGTAGCGCGCCTCCGGGTCGAGACCTGCGGCCGGTTCATCGAGCAGGATGACGCGCGGCGCATGGATGATGGCCTGGGCGATGGCCAGACGCTGGCGCAGACCGCGCGACAGCGCACCGGCGCGTTGTTCCAGGCGATCGGCGAGGCCGAGTTCCGCCGCTGTACCTTCCACCAGGGCATGGATTTGCGCGCGAGCCACGCCATTGGCAGCGGCGACATAGCTCAGCCCACGCCGCACACTCAGGTTGGCATACAGGCCGAAGGAATCGGGCAGATAACCGATCACGGCGTGGCTGCGCCGCGGTTCCTCGACGACGTCGATGCCGGCGATGCGGATGTCACCGCGTAGCGGCTGGTCCATGCCGGCCAGGCAGCGCAGCAGGGTCGTCTTGCCCGCCCCGTTGGGGCCGACCAGGGCGGTAATGCTGCCATGGTCGATGGTGAAGCTGACCGCATCGAGTGCGCGCTGGCCCGGGTACTCGTAAGTCAGTTCGGCGACCTCGATAATGGGCGTATTGGGTTCGGGCATGATGGGGCGGGTACGCACGAGGTCGGTGATGATGAAGGCATTGCATGCGCGAGAGCCGCTGCGGGTGTTTGCCAGGCGGCCGCGTCGAACTCTTATACTGCATGTTGAAAAGAGGATGGACCAGTATGCCGATATACGCTTACGAATGTCCGGAAAACGGCCAGGTAGTCGAGGTCCGGCACAAAATGGATCAGCGCATCCGTAACTGGGGCGAGCTGTGTTTCGCAGCACAGATCCAGCTCGGTGACACGCCGTTCGAAGCGCCGGTTCGCAAGCGCTTGATGCCGCCCGCGATCGCCATTCCGACCGGCAATGCCACGCTGAAGAACGCCGGCTTCACCAAACTCGTCAAACGCGACGAAGGGGTCTACGAGAACGTCACCGCCACCGGCGGCGAATCCCGCTACATGCGGGCCGGTGATCAGGGGACGCTGCCGCACCTGCACAAGAAGATCGGCGATTGAAGGCGGCGGCCTGGCGCTTGCCTCCTCAACCGTGGTCAATACAGCGGATCTTGTCGTTCTGCGGTAGACGATAGAAGCGGCGCAGCTCGTTCACGAAGGCCGGCTGCCGATGCTGCGCGGGAAAGCGCCGGGTGAGTCCGCGACAGTACTTGGCCGCGTAATGATTGGCTTCACGATAACGCCTCGAGTCGTCCGCGTCGGCTTCATCGTCGAACGCTACCCAGGTGAACAGGGTGTCGTGCATGTGATCGGCATCGGCGCGTGTGCCCTGTTCGTCGAGCATCATCATGGCCGTGACGAACTTGTCCACCTCGGCCTGCAACTCCATTTCGAGTTGTGTCACCGGCCGCTCGTGCAAGGCATTCCAGATCAGGTAATGGAAGTGGCTCACCCCCTCCAGGGCGATCAGGAAGTCGTTCAGGTTCGCGGTGTCGAGGCGCTGGTAGGGATTGCTGTCCTCGAGCGCTGCGAGTATCCCGGCATCGATGAACAGTGAGACGTCCAGACTGCCCGCGGATTGCCTGAACAAGAGCCGTTCACTGTTGCCGCGCGGGCGCGCGGCACGTTCGAGTGCTTGTGCAACGCGCGCATCGGTGACCAGAAAGTCGTTGACGTCGTGCGCGATGGGCGCTTCGTAGAGCGCAGCCAATCCACACTGTATTTCGGCGAGCAACATCGCATGATGTCCTTCAGTGTCGGGGGAGTGTGTCGAGGCCGGCCAGCGGCACGATGCCCGAGCGCTCGAGCTGGCGGCGCGCGCGATCGCTGCCGGTGCGCATCCAGATTTCGTAAGCCCGCAGCATGTCCGTATGTGATTGGGCTTTCAGGCCGCTCATTTCGCTGATCTCACCGAGTACATCGACCAGCACCGCGAATTGCTGCTGGAGATCTTCGAACAGTTCAACGCGCGCAAAGCGATCGCGGCGGCGCTGCATGGCTTCGTGCAGCGAGCCATAGGCGGTTTCGCCCATGCCGATGTAGTAATCGACATCGACCAGTTTGCGATTCAGGCTGTCGGTGAAGATGCCGGCGACGAACAGCGCGATATCACCGAGACGTTGCAGCGCCTGGTTGCGCTGTTCCGGGCCTTCGGCGCTGATCGCTTCGGCGTAGATTTCGGCCAGCGCCTTGTGGTGCCTGCCTTCATCGCTGACGGACGTTAGCGCCGCACTGCTGCAGTAAGTCGTGAGCAGATTGATGACGTAGGCCGCGGTAGCGTCCTGTAGCGCCACCTCCTGGTTGTGTGCGGCTGTGGTGAGTGCGTCGCAAAAATATTCGCGAACGCTGGTGGTGGTGATGAGAGTCGAATCGATCGCGGTCATGTCTCTAACCTCCGGCTTCGATTTGCTGCAACGCCTGCAGGCTGTAGCGGCACGTTCCGTTCGAAGTGGCGGCACGTGCCTTACTACCAGCACGCCTTCCAAATATCATGCCATCAGAAGCATGATCAACTTGTTGCCTTAACTTTCTGAAAACGTGGAGATGCGTAGCAGTCGCCCGGACTGCTGCCAAGAGATGGATGGCGTTTCTGCCTGAAATTGACTCAAACAGGGAACACATTGGTGCAGATTTGCCGACAGGCGAATCACGCAGCGGGGTGGCCGGTTGGCGCCGAACAGCGCTGGGCGGGCCCTTAGGATGGGGAAAACGAGGGGTGGAAAAAAAGAACCCCGCACGGGGCGGGGTTCTTCGAGACGCTGGGATGCGCGACGGCTTACATCATGCCGCCCATGCCACCCATACCGCCCATGCCACCCATATCGGGCATTGCCGGGCCACCTTCGTCCTTCTTCGGCGCATCAGCCACCATGGCTTCAGTGGTCAGGATGAGTGCGGCGACGGAAGCGGCGTTCTGCAGCGCAGTACGCGCGACCTTGGTTGGATCGAGAATACCCATCTCGATCATGTCACCATACTCACTGGTCTGGGCGTTGTAACCGTAGTTACCCTTGCCCTCGATGACCTTGGCCACGACCACTGATGGCTCGTCGCCGCAGTTGGCCACGATCTGGCGAATCGGCTCCTCGAGCGCGCGCACGAGGATGTTGATGCCGATTTGCTGATCCTGGTTGTCCGCCTTGACGCCCCGGGCCTGAGCCTGGGCCCGCAGCAGAGCGACACCGCCGCCCGGCACCACGCCTTCTTCGACGGCTGCGCGAGTCGAATGCAGCGCGTCCTCGACGCGAGCCTTCTTCTCTTTCATCTCGATCTCGGTTGCCGCACCGACCTTGATCACCGCAACACCGCCGGCGAGTTTGGCCACCCGCTCCTGCAGTTTTTCGCGATCGTAGTCAGAGGTGGTGTCCTCGATCTGCGCGCGGATCTGGCTGACCCGGCCTTCGATACCTTTCTGGTCGCCGGCACCGTCGATGATGGTGGTGTTCTCTTTCGTGATCTGGACTTTCTTGGCGCTGCCCAGATCGTCGAGACCGGCCTTTTCCAGATTGAGGCCGACTTCCTCGGAGATCACGGTGCCACCGGTCAGGATGGCGATGTCTTCGAGCATGGCCTTGCGGCGATCGCCGAAGCCCGGAGCCTTGACGGCGGCAACCTTGACGATACCGCGCATGGTGTTCACGACCAGCGTCGCCAGGGCTTCACCTTCGACGTCCTCGGCAATGATCAGCAGCGAGCGGCCGGCCTTGGCGACACCTTCGAGTACCGGCAAGAGTTCACGGATGTTCGAGATCTTCTTGTCGTGGAGCAGGATCAGGGGCTCCTCGAGTTCGACGTTCATCGCTTCCTGATTGTTGATGAAGTAGGGCGACAGGTAACCGCGGTCGAACTGCATGCCCTCGACGATGTCGAGTTCGTTATCGAGCCCGGACCCTTCTTCGACGGTGATGACGCCTTCCTTGCCGACCTTGTCCATCGCTTCGGCGATGATCTGGCCGATGGATTCGTCAGCGTTGGCCGAGATGGTGCCGACCTGGGCGATGGCCTTGCTGTCGGTGCAGGGCGTGGAGAGCTTCTGCAGTTCCGCCACGGCAGCGATGACCGAACGGTCGAGGCCGCGCTTGAGATCCATCGGGTTGACACCCGCGGCAACGGCTTTCAAGCCTTCGCGGACAATGGCCTGGGCCAGAACGGTTGCGGTGGTGGTGCCGTCACCGGCGACGTCGGACGTCTTGGAAGCGACTTCCTTGACCATCTGCGCGCCCATGTTCTCGAACCTGTCGGCAAGTTCGATTTCCTTGGCGACGGAGACGCCGTCCTTGGTCACGGTCGGGGCGCCGAAGCTCCTCTCGATCACGACGTTGCGACCCTTGGGGCCGAGTGTCTGCTTGACGGCATTGGCGAGAATGTTGACGCCGGCTGCCATGCGCTGGCGGGCGTCGTCGGAGAAACGTACTTCTTTAGCTGACATTGTTCTTAAAACCTCTCGAATTCTGTGGTGGTGGGCTTGTGCGCGGCAATCAGGCGTCGAATACGGCCATGATGTCGTCTTCGCGCATGACGAGGAGATCGTCGCCTTCGACTTTCACCTCGGTGCCCGAGTACTTGCCGAAAATCACTTTGTCGCCAACCTTGAGGTCGAGAGCGCGGACTTCGCCAGACTCGAGGATCTTGCCGTTGCCGACAGCGACCACTTCGCCTTTCACGGGCTTCTCGGCCGCCGAGTCAGGGATGACGATACCGCCGGGCGTGGTCTTTTCCTCTTCCAATCGCTTGACGATGATCCGATCGTGTAAAGGCCGAATCTTCATATTTGAACTTCTCCTGGACGTATCTATTGAGTTGATTTTGCTGGAGCTTAGTGAGTGTTATTAGCACTCTCTAGTGAGTAGTGCCAGGAATATATAGCAGTTCGCCCGAAAGTCAAGGCGGACTGGGCTGGAGGAAGGTCTCCGCACCCTCGCCGGGGCCCCGGCGCAAGCGGCCGCCACCTGTCGCGCACCGTACCCTGCCTCCGGGCATGCTCGCTCACTTTTGCCGAGCTTCCTTTAGAATGCCGCGCCAATTCAGTCCTGACGGAGCAGAATCCCTATGCCGCTTCCAGCCCCACTCTCAGCATGCTGCATCGGCTTCGTCGCGGGCTTGCTGGCCTGCGCCTGGAGCGGCGCGGCGCCGGCGGTCGAATTCGAGTTCGGCTCCTACCGCATCATGGTGGAGGCTGATACCAGCGGCGTGATGACGACGAACAACTACGAGATCAGCGTTGCCAACCCGGAATTGACCCTGACCCGGCTGATTGCACCCCATCCCGGCAGATTGTCGAAAAGCTACGTGGCCGACCTCGATCGCGACGGCGCGTTCGAGGTGGTGGTTACCTTCAGTCATTCCGAAGGACAGCAAACCGGATTGCATCTCTATACCTGGGAGGCCTATCTGCTCCAACCCGTGCGGGTCGCCGCGCTCGAAGGGCCCCAACTCGAGGGCTATCGTGGGGGCGACGAGTTTGCGGTCGTCGACGGCGAGCTCGTCCGGGTGTTCCAGATCCATCAACTGGTCGATGGGCATTGGCAACCGACTGCAGCGCAGCGCCGCTTGCGCTATGCTTTGCGTGAGGCGCGTTGGGTCGCCGACCGCTAGCACCACAGGCATTGAGGCCGTGCCGCTCGCCGTGAATGCGGGTCGATCCCAACGGGATGCGCCTCGCAGAACAAAGCAAAATCGCGCAAGGAGCACAGATGATGTCGTTGAACCACGGGGACCCCGAGCCGTCGATCGATCGCCTGCTGACCCACTGCCATCGGCGTCTGTATTCTCCCAAAGCCGCGATCATCCGCCAAGGCGATCCGGCCGGCGATCTCTACTACATCATCAGCGGTTCGGTGACGGTATTGCTCGAGGACGACAAGGGTCACGAGATCGTTCTCGCCTATCTGAATCCTGGTGAATTCTTCGGTGAGGTCGGCTTGTTCAACGAGGATGCCGGCCGTTCGGCCCTGGTTCGCGCGCGCGGCGAAGCCGAGATTGCGCAGATCAGCTACAAGAGACTCAAAAGTCTGACCGAAATCTACCCCGACTTGATCGTTGCCATGACTTCACAGCTTGCGCGCCGCCTGCGCAACACCAACCGCAAGCTCGGCGATCTGGCCTTCATGGATGTCTATGGCCGCGTCGCCAGGACGTTACTGGATCTGTGCGAGCAGCCTGACGCCATGACGCATCCCGACGGTATGCAAGTACGCGTGACGCGGCAGGAGCTCTCGCGCCTGGTGGGCTGTTCGCGCGAGATGGTCGGTAAAGTCATCAAGGATATGGAGGAGCAGAAGCACATCACGGCCAAGGGCAAGACGATCGTGGTCCTCGGTGTGCGGCCGCAAAGACAGGACGGCGCGCTGCTGGCGCATTGAACCGTCCACACGGTGCTTTTTCAACCGACGTCGATTTCGCGCAGACTGCGCCGCTTGGCTTCGAGCAGCGCCTTGATCCTGTCCATGCTGCGGTTGGCATGAACGTCGCGATCGCAATCGAGGTCGACGAGTAGCTCCTCGAGTTCGGCAATCTGTTCGACCAGCATACTCCAGCTCTCGGGCTGGTCGGTGACGACCAGCTGCTGCGGCCAGTCCTTGGCCAGGATTCGATCGAATTCGGCGATGTCATTCGGATGCATCGGCCATACTCCTGCTCAGTGGCTGGAGCAAATTATTGCGAGGCTTGCTTACAGGATCGTGACGAGCCCGGCGCCTTGGATTATGGGTTTCGGCATCTGTCTGCGGAGGTTTTCGATGCGGTCTGTCGTGTATCTGGTTCTCGTGCTCGTGCTCGTGCTCGGTCATGGCATCGCTGGTGCCGCCGAGCTCGAGCGTCCCGACCAGGCTGACGGCGTGCACGCGCTGGCGCTGGCCGCGGAACGGGGGGATGTCGTCGCCCAGCGCCGCCTGGCCGCGCTCTATCAACGTGGTGAGGGGGTTGCGAAGAATCTCGAACGGGCCGCCGTGCTCTATCGGCAGGCGGCTGACCAGGGCGATGCCGAAGCCCAGTTCAATCTCGCCAACCTGTATCTGCTCGGCGAAGGCGTACCAGCGGACGAAGTCTGGGCGATGACCTATTACCGGCGCGCTGCGGAACAGGGTCACGCGCTTGCCCGACGCAACCTGAGTCAGCTCCTGCGCGCAGCGGGCATCGACGAGACGGGTGATCCCGGCAACGAACCCGGCGCATCGGTGGCGATACCGAACCGCGAGCGCGAACCCGATGTCAACCGGCGGCCTGGTGTGGCGGGCGGCCCTCTCGCTGCACCGCAGAACCTCGACGACGCCGGCCATACGCGTCAAGGGGCACTTGCGTCGCAGCCTTCCGGAGTACCGCGCGACGGCCGCTCGGGAGACGAAAACGCAGCGCTACGGCTCGCCGCGGAACACGGTATCTCGGTCACACTCGATGACGAATCCGCCGCCGCGCCGCCGCCGACGCATCATCCGGAGCACACCGTCGAGGCCGGTGACGGCAGGCGACCGCTACCGTCCCCGGGCACTGCCGCTCAGTCCGCAGCAGTCGCTCTCGTACCTGCGCCCAGCGCGGCTGGCAGTGAGGTCGAGGCCTTGCACCAGGCTGCAGAGGCCGGCGAGGTCGATGCCCAGTTCGAACTCGCCAATCGCTACCTCACCGGAGACGGCGTGAAATCGGACGAAGCCATTGCCATCACACTCCTGCGCGCTGCCGCTCGCAACGGTCATGCCGCGGCGTATTCGCGCCTCGCCGGGATTTATGCCGACGCTGGTCTGTCCCTGCCGCCGTTGGCAACGGGCCCGGTAGCACCGCAGCCGACGACCAGGCACGAGCAGGCGCCCGCCAGCGCCAGCGAAGCAGCGCCCGTCGATGCTGACGACAATGCGGGACAGACGACGCCGGCGACGCCTGTCGGCGCTGAGCACGATGACCGTCAGGCCACGCGCTCGAGGAACGAGCAGGTAGCGAACCAGAATGGCGGCGCGAACGATGCCGGCCGGGGTACGGAGATTGCCGAGCCGGTAATCGACGAACCCCGCTTCGATGACGCCCTGGCAGCCTTGCAGGCCGGCGCACTCGAGCGGGCGGCAACGCTGTTCACGACGCTCGCCCAGGCGGGGCATGCCGACGCCCAGGCGCATATCGGATACATGACCTACCAGGGCGAAGGCATCGCGCGCGATCCCGTCCGCGCGGTCGAGTGGTATCGGCTCGCCGCGGCGCAGGGCCATCGGGATGCCCAGTACAACCTGGCGGTCGCGTATGCGAGCGGTGAGGGGGCGGCGCAGGATGACGCCGAGGCTGTCCACTGGTACCGCATGGCGGCAGCTCAGGGCAGCGTGCTGGCGCAGTACAGCCTCGGCATCGCGCACGCGCAGGGGATGGGCACGGCGCAGAGTGATGCCGAGGCGGTGACCTGGTATCTCGAAGCGGCGGGGCAAGGCTATCCCGCGGCTCAATACAACCTCGCGCACATGTTCCTGGCCGGGCGCGGTGTAGTGATGAGTACAGCGGAAGCGCTGCACTGGTTTCGGCAGGCCGCCGAGCAGGGCCACGCCGCGGCGCAATACAATGTCGCGCACATGTATCGCACCGGCATCGGCGCCGACGCCGATCGGGACACGGCGCTGCACTGGTACCGTCTGGCCGCCGCTCAGGGGCACGCTGCCGCGCAGGCCGATTTGCAGCGATTGACCAGCGCGCCTTGAACGAGCGCGGGCTGCATCGTTTATCTCAGAGTGCGATTGTGCCCTCGGGCGGCGGTTCGACAGATTCGGGTGGTGCGTCGTCGGTTGGTGGCCTCTTCAGGGCTTCCTCGAGCTGCTTCGCGAATGCTTCCAGGCGACTGCGCAGTTCCGGTACGCGTTGTCGGATCGCTTCCTCGATGCGGGCCAGTTCGCGCTCGATGGCCGGCAGGGCCTTTTTCATGTCCTCCGCGGACTGATCGATGCCGCGCTGGACGGTCTCGCCAATGGCGCCGATTTGCGCAATGACCCGGGCGAGTTCGCCCTGTGCCGAAAGGTTTTCGACCGTCGTCTGATAGTCGACCAGCCAGGCCGATTCCTCTTGAACGAGTCGGGTATCGACGGCGATCGTCACGGGTGTATCGCCGGCGAGAGTCACGCGCGTGGTGACGTTCGCCGTGGATCCGTCGATCACGATACGGCCGAGTTCGTAGTTCTCCACCGGCAGGATTTCGCTGTCCCGATCGAGTCGCGCGCGATCGCGAGCGGTGACATAACGGGCTATTTTCATCGGCTGCTGCGCGACCACGGCGCGCCAGAAGCGGTCGGTCACCTGCTCTGGCGTCAGGGGGGCGGCGCAAGCGGCGAGGAAAATGCCGAGCATGAGTGGCAGCGCATATTGCAGCAGCCTGGGCGCGAAAACCGACATCAGGCTTGGCGGCCGAGGACCACGGGGCCACTGAAAGGCGGCTGGTCGGGCACCAGTACACGGCCCATGCGCATCACCCGCTGCCAGCCTTCGTCGCCGATATCAGCCCGATGCCGCCGGTAGAGGTCATCGGCGATCGCAACGAACGCTGCGCGGTTCTCATCGAGATAACAGATTTCAGCGAGCCGCAGTTTCGCGCGAAAGTTGTCGGGAGCCGCGGTGATGACATCACCGAGCAGTGCGCGCGCCTCGGCATACTGGCCGTGAGCGATACGGTGATCGACTTCGTGCAGATCGGCCTCGTGCAGTTGACCGGCCGCCGCGGTCGCCGCCTGGCGATTCTGGCTCATTCGTCGCTTTACCGAATCTTCCAGCAGCAGACGCTTTTCGGCCTTGCGGGTAATTTCGGCGACCAGAGCCTGCTCGGTAGTGCGGTCGCGGCCGTGGAGGCGTCTGCGTCGGCTGGCCCGCATGGCCATGAGGATGCCGGCGACCAGAGCAAGGCCGCTGATCAGCGCGCCCGCGCCGAGCAGGATGTAAGTCGACAGGCTCGTCGCAGGCGCCGAGGCGGCGTTGTCAGCGGTTGCTGCCGTGTCAGCGGCGGTCGGCAAGGTGTCAGCGGCGGTCGGCAAGGTGTCAGCGGCGCCAGGTTCGACCATAGCAGCCTCGCCCACGCGGCTATCGGTAACGCTCCCCGTATCGGATGCAATCTCGGCCGAGGGCGTGGACTGCGGCGTGGTCGCCGTTGTGCCGGATGTCTCCTGCGCGGCATAACGCGCCCTGATATCGGCGAACTTCGCCGACAAGGCCTCGAGGCGTGCGGCCATGGCAGCGGCATCTCCATCCAGCCCGGCGGCTGTGGTCGGCGGCAGCGCGCGACTTTCGGCAGGATGTTGGGTGACTGCTGCCGGTGCCGGAATCGGCCGCGCGGGCGGCTCGCCGGTCCGCGATTGCGCGGCACCGGCACGCTCACTGGCAGGCGGCCCGGGCAGGTTCAACATCACGCCGACGCGCAATCGATCGGCATTGCCGTCGATGAAAGCATGTGGATTGTCGGCAAGGATGCGTTCGATGACGGCCTGGCGATCACGTCGATGCAGACCGCGTTCGCGCAGTATTCGCCACAGCGACTGGCCTGGGCGCACCGGTCCATAGCGCGAAGCACTGTCCGCATCAGGCGTCGCACGAGCCACGGTCGGCGCCGCAGGGACGGTGCGTGACACCGGGCGCAGGGCAGCGGTCGGCCGGCTGCGCGCAGTCGCGACGTCGGGCCGTACTCGAGGCGCTGTGTCGAGTGCGACCGTGTAGTGCGCGATCATCGTCTCGCCGGCGAACGTGACGCGCAGGCGGAAATCGAAAGACGCCTCGGTGACCGGCGCGCTCGATCGCAGCGCGAGATAAGGCATGCCGCTGGTGTCGGTCGCCAGTGTTGCCGCAATGCTCTCGGCAGCGCGGCGGGCACTGCTGCCCGGCGGGAGTCCGATGGCGGGTTTCACCGTGACGGCTGGCGGCGTCGTGGCGGCGGCCGTCGGCGACAGGCCATAAAGCGTGACGCGCGCGTCGAGCGGTTCGCCGAGCCGCGAATGCCGGGTGAGTTGTCCTAACTGAAAAGCCGCAGCGTCAGTGCAGACCAATGCCGTGACCAGGTACAGCGTGATATCGGGCATTCTCATGGTTGTGTCTCCGCTGTTGGGTACCGCCGCGGGCGCACGACCCGGCAATCCGGCCCCCGCCCGTTGGCACAGGGGACCTCGATTATGAGTGCGAATCCGCGTAAAAATCCATGCGGTCATCCGAGGCATGGCCCGCATTACGAGGAATATAGCGTTTGAAAAACGAAAAATTTGATGCCGGCTACTATGCGCGTTTCTATCGCTCACGGGCGACGCGCGTCGCCGAACCCGCTTATTTCGACCGCCTCGCGGCGTTCACAGCGGCTTATCTGGATCTGCTCGAGTGTCCGATTCGCACCATTCTCGATGCCGGTTGCGGCACCGGATTGTTGCATGCGGGCCTACGGCGGGCATGGCCGCAGGTCCGCATCGACGCTTTCGACGTGAGCCACTACGCCTGTCGCCGTTACGGCTGGCAGCAGGCCTCGATTGCGTCTTATGAGTCCGCGGAGACCTATGATCTCGTCATCTGCCACGATGTCTTGCAGTACCTCGACGACCGCGCGGCCAGCGCGGCATTGCGCCGACTGACATCCTGGACGGACACGGCGCTGCTGTTCGGCGTATTGACGACGGAGGATTGGCGCGACAATTGTGATCAGCAGCGTACCGACGCTGATGCCTGCCTGCGGTCGGCCGCCTGGTATCGGCGCCGCCTGCGGCGCGAGTTCCGCAACGCCGGCGGCGGTTTGCACGTGCGCAAGAATGCGGCGGTTGTGCTCTATGCGCTCGATTGCTTCTGACTGGTCAGCGTGCCTGTTTCGGAATGAAGCGGAGGGCGACGCCATTATTGCACCAACGTTGTCCGGTCGGCGCCGGTCCGTCATCGAAAACATGACCCTGATGTCCGCCGCACTTTGCACAATGGTATTCGGTCCGCGGCCAGATGAGTTTGAAGTCGGTGCTCTGGCCGAGATGGTCGGTGATCGCGGTGAAGAAGCTTGGCCAACCCGTGCCGCTGTCGTACTTCATGGCCGAGGTGAACAGCACCAGCCCGCAGGCGCGGCAGGCGTAGGCCCCATCACGTTTCTCGTCATTCAAGGCGCTCGAAAAGGGGCGTTCCGTGTCTTCTTCGAACAGGACACGATAGGCGTCGTCCGGAAGCCGTTCGCGCCACGCATTCTTGTCGCGCTCGAGCCGCGGCGAGACGCTGACGAATTCATGATCGGTCGGCATCGAGGCGCGCCAATTGTCCTGCAGGCGGCGGATATCGTCCGGTGTGCGCGTCGCGGCCGCGAGGTCCAGACTCCTGCCCAAGAATGACAATGACAGGATCGCACTCGCGCGGGTGAGTAAACTTCTACGCTGCATGCCCCTCTCCTTACGCGCGAATTACCCAATCCTCAGACCGTCGCCGCCGATCCGAGTTCCCGTAATGACTGCGGACTCAGGGCCCGCCGCAAAATAACTGAACGATCTGGAACGCCGATCCATCCCGTCTGGCAGCGTTGCTCGTCAGTTGAATAGAACCACTATTCGCCTCCCTCGCGCCTTGCCAGCCGGGCGCCTCGACACCCCAAATCGCCCGGTTATTCTGCGGCGGACCCTCAGGCAGTGATGTAGTGCGTAATGTAGTCCTCGAGCGATTTGTCATCGGCCGCTTCTATCCGGGCCTGTTCGGCGTGCGAGTCGATGGCGAGGCGGGTGAAGCGGTCCTCGACCTCGGCGGCCGGCGGACGGGCACGGAAATCGGCTGCATAGCGGGTCGACAGATCCATCGCGAAATTATGGAATTGCTCCTGGCCGGTGCGCAGCGCGTCGAGAATTCGTGCCGAGGGCAGACTGTCCGGATGACGGATGGCGTCGATCTGTTGCTTGAGGGCGGCGACATAGGGCGTACCGGACTCTGTCGCATCGAGCGCTTCGCAGATGGCGTACATGCGTTCGCAGATTTCGAGACTCCAGGCCCGGATCGGGCGTTTGCCACCATTGCCGATCAATTCCAGGCCCGGCGCCCGACCGCGCAGTGCGACGGTCAGTTCGTTGTATTCGATGCTACGCAATTCGGCACTGGTCAGTGGCGGACTTTCCTCGAGCAGACAGAAGATCAGAAAGGCCTCGACGAACTGCAGCTGGCCCAGGTCGACACCGATCGGGCTCGAGGTATTGACGTCGAGTGCGCGGACTTCGACATATTCGACGCCGCGGGCGCGCAAGGCATTGGTAGCCCGTTCGCCTGCTTCGACCGTGCGTTTGGGGCGCACGAAGCTGTAGTGCTCGTTCTCGATCTGGAGCAGATTGGTGCTGAGCTGTATGCGTTCGTCGCCATCGTAAAGACCGATTGCCTCGTACTCCGGATAAGGCGTCCGGAGCGCCTGTTGCAGGCTCGCGACATAATCGGCCAGGGTGTCGTAGGAGACGGTCAAGACGGCCTGATTCTTGTTCTTGTAGCCGATGTCGCTCATGCGCAGAGAGGTTGCGTGCGGCAGGTAATAGGTGCCGCGCATCAGTTCCTTGAAACGTGTGGTTCGTCCGGCGAGGAACGACTTGCAGACCGCGGGCGAGTTGCCGAACAGGAACGGCACCATCCATCCCAGGCGCTTGAAGTTCCTGATCAGGGCGAAATAGTTGTCATCGATGAATGGCTGCAGGTCGGCGGCGGTGCCTTCACCGTCGAGATAGACAGGCCAGAACTCCAGCGGCAGCGAGTAGTTGAAATGCACGCCAGCTATGGCCTGCATACGCCGCCCGTAGCGGTAATCGAGCCCGACCCGGTAGATATGCTTCATGCGCCCGCTATTGGAAGTGCCGTAACGGGCGATGGGAATAGAACCGTCGTCACTGACGGCGCACGGCATGCTCGAAGCCCACAGCAGTTCCTCTTCTGGCAGGTGCCGGTAGAGAAAGCGGTGGATGTCTTCGAGAAAGCCTACCGTCTCGGTGAGATCGGTGAAGGCCGGCGTGATGAATTCCGGCAGGGCCTCGGAATAATCCGTGGTGATGTAGGGATGGGTCAAAGGCGCCCCCCAGGCTGCGGGGTGCGGAGTCTGGGCTATGCAGCCCTCGGCGGTGATCCGCAGGCTTTCCTTTTCGAGTCCTTTGTGGCCGCCTCCGAGAAGGCGGGTATGGCCGGAGCCGAGCAGGCGCCGCAGGCGTCGTTCGAGAAGTTTGGACATGAAGGGGCAGAGGCGGTGGAAAAGTGAGCGCAGAAATTACACTGTCGCGACCCGTCTAGGGAAGCACTATGGCATGCTCCGTTGCAGTATGCGGGTTTTCAAGCTCCGGGCTCGAGACCGCGCTGTGCCATGGCGACGGCGCGAAAGATGGCGCGGCCCTTGTTCATCGTTTCCTGCCATTCCAGTTCCGGTACCGAATCGGCGACAACGCCGCAGCCGGCCTGGATGTACAGGCGGCGGTCCTTGATGACCGCCGTACGGATGGCGATGGCGGTATCCATGTTGCCGTTCCAGGATAGATAGCCAACGGCGCCACCGTAGATCCCCCGGCGTACGGGTTCCAGTTCGTCGATGATTTCGATCGCGCGGATCTTGGGTGCCCCCGACAACGTGCCGACCGGCAGCGTCGCACGCAGCACGTCCATCGCTGTCAGTCCGTCGCGCAGTCGACCTTCGACGGTGGACGAGATATGCATGACGTGCGAATAGCGTTCGATGGCCATCTGCTGGGTTACCCGGACACTGCCGGTGGTGGCGACGCGGCCAATGTCGTTGCGGCCGAGATCGATGAGCATGATGTGTTCAGCCAGTTCCTTCGGATCACTCAGCAGCTCCTGTTCGAGCGCGGCATCTTCAGTGTCCGTGCGCCCGCGTGGCCGGGTACCGGCCAGCGGCCGGGTGGTGACGACGCCGTCCTCGAGACGCACGAGAATTTCGGGCGACGAGCCGACGACCTGAAAGTCGTCGAAATCGAAGAAGAACAAATAAGGCGAGGGATTCAGGTGGCGCAGGGCGCGATAGACGTTGATCGGCGCCGCATCCAGTTCGACCGACAAACGCTGGGCGAGTACGACCTGCATGGCATCGCCGTCGACGATGTAGCGTTTGACGCGTTCGACCGCGGCGAGAAAGGCGGCCTTGCCGAACTCCGATTCGAAGTCGACCTCTTCATGGGGCGCGCTCGCGAGCGGCGCGGGTAGCGCCGGCAGCGGCTCGCGCAAACGTGCAATCAGCTCGCCGAGTTCGGCTTCGCCTGCTGCGCGCGCCGCGTCATCGTCGGCATCGACGTATTTGACCAGCAGGAGTTCGCCGCGCAGATTGTCGAAAACGACGAAGTCGTCGACCTGGAGCAGGTAGATATCCGGCGTGCCCAGCGGATCGGGCGGGCTCGATGCAGCGACACGAGGCTCGACATAGCGCACGGTGTCATAGCCGAAATAGCCCACCAGGCCGCCGCAGAAGCGCGGCAGCTCGGTCAGTTGTGGTGTCTGCAGGCAGGACTGGTATTGCTCGATATAAGCCAGCGGATCGGCGACGGTGTGCTGTTCGATGATGACGCCACGCTCGCGCAGCACGACTTCGTGGCCGCGCACGACGAGGGTGCGCGCAGCGGGCAGGCCGATGATCGAATAGCGTCCCCATTTTTCGCCGCCTTCGACCGACTCGAGCAGGAACGTATTGGCGCCCCGTGCGAGCTTGGCATAGACGCTGAGTGGGGTATCCAGATCGGCGAGGACCCGGCGGGTCAGCGGGATCCGGGTCGCGCCCGATGGCCCCGACCGGCGGTGGTGATCTCGACTCAGGTCGTCGGGCTTCATCTGCAATTGCACGCGCGTGGTGGGGCCGCGCCGGCATTCGCCGGACCGGTCGTAGGGCGGCAAAGGTTAATCGATCGCGCCGGAGCCAACAAGAACGGCCGGGTTTTCGATGGCTGTGTCTTGCCCTCGGGGAGGTGTGGAAGGAACACCGGGCCGCCTTGTCGCCGGCCCGGCATCGCTTGCCGTGAGTCGGGTATGTGCTCAATGGCACTTACTTTAGGCGAGAACGGGTTTCGGGACCGGCCCGGCCTCTCCTGCGGGGGGTCCTTTGGCGGAATGGCTCCCTTCGGTCCGCTTTA
>JBBDTC010000248.1:0-22240 GCA_040904625.1 Gammaproteobacteria bacterium
TGCCGGCCATACCCTGTTCGATGTCTTCCCGGTGGCCGACGGAGGGAAGATAAAATGCACCAATTTCCATAACCATGACTCCCCTGGGCAAAATGGCCGCTTGTACTGGGCCGCTTGTACTGGTCCGCCCGCAACATGCGGTGCCGGACAGGATCATACGGGGCAGCGTACTACCAGAATCGAGGCCCCGTCCACCGTCCGGCAGCGCACCCGGGCCTTTGGCGGCTCACTGCGGCGCGGCGGCAACGGCCTCGACCTCGAATCGCCATTCGGGTTTCAGCAACTGTTTGACGAGCAGCGCCGTCGATGCCGGACGCGTATCACCCAGGGCCTGCGCCCGCGCTGCGGCAAAAACCGGATAATCCGCCGCGTCCACGAGATAGACCGTTATTTTGACGATGTTTTCGGCACCCATCCGCGCCACACGCAGCGCTGCGAGAAGATTGGTCCAGGCTTGTTCGGCCTGTGCTTCGAGCGTCGGCGGGAGCTCGCCGGACGGATCCAGTCCGACCTGCCCGGCGACGTAGGCGATACGCGCATTGGGCGGAAGAACCACGACATGGTGATAGGCATTGTTGAATGGTTGCATGATGTCGGGTGGATTGAGTTTTTCGAACACCGGCATGTCTCCTCTGTGCTGGCTGTGAAGTGATCGACGTCCGGCCATCATACGACCGACATTGTCGTTCGATTCGGCCAGCGCGTGATCGGATGTGTTGACGTAGCCGTCAGTGTCGGTACGCTGCTGCAAAGCCTGAGCCAATCCCATCTTTGCGCGGGTTGCGGCCTCGCCCAGAGCCAGGCCAGCCGAAGAAAAACACCTTTGCGGTACAATAGCTGCACATTTGCACCAATCCAGATCAGCAGGAACAGCCGATGTCGATAGAGGCGATCTACACCGAACAGAGCTATGTCATCGACGAGCCGTACTACGAGGCCATCGGCGACGAAGTCAAAGTTTTCGCCGCCGCCTACCATAATCAGCTTCCCGTTCTGCTCAAGGGACCGACCGGCTGCGGCAAGACCCGTTTCATCGAATACATGGCATGGTACCTCAAACGGCCCATGGTGACGGTCGCTTGCCATGATGATTTGACGGCCTCGGATCTGATCGGCCGCTATCTGATCCGCGGCGGTGAAACGGTATGGGTCGACGGGCCCCTGACGAGCGCGGTACGCAACGGCAGCCTGTGCTACCTCGACGAGATCGTCGAGGCGCGCAAAGATACGTCGGTCGTCATTCATCCACTGTGCGACGACCGGCGCCTGCTGCCGATCGAAAAGCTCGGCGAACTGCTGGCCGCGCCGCCGGAGTTTTGCCTCGCCATCTCCTATAATCCGGGCTATCAGAGCGTGCTCAAGGATCTCAAACAGAGCACGCGCCAGCGCTTCGTGGCGCTGGAATTCGGCTACCCCGAGCCCGAGGTGGAGCAAGCCATCATCGAACGGGAGAGCGGGATCGATGCGGGCCAGGCCCGCCAGCTGGTGAAGTTCGGCGCCATGACCCGCAATCTCAAAGGCAGCGGCCTCGACGAAGGGGCAAGCCCGCGCCTGCTGGTCAACGCGGCCAAGCTCATGGCGAACGGCATTTCAGCCGTAGTCGCGACCGACAGCGCCGTAGCACAAGCGCTTACCGATGATCAGGACATGCTGAAGGCCATACACGAGCTGTCGCGATCAATCTTCTGATGCCAGCCCGGCAACACCCTGCAACGCGTACTGCCCCTCTCTCCAGTCACCGCCGCCGAGGCGCCGATGAGTGATGAATCCCGCCAGAATTTCCTGAACCTGCTGCGTATCCGCAAGGATCTCGAGCGCTTTACGGCCGGTGCGCTGGCCCGACAAGCCAACGTCGAAGAGCTGGTACAGCGCATCGCAGCGCTCGATCATCGGGACCAGGAACTGGTCTATCGCTGGGCCGAACTGATTGGACAGAGCAATTACGAGCTCGCCGTACACTTCATCAATCGCGCCCCTGCGGCCTTCGCCCAGATGGAGCGTGGCGGCGTCGAGCACTGGGTCGAACGCGCCATGACCGCGTTCGACAATCGCGGACTCGGCTTCGCCATCGACGAACTCGAGGATGTCGATGCCTTCGCGCAACAGTATGCCAGCCGCCATGTGCGCTGTGGATTCGAGGATACCGGCGTCTTCCTGCGGCATTTCGTGCGCGGGCTCGGCGGACGCGAACTGCGCCTGCAGACCGATCAGGCCACGTTCACGGACACCGAGTCCCTGTTCCTGCCCGACGCCGTCAACCTGTTTCCGCAGCCCGAACAGAACTTCACCCTGTACAAACTGACCGCCGTACACCTGTGGGCGCAGACCTGGTACGGCACCTGGCGCTATCACGTCGTCGAACACCTGATCCGTCAATTCGACACCGAGGACATGCTGGCCGTCTTCAATCGCCTCGAATGCATCCGCCTCGATGCCTGCATCGAGCGCGATCTGCCGGGCCTCGCACGCGAGTTCAGAGCCTACGGCCATGTCGACCCGGCGGCAGACGCATTGTGGGACGAATGGCGCAGGCGCGCTGCCATCCTGATCCGGCCTCAGGCCAGCGCCGAGGACAGCCTGACCTTGATCGAGAGCTTTCTCGAACAACCCTTGCCGCCGCTCAAGCTGTATCAGGGCGACATGTTCGCCGGCAAGGTGCGCCAGGCGATGTTTGCCCGCATCGAGCGTGAGAAGGCGGCCTTCCAGCGCGCGCTCCAGGACCTGCGCGACGAGGACGATGCCGAGGGCGGCGACGGCGGTGACGACGCCCAGCAGCAGATGCTCGAACTCCAGATGCGCGAAGACCAGGCCGGTGGCAGCGGCGATGCCAACTTCAAACTCACGATCGACGGTGAACTGGTCAATCTCAACGAACACCTGCAGGATCTGATGGGCTCGATCATGCAGGATTTCGGCGAGATCCCGGACGAGCATCTCGATCCACTCGAACGCGGCGAATATGCGGAGGATCTGCTGCCGCAGACCGGCAATCAGGCCGGCGACGACGATCCGGATCTGAACGCCAGCGGCACCTTCACCTACCGTGAATGGGACTGCACCCGACAACGCTTTCGCGAGGGCTTCTGCACGCTGCGCGAGCTCGCCGTACCGCCAGGCGATGAAGCTTTCGTCCAGACCACTCTGGAGAAACATCGCGGCCTGCTCAAAGCCATCAAACGCTCGTTCGAGGCCGTCATAGGCGAAACCCGGCTGCAGCGCCGCCAATCCGACGGCGACGACATCGATCTCGATGCGCTGATCGAGGCCTATAGCGACCTCGCCAACGGCCTGGAGATGAGCGAATACGTCTATACCCGCTATCGCAACCAGGAACGCAACATCGCAGTCATGTTCATGGTCGACATGAGCGGCTCGACCCTCGGCTGGGTCAACGACGCGGAACGCGAAGCGCTGGTGCTGCTGTGCGAAGCGCTGCAGCTGCTCGGCGACCGTTACGCCATCTTCGGTTTCTCGGGGCGCACCAACAAGCGCTGCGAAGTCTATCGGGTCAAGGACTTCGACGAAGACTACACGCTGGAAGTGCGGCAGCGCATCAGCGGCATCCGACCCAAGGCCTATACCCGCATGGGGGTCGCCATCCGCCACCTCGGGCAACTGCTGCACGACACCCATGCGCGCACCAAGCTGCTGATCACCTTATCGGATGGCCGCCCCGAGGATTACGGCGGCTACAAGGGCAAGTACGGCATCGAGGACACCCGCCACGCCCTGCTCGAATTGCGTCAGGCCGGGATCCACGCGTTCTGCATCACCATCGACAACGAAGCGCAGGAGTACCTGCCACACATGTACGGGCCAGCCAACTTTGCCGTCATCGACGAAGTCGAAAAGCTGCCGCACAAAGTGGCCGATATCTACCGCCGCCTGACGACCTGACGGCGGCACCTCAGGCCAGGGCGCCGGCGATGTAGCTCTCGAGCTGCCCGATGACGAATTCCTGCTCGGCGATGATGGTCTTGACCAGGTCGCCGATCGAAATGATACCGAGAAGACGGCCGTTTTCGAGTACCGGCAGGTGACGAACGCGCTTGTCGGTCATCAGCGCCATCGCGTCGTTGACCGATTGCGACGGATTGGTGTGCAGAACCTCGCGCGTCATGATTTCGGCGACCGGGGTGGTCAGCGAGGACTTGCCCTCGAGGATGATCTTGCGCGCGTAATCACGCTCGCTGACGATACCCGCGATGTGTCCGTTCTGCATCACGAGGAGTGCACCGATCTCCTTCGCGGCCATGAGCCGGAGGGCGTCATAGACCGTCGTTTCGGCATTTACCGACCACACCTGGTGGCCTTTGGTGTCGAGTAGCTGTCTGATGCTCTGCATCTCCCCACCTCCTCGTCCCGGCAATGGCCGGCGTCTCTAGCAACTCTAGTACACTGAGCGCAATTGACCAGCTCGAACACCGCCTGTGCGCGGTTCCATGCCGGTTACTGAGCCGCCCGTTGGGGGCATGCAAGAGGGGGAAACCATGTCGGAATCGGTCGTGCGGGAAGCCGCGGGCATCATCATGCGCCTGATCATCAATCGTCCCGAGCGCCGCAACGCGCTCAACGAGGACGTCTGCGCCGGGATCGCAGCCGGCATCGATGCGGCCGAGCGCGATGGCGCCATCCGTGCCATCGTGCTGACCGGTGCCGGCGACAAGGCCTTCTGCGCTGGCGGTGACATGAAACCCGGTGCCGACGGCGCACCGTTCGTCGCCGATCCGGCCGATCCCCGCCACTACGTCGTCAGCCTGTTCCGCCGCATGGAGAGCTGCGGTCTGCCCATCGTCGCCCGCGTCAACGGTCACGCGCTGGCCGGCGGTCTGGGCCTGGTTTGCGCCTGCGACATGGCCGTCGGCGTGGAACATGCGAAGTTCGGGGTGCCGGAGACCAAGGTCGGGCTGTTCCCGATGATGATCCTGTCCTACCTGATGCGTATCGTGCCGCGGCGCAAGCTGTTCGAGATGAGCATCACCGGTGAGCCGTGGAGCGCCGCCGAGGCGCTGGATCTGGGCTTGCTCAATTACGCGGTTCCAGCCGATGAGCTCGACCAGCGCCTCGATTGGCTGCTCGAACGCATGGTCGACAAATCGCCGACTGGCATCCGCCTCGGCAAGCAGGCCTTCCGCGCCATCGAGGACATGCCGCTGGACAAAGCCTTCGAGTACACCCAGCTCATGCTGCCCCTGATGGCCATGACCGAGGATGCGCGCGAAGGTTTTGCCGCTTTCAACGAGAAGCGCGCGCCGCGTTTCAGCGGTCGCTGAGACACAGCGTAGTGAAACAGACAGTCCGAATCGGCTGCGGTGCAGCATTCTGGGGCGACTCGGTCGACGGCGCGCGTCAGCTGGTCGAGCGCGGCGATGTCGACTTCCTGGTGTTCGACTACCTGGCCGAAATCACGATGTCGATCCTGGCGCGCATGAAGGCGCGCGACCCGGGCGCCGGCTATGCCACGGATTTCCTCACTGGCGTCATGGAACCGCTGCTCGATGACATCGCCGCGCGCGGCATCCGCGTCATCAGTAATGCCGGCGGCATCAACCCGGCTGCGCTCGGAGCCGCACTCGAAGCACTCGTCGAGGCGCGCGGCCTGGCGCTGCGCATTGCCGTGATCGAGGGCGACGACTTGAGCGACTGCGTGGATACGCTGCGTGAGCGCGATGTACGCGAGATGAATACCGGCGACATCCTGCCGCCGCGCCTGGCCAGCATCAATGCCTATCTCGGTGCGACACCCATCGCCGCCGCGCTCGCCGCCGGCGCCGACATCGTGGTCACGGGGCGCTGCGTCGACAGTGCCCTGGTCCTCGGCCCGCTGATGCACGAGTTCGCCTGGGCGGAAGACGATTACGACCGCCTCGCCGCGGGATCGCTGGCGGGACACATCATCGAATGCGGCACGCAGTGCACCGGCGGACTGTTCACCGACTGGACCCAGGTACCCGACTGGGACGACATGGGCTTTCCCATCGCCGAATGTCGTGCCGACGGCAGCTTCGAGATCACCAAGGCAGCCGGCACCGGCGGGCTCATCACGCCAGCCAGCGTCGCCGAACAAGTGGTCTATGAAATCGGCGACCCGGCGCGCTACCAGTTGCCGGACGTCGTGTGTGATTTCTCGGCCGTGACACTGGCGGCCAGCGGCGCCGATCGCGTGCAGGTCAGCGGCGCCCGTGGCCTGCCGCCTGCCACCGAGTACAAGGCCTGCGCCACCTACGCCGACGGCTACCGGGCGACCGCCATGCTCATGATCGGCGGCATCGACGCGGCAGCCAAGGCGGCTCGGGTCGGCGCCGCCATCATCGCGCGGGCGCAGCGGCTTGCGGCGGCGCTCGGCCATGAGGATTTCAGCGAGGTGTCGCCCGAGATCCTCGGCAACGAGGCGACCTACGGCCCGCATGCACACGTCGCCAACGTCCGTGAAGTCGTCCTCAAGCTGGCCGTGCGACACGCTCAGCGCGGCGCATTGGAAATCTTCTGCCGCGAAATCTTCCCGGCCGCCACCTCGATGGCGCCGGGCTTGACCGGTTTTGCCGGCGGCCGACCCGTGGTGCAGCCAGTGATACGCCTGTTCTCCTGCCTGGTGCCCAAATCCCTGGTTACCCCGACGCTGCGGCTGAACGGGCAGCAACAGCGCTTGAGCGTGGCCGATGGCGTCGCCGCAGCGGCGCCCGCCGCAGCACAGCCAGCAGACGTGGCCAGGACTGCCGCCGCAGAGACGGCAACGCCCGCCAACGGCACTCAGGTACCCTTGATCCGCCTCGCTCATGGGCGCTCCGGGGACAAGGGAGACAGTGCCAACATCGGCATCATCGCGCGCCGCGTCGAATTCCTGCCGATCATCGGCGCGCAGCTGACGGCGGCCCGCGTCGCAGACTGGTTCGCCCATCTCGTCGAGGGGCCCGTGACCCGCTATGACTGGCCTGGACTGAACGCGTACAATTTCGTTCTAGAGCGCGCGCTCGGCGGCGGCGGGGTTGCCTCGCTGCGGCATGATCCCCAGGGCAAGGCCTACGCTCAGATGCTCCTCGACATGCCGCTCACGGTGCCGTCAGAGTGGCTGGCCGCGGGCGGTATACTGGACGCTATCGAGACCGTATCGACAACGCATTCCGTCACGTCCGCAGCCACACCATGCTAGAGAGTATTCTGATTGCCAACCGCGGCGAAATCGCCTGCCGCGTCATGCACACAGCGCGGCGCCTCGGCCTGCGCTGCATCGCCGTCTACCATCACGCTGATCGCACCGCGCCGCACGTCGCGCTGGCTGACGCGGCGATCGAACTCGATGCCGACATCCCCACGGCGGCCTATCTCGATTCCGCGCAGATTGTCGCCGCCGCCCAGACCAGCGGCGCGGCCAGCGTCCATCCAGGCTATGGCTTCCTGGCCGAGAATGCCGATTTCGCCGCCGCCGTCGAAGCTGCCGGCCTGGTTTTCGTCGGCCCCCAGCCCGAGGTCATCCGCCTCATGGGCGACAAGGTCCATGCCCGCGATTTTGCCGCGCGTGCGGGCGTGCCGCTGGCGCCGAGCGTGACCCAGGACGGTTCCTTGGACGCCTTCGTCAGCCAGGCTGCGGCAATCGGCTTTCCCCTGCTGATCAAAGCGGCGGCAGGTGGGGGCGGCAAAGGCATGAGCATCGTTCGTGAAGCGGCCGAACTCGCGCCGCGCGCGCGCACCGCCATGGACGAGGCCGAACGCTATTTCGCCGACCGCCGCATCTACGCCGAACGCTACGTGGAGCGACCGCGCCACATCGAGGTCCAGGTCGTCGGCGACGGCCAGGGCAATGTGGTGCATTTGTTCGAACGCGAATGTTCAGTTCAGCGCCGCTTCCAGAAAATCATCGAGGAAGCACCGGCGGCGACGCTGCCTCCTGAACTGCGTGCGCGGATCTGCCAGGCTGCGACCGATCTCGCGGCCAGCGCACGTTATCGCAACGCGGGGACGATCGAGTTCATCCTGGCGCCGGACGGCGAGTTCTATTTTCTCGAGATGAATACTCGCCTGCAGGTCGAACACCCTGTGACGGAGATGATCTGCGGCGTCGACCTCGTCGAAGCCCAGCTGCGCATCGCATCCGGCGAAAGCCTGCCCTGGCGGCAGAACGAGATCACGCAGCGCGGGCATGCCATCGAGTGCCGTCTGTGCTGCGAGGATCCCTACCAGGATTTTCGCCCGGCAACGGGCAAGGTGCGCAAACTCGTCGTCCCGCAAGGTGACGGCGTGCGCTTCGACAGCGGCGTGATCGAGGGCCAGAACGTCTCCGCCGCCTTCGATTCGATGATAGGCAAGCTGGTTTGCCATGGGCAGGACCGCGCGAGCGCCATCGATGCCGGCATCGCGGCACTGCAGGCGTTCGTGCTGCTCGGCGTCGATACCAACATCGACTACCTCGGCCGCGTCCTCGCGCATCCGGCATTCCGCGCCGGCGAGCTGCACACCGGTTTCGTCACCGAGCACGCCGCCGCCCTCGCCCCGCCCGAGCTCGCAGCGGACCAAGAAGCGGTAGTACTCGCCGCTGCGGCGCTCGGCGTCGCCGAGTTCCGGCGCCTGGCCCGGGACACGCCCGAACCCTATGCCTCGATCGGCGCCTGGCGCAATTGAGCAGACGGGATTGATCATGGGGCTCGATTTCAAATTCACGCTGGATCAGAAAGACCATGACGTGTCCGTGCGGGCGCGCCGGCCGGACCTCGTCCTCGACATCGACGGCCGCGCGCACACCGTGCGCGAAAGCGCTGCCGGCGACGGCGCCGTTACGCTCGAGATGGGCGGGCGCAGCTATCATGTATGGCGGGTCTGGGAAGGTGACCGACTGCACCTGCGTATCGACGGCCGCAGCTATTCGGTCGGCTATGAGGATGCCATCGCCGCCGCTCAGCACGCTGCCGGCGGCGACGATGTGCTGCGCGCCGACATGCCTGGGGTCGTCGTCGCCGTCCACGCCGAGACGGGTGCAACGGTGCAGACCGGAGACACCGTGCTGGTCATCGAATCGATGAAGATGCAGGTCAATATCGTCGCTCCGCGCGACGGCGTGATCGAGGCCGTGCACGTCGCCCTCAACGAAAATTTCGACAAAGGCGCGCTGTTAGCCGCGCTCAAAGCCACTGACTGATGCCACGTATCCAATCCACCATCCAGACCAATTCGGCGGATTTCCGCCGTAATGCCGCGCATAATCGCGCGCTCGCCGAGGAGCTGCACCGGCGCCAGCAGGCGGCCCGCTTCGAGCGCCCCGCCCGTGACGTCGAACGTCTCGCCAGCCACGGCAAGATGATGCCGCGGGAGCGCATCGACAAGCTGCTCGACCCGGGTACGCCGTTGCTCGAATTCTCCACGCTCGCCGCCAACATGGCCTACGACGGTGAAGCGCCCGGCGCGAGCTGCATTACCGGCATCGGCATGGTCCAGGGGCGCGAAGTGATCCTGTGTGTTCACGATTCGAGCATCAAGGGCGGCGCCTGGTATCCCCTGTCGGTCAAGAAGATCGTGCGCTGCCTGGATATCGCCATCGAGAACCGGCTGCCGGTCATCCATCTTTGCGACAGCGCCGGCGGCTTCCTGCCATTACAGTCCGAACTGTTCCCGGACAAATACATGGCCGGACGCATTTTCCGTAACCAGTGCATCCTGTCGGAACTCGGCGTCAAACAGCTGGCACTGGTGTTCGGCCATTGCACCGCCGGCGGCGCTTATATTCCGGCCCTGTCCGACTACTCGGTCATCGTCCGCGGCACCGGCGCGGTGTTCCTCGGCGGGCCGCCGCTGGTCAAGGCAGCGACCGGTGAAGTCGTCACGGCTGACGAGCTCGGCGGCTGCGACCTGCATACCCAGGTCAGCGGCACCTGCGACTACCCGGCCAGCTCGGAACTCGAGGCCATCGCGCTCGGACGTGAGATCGTCCAGCAATGGGATCGTCCGGCCAAGTGGCCCTTGCAGCAGGACCCGGTCGAAGATCCCTACTATGACCCGGACGAGCTCTACGGCATCATTCCGGACGACATCAAGCGCGCCTTCGAAATGCGCGAGGTCATCGCCCGCCTGGTCGACGGCAGCCGATTCCATGAATATCAGCCCGCCTACGGCACGACGCTGATATGCGGCTACGCCAACCTGTGGGGGTACAAGGTCGGCTTCCTCGCCAACAACGGCGTGCTGTTCAACGACAGTGCCTTGAAGGGCGCCCATTTCATCGAACTGTGCAATCAGAACGACACGCCCATCGTGTTCCTGCAGAACATTACCGGCTATATGATCGGGCGCGAGTACGAAGCCCGCGGCATCTCCAAGGACGGTGCCAAGATGATCATGGCGCAGGTCGGCAGCCACGTACCGAAATTCACGATCATGTGCCATGGGTCGTTCGGCGCCGGCAACTACGGCATGTGCGGCCGGGCCTTCGATGGACGCCTGGTATTTTCCTGGCCCAACCATCAAATCGGCGTGATGGGCGGCGAGCAGGCCGCCAAGACCCTCGCTGACGTCAAACTGCGGCAGCTCGAGCGCCGCGGCGAGGCTGTCGATCAGGCGACGCTCGATCGCGTCTATCACGAAACTCTGGAAGCCTATCAGCACCAGTTGTCGGCCTATTACTCCACATCCGAGCTGTGGGACGATGGCATTCTCGACCCGGTCGATACGCGCAACGCGCTCGGCATTGCCATCAGCGCGGCGCTGAACGCGCCGCTGGGCCGGCGTGGTTACGGGGTGTTTCGCTTTTAACGAAGTACTTGGCCGGCTGAACGCAAACCAGGACATCGACACGCATGGCACTGCTCCTCATCCGCCACGGCGAAACCGAGTTCAATGCCGGTCGCGTCGTGCAGTTTCCCGACACGGTACTCGGCAAGCAGGGCCTCGACCAGGCCGAACGGCTCGGGCGCAGCCTGACGTCGCGCCGCATTGCGCAGATCGTGACCAGCGACTATGCCCGCGCGCGTATGACCGCCGCGCGAATCCATCACCATACCGGCGCCCGGCTGATCGAGAGTGCGGCGCTGCGCGAGCGGAATTTCGGCGACATCCGCGGCCGTCCCTACGCCGAGTTCGGCACGCTCGATATCCTCGCGGCGGATTACGATCCCCCGGGCGGCGAGACCTGGCCGGTCTTCCACGCCCGTGTCGACCGTGCCTGGGCGGAGCTACGTGCGCACGCGTCCGATCTCGACGGCGACCTCGTCGTGGTCACGCATGGCCTGGTTCTGCGTTCGCTGCTCACCCGCCTGGTCGATTGCAACGGCCACGTCATAGCGCCCGATCTCACGGTTGCCAATACTTCGGTCACCGAGGTCGACCCCAACCCGCCCTGGCGCCTCATCGAACTCGCCAACACGGCGCACCTCGACGAACTGCCGAGCGCCGGCGCGCCGGTGTGATGGGCCGTACAAACACACCTATCGAGCGCAGGTATGATCAGCGAGCATGAACGACGGGTTCGTGGCCATGAGTCGCTTTGCCGTTTTCAATGAGACTGTCGATGCGGTCAAAGCGGCCTTTCGTGCACGCCCGCACCTGGTCGATGACGCGCCCGGATTCATCAAGATGGACGTCATCAGTCCGGTTGATGCGCCGGAAGAGGTATGGCTGATCACCTACTGGGACGACGAAGCCAACTTCCTGGCCTGGCACCACAGTCCCGCGCACAAGGACTCCCACCGCCAGATGCCGCGCGGCATCAAGCTCGATCCCAAACGCAGCCGTCTGCAATTTTTCACGCATATCGCCAACTGAGGTCTTGCCGCCATGGACGCGACGCAGCTCGCCGCGCAACTTCCCCGGCAACCGAGCGAGCCACCCTCCTTCATCGATGTGCAAGCGCCGCACGGTGCGCTCGCCCGCGACTACCTCGCCCATCTGCTGAACGGCGAGCGCCACATCGCGGCACAGTTGATTGTCGCAGCGGTAGCCGAGGGCGTGCCCTTGCGCGCCGTCTACCTCGATGTGTTCCAGACTACGCAGCGCGAGATCGGCCACCTCTGGCAACTGAACCGCATCACCGTAGCCCAGGAGCATTTCTGCACCGCGGCGACCCTGACCATCATGAACCAGTTCTATCGGGATATCCTCGCCGAGCCGCGCAACGGCCGCCGCGTAGCATGCACTTGCGTCGAAGGCGACCTGCACGAAATCGGTCTGCGCATCGTCGCCGATTTCTTCGAGCTCGACGGCTGGGACTGCGACTATTTCGGTGCCAATACGCCGGCCGGAGATCTGATCCGCACGCTCGCCCAAAGGCCGCCCGACCTGATCGCTATCGCCGCCACCATGACCTATCACGTCGATGCAGTACGCGACCTCATCGAGCACCTGCGCGCGGAACCGGCGCTCGCCCGGGTACCGCTGCTGGTCGGCGGCCGGCCTTTTCTGATCGCCCGTAATCTGTGGCAGCAAATCAGTGCCGATGGCTCAGCCCAGGATGCCGTCGCGCTGGGCAATCGGCTGGTGGCCTGAGGCGTAGTTCGTGACCGTTGCTTGCAATCGAAATAGCCGACAATGGCTGTGGCATGGACGAGGCCACGCTCAGCCAGGCTTGCGAGCCGTTCCTCACCACCCGCGAAGGGGCATTGGGCCTGGGGCTGAGTTTCGCTGATGGCTTTGCCCGCTCGTGCGACGGGCGGCTCGAGATCGACAGTGCCCCGGCGCGCGGCAGCCGGGCGCCTCAACGCCCCAAATCGCCCAGTTATTCTGCGGCGGACCCTTACAGCGCGATCTGCAGCACCTTGTCGACAGCCGCGATACGGCCGATGGCATCGAGTGTGTCGTTGTCGAGCGGCTGCGAGATGGCGAGGACGGCGATGGCGAGCTGCGAACCGTTGGCGACGCCGACCTGCATGCGCGAGATATTGATGCCGCGTCGGCCGAGGATGTCGCCGAGTGTGCCAATCACGCCTGGCTGATCGGCGTGGCGGGTAAACAGCAGGTTGCCCTCGAGCGGTGATTCGACTTCGTAGGCATTGACCCGCACCAGGCGCGAACGGAGTTCGTCGAACACCGTACCCTCGAGACAGACGGAGTGTTTTTCTCCTTTGGCAGTAATGCGGATCAACGAGACATAGTCACGTGAATCGGCCGAGCTGACCTCGGTCAACTGGATACCCTGGCGCCGGGCGAGATGTATGGCGTTGATCGAGTTGACCGGTACCGAAAGATGCTCGCACAGCAGGCCGACCATCGCCGCACTCGCAATCGGGTGGGTCTCGAGCTTGGCGGCTTCGCCGAATATCCCGATCTCGATGTCGGAAAGCGGCTCGTCGGCCATGCGGCAGAGTACGCGGCCGAGCTTACGCGCGAGATCCAGGTAGGGCGCGAGGCGCGCCAGCTTTTCCGGCGCGATGCTCGGCACATTCACCGCGTTGATGACTTCACCGCGGATGAGGAAAGCCGCTACCTGATGCGCGATCTCGACCCCAACCGCGGTCTGCGCCTCGTGCGTCGAGGCGCCCAGGTGCGGTGTGAACTGGATGTTGGTCTCATCGAACAGCGGCGTCGCGCCGGGAGGCTCGCGCTCGAACACGTCCAGCGCTGCGCCCGCCAGATGCCCGCTGTGTACGGCTTCGGCCAGTGCGGTTTCGTCGACCAGTCCGCCGCGGGCGCAGTTGATCAGACGCGCACCCCGCTTCATCAGCTGCAGGCGATCGCGGCTGAGCAGATTGCGCGTGCCCTCGGTCACCGGGCAATGCAAGGTGACGAAATCCGCCTCGGCCAGCAAATCGTCGAGTTCGCAGCACTCGACGCCATGTTCGGCGAAAGTCTTTTCGGTGACGAAGGGATCGAAACCGACGACGCGCATCTCGAGGCCGCGGCAGCGCCGTGCGACCAGCCGCCCGATGGTACCGAAGCCGATGATGCCAATGGTCTTGCCCGACACCTCGGTGCCGAGAAAGTTGTTGCGCTCCCATTTGCCGGTGCGCACCGAGCGATCGGCCGCCGGCAGATTGCGGCACAGCGAGAACAAGTGGGCGATGGCAAGTTCCGCAGTGGTCGTGGCGTTCGCATCCGGGGTATTGAGGACCACGATGCCGCGCTCCGTAGCCGCATCGAGATCGACGTTGTCCACACCGATACCGGCACGTCCGACGACCTTGAGCTTCTCCGCCGCGGCCAGCAGTTCACCTTTGATCTTCGTTGCGCTGCGCACGATGATGGCATCCGCGGCCTGCGCGTGCGGGATGGCCTCGGCCACGGCCAGGCCGGGCGAGAAATCGATCTCGAGTTCGGGATACTGCTCGAGAGCGGCTATGCCTTCGGGCGCGAGCTGATCGGCGACGAATACCTTGTACATGCGAGTTCTCCAGTGCGCAGCGCCGATCAGGCGCCGCGCTGTAACGAGTCGTGTTCGGCGGCAACGCGGCCGTAAGCCCATTCCAGCCAGGGCAGCAGCGCGGCCATGTCGGACGCTTCGACCGTTGCCCCGCCCCAGATGCGCAAACCGGGCGGTGCGCTGCGGTACCCGTTGACGTCGTAGGCCGCTTGTTCTTCTTCGAGCAGGCCGGCGATCTTCTTGGTCAGGGCGGCCTGATCGTCGGCCGACAGCGCCAGAAACCAATCCGCGGTGAGGCTGAGACAGATCGAGGTATTCGAGCGTTCGGCGTCTGCGGCGGCGAGGAATTCGATCCAGGGCGTCTTGGCGACCCAGGCTTCGAGCACGGCGAGGTTTTGCCGCGAACGCATGCACAAGGCGTCGAGCCCGCCGATCGATTCGGCCCAGCGCAGCGCATCGAGATAATCCTCGACGCACAGCATGGATGGGGTGTTGATGGTCGCACCGGCGAAGATGGCTTCGTCCAGTTGGCCTTTCTTGGTCAGGCGGAAGAGCTTCGGCAGCGGTCGCGGCGGCGTATAGGACTCGAGGCGTTCCACCGCACGCGGCGACAGCACGATGACCCCATGAGCGCCTTCCCCGCCGAGCACCTTCTGCCACGAGAAGGTGACGACATCGAGCTTGTTCCAGGGCAGCGGCATGGCGAAAGCGGCCGAGGTTGCGTCGCAGATGGTCAGGCCTGCGCGGTCATCGCTGATCCACGCGCCGTCGGGCAGCTTGACGCCCGAAGTCGTGCCGTTCCAGACGAAGACGACGTCGCGGGCGAAATCGACCGCCGTCAAATCCGGCAATTCACCATAGGGGGCAACGAACTTGCGCGCATCATCGATGCGCAGCACGTCGAGCACGTCGGTGACCCAATCAGCGCCGAAGCTCTCCCAGGCGAGCACGTCCACCCCGCGCGCGCCAAGCAGGCTCCACAACGCCATTTCCACCGCACCGGTATCGGAACCGGGCACGATGCCGATGCGGTAGTCGGCCGGCACGCCGAGTACGCTGCGGGTGAGGTCGATTGCCTCTTTCAGGCGTGCTGCACCGGGCTTGGAGCGATGCGAGCGACCGAGCAGGGCATGGCTCAAGGCAGCCGGTTCCCAACCCGGACGCTTCGGGCAAGGCCCCGAGGAGAAACAGGGGTTGGCGGGTTTTACGTGGGGTTTTTGCATCTTTCTGCTCAGGCAAATGCGGCGGTGCAATAGGGAGCGCGCATTGTACGAGGACGGTCACTAAATGCAATGTCGCAAAATGCAATGTCGCAGCGCTTGTGGGCGCGCCGTTCAGTGAAAGTCCCGCGAGCCGATCGCCAGGCGCCCGAGCAGCGCACTGTGATCGCCGAGCTGCCGGGCAATGACGTGGATGACCTCGCCCTCGCGTTGGACCTCGCCGGTGACTTCGAGCAACCGTGCCTCGAGCAGTTCACGGCGCTGGCTCTCGACCAGGCTGGCCCAGACGATCACATTGATACTGCCGGTCTCGTCCTCCAGGGTGACGAAGACGACGCCGGTGGCTGTTCCCGGCCGCTGCCGGGTGATGACCAGCCCCGCGGTACGCACGGCTTCCCCATGCCGACAACGTCCGAGATCCGCGGCACTGAGCACACGGCGGCGCACGAGCTGCGGGCGCAGCAGGGCCAGTGGATGACGGCCCAGCGTCAGACCGGTGGTGGCGTAGTCGGCGACGATGTCCTCGCCTTCGCGCGGCACCCGTAACAGCGGCGTACCTTCCCGCACGGCGGTGCCCGCCAGCACCGGCAAGGACGGCTCGACGCCGAGTGCGGCCCAGCCGGCCTGATGGCGGTTGCCGCTGAGCGTACGCAGTGCGCCGGCAGCGGCAAGCGCGCGCAGCTGGCCGCGATCGAGTGCGGCCCGGCCGGCGAGGTCGTCGACGTCGTCGAACGGCAGCAGCGCGCGCGCGGCCAGCACACGCTGGGCGGCGGCCATGGCAAAACCCTTGACCTGGGCCAGACCGAGCCTGAGTGCAGGACCTTGCCGGCCGTCCGCGGCGGGCTCGAGCGAGGCCTCCCAGGCGCTCATCGTGACGTCGACCGCACGCACGTCGACGCCATGGCGGCGGGCGTCCTGGACGAGCTGGGCGGGTGCATAGAAGCCCATCGGCTGACTGTTCAGCAGCGCCGCCGTGAACGCTGCCGGCTCGTGGCACTTCAGCCAGGCCGAGACATAGGCCAGCAAGGCAAAACTCGCTGAGTGCGACTCGGGAAAGCCATACTCGCCGAAGCCCTGGATCTGATTGAAGATCTGCTCGGCAAACGCAGCGCTGTAGCCGCGTTCCCGCATGCCTTCGACGAGCCGCTCGCGGAATTGTTCGAGTCCGCCATTGCGCTTCCACGTCGCCATCGAACGGCGCAGGCGATCGGCCTCACCCGGTGAGAAGCCCGCGGCGACCATGGCGAGTTTGATCACCTGCTCCTGGAACAGCGGCACGCCGAGCGTGCGCTCGAGCACACTGCGGACCTCCTCGCTCGGATAGCTCACCGCCTCTTCGCCGTTACGGCGACGCAGGTAGGGATGCACCATCTCGCCCTGGATCGGCCCCGGACGGATGATTGCCACCTCGATGACGAGGTCGTAATAGCTGGCCGGTTTGAGGCGCGGCAACATCGCCATCTGCGCCCGCGACTCGATCTGGAATACGCCAACTGTATCCGCGCGCTGGATCATGGCGTAGGTCGGTGCATCGTCCGCCGGGATGGCAGCCATGTCGAGACGCCGCCCATCACACCCCTCGATGAGCTCGAAGCACCGCCGGATCGCGCTCAACATGCCGAGGCAGAGGCAATCGACCTTGAGCAGACCGAGGGTTTCCAGATCGTCCTTGTCCCACTGGATGACCGTGCGTTCGGCCATCGCGGCATTCTCGATCGGCACCAGATCCGACAGCGGGCGGTCGGCGATGACGAAGCCGCCGACATGCTGGGAGAGATGCCGGGGGAAGCCGAGCACGGCCCGGACGAGCACGATCAGCCGACGGATGACGGCGTTGTCGGGATCGAAGCCGACTTCCCGCAGGCGTTGCGGTATGGCCGTGCCTTCATCCCACCAATAGAGGTTGCGCGCGAGACGTTCGACCTGTTCGCGGCTCATACCGAGCGCCTTGCCGACGTCGCGCACGGCACTGCGTAACTTATAGGTGATGACCGTCGCGGCCAGCGCCGCGCGTTCGCGTCCGTACTTGGCATAGATGTACTGGATCACTTCTTCACGGCGCTGATGTTCGAAATCGACATCGATGTCCGGCGGCTCATCGCGTTCCTTCGATACGAAACGCTCGAACAGCATCTCCATGCGCGCCGGATCGACCTCGGTGATACCGAGCGCGTAGCACACCGCGGAGTTCGCCGCCGACCCGCGCCCCTGGCACAGAATGCCGCGGCCGCGCGCAAACGCGACGATATCGTGCACGGTAAGGAAGAAGGCCTCGTATTCGAGTTCGGCGATTAGCGCGAGCTCGTGCTCGATCTGCCGTTCGACTCGCGCCGGCGTACCCGCCGGCCACCGTCGGCGCATGCCGGCCGTGGTCAGGGCGCGCAGATGTCCTGCCGGCGTCGCACCTCGAGGCACGAGTTCACGCGGATAATCGTAATGGAGCTCGTCGAGGCTGAAACGACAGCGCGCAGCGATGCGCACCGTCTCGGCCAGCAAGTCGCGAGAATAGATCCGCGCCAGGCACTGGCGCGGACGCAAGTAACGCTCGGCATTGGCGAACAGGGCATCGCCCGCGGCCATCACTGTCGTGCCGAGACGAATGGCAGTAAGCGTATCCTGCACCGCCTGGCGTGAGCAGTGATGCATGTGAACATCACCGGCGGCCGTCACCGGCAGGCCGCTGGCAGCGGACAGGCACTCGACGTGCGCGAGTCGGCGATCATCGTCGCCGCCATAGAACAGTCCGAGCCCGATCCAGGCCCGTCCGGGAAAGCACCGCGCCAACCAGTCTGCATGGGCGGCATCGTCCGCGCTGTATGCCGGGATCCAGATCACGAGGCCCTGTTCGAGATCCATCAGATCCGCGCGCGCCAACGCATAGCGGCCCTTTTCCTGACGACGGCGCCCACGGGAGATGATGGCCGACAGGTTCCGATAGGCGGCGGCGCTGTCGGCAAGCACGACCACCCGCAATCCGTCATCGAGCACGAGCTGTGTTCCGGCAATCAGATGCAAGGCATGTTCGCGCGCCGCGACATGGGCGCGAACGAGACCCGCGAAACTGCATTCGTCGGTCAGTGCGAGTGCGCGATAACCCAGCCGCGCAGCAGTTCGGACCAGTTCTTCGGGATGCGAAGCCCCACGCAGAAAAGTGAAGTTGCTCAGGCACTGCAGCTCGGCATAGGTTGGTAGATTGGACGTGGTCATGGGCATGAGTCGAGAACGTGACTTCTCGCGGAATACTGTTTTTATATACAGTTCATGATAAAGCATTCGAGAGCACGGCCGATACGGGACCTGCTTCACAAGGCCGCTCCTGGACAGCACCTGCGCGTGATTGCGAAAATCGGCCGCTACGGTGCCCCTGCATATCCCCAGTCGGGAACGCCGTTCGGGAGCCAGAATCCAGAAATTCAATAAGGAACATCTTCAATGAAAACAAGCAAAGCATTTGCACTCGCCCTGGCCATCGCCGGCATCGGCGCCCCGCTCGGCCAGGCGCAGGCTCGAGGCGGGCTGGAGGTTGGCGTGTTGACTTGTTCGGTAATACCGGGCTCGCGGTTGAATCTGATCATCCGTTCCACCGCGGACGTCAAGTGTGTGTATTCCAAAGGCGGCGCCAGCGAAGAATATGTCGGAGAGACCGGCATCGCGCTCGGCCTCGACCTGAGCTTCAAGAAAGACGAGAAAATCGCCTTCACCGTCATCGCCGCGACCGACGATGTCAGCCCCGGCGCCAAAGCGCTCGGCGGCAGATACGTCGGCGGCGAAGCGTCCGCGGCGGCGGGTCTGGGGCTCGGCGCGAAAGCACTGGTCGGCGGCGGAGCCAAGAATATCGGCCTGCAGCCGTTGGCGCTGGAATCGAGCACGGGTCTCGGCGCCTCGGCCGGTCTGTCCTTCCTCTACATAGAACCGGTGGAGTAAGCGCCAGCGATTCCTGTCCGCGTGCGGCGCTGGCGGCGTCGCACGCGGTACTCCGACTAACGCCCCGATCACCCGAGTTCCAACGGCGGTCCCCCGCCCAGGTCTTCGAGTCTGCATCGGAGAACCCGCTCATGCGTCTACTCGTCATCCTCCTGCTCGGCTGCCTGTCCTGCACACCTGCCGTGCTGGCCGATCCGGTTCTACCCACCCTGAGCGCCGAACAGGCACGGGCGTTCACACGCGGGCGTATCGCCGATGGCTATGAACTGCTGTTCGGCCCGAGCCGCCCCGCGCCGCTCGCGCCATCGACTCTCGATTGCCAGGCACTGTATGCCCGTCGCCTCGAACTCATGCGCGCCGGGCTCGATTACCGCGCGCAGTACTGGGACGACCCACGCCATGCTGCGGCGATATTCGTCGGCACCCTGTGGACACCGGCGTTCTACTATCTGCCCTATCGCGCAGTCGCCGCCACTGCCGCCGCCGCGCGCCGCCATGGCGTCGATGCAGAACTGGACCAGCTCCGCCACGCCGCTGCCAGCCGGCGCTGCTTCGACCGCTGAGAGTCCAGGCACACGCCCAGCTCTGCGCTGTACAGAGGCCGTGTGCTATAGTCGCGCGCCCCTCCCACAGACCTCTCCGCCGGAGCCGCATACGAGCATGTTCGAAGCCCTGCAACCGCTAAACCCCGACCCCATCCTCGGCCTGATGGCCGCCTTTCGCGAAGACGCGCGCACCCAGAAAATCGACCTCGGCGTCGGGGTTTATCGTGACGAAGCCGGTGCTACACCCATCATGCGCAGCGTGGCCGACGCCGAGCGGCGCCGCTTCGAGACGGAGACGACCAAGAGCTACATCGGGCCGGCCGGCACACCTGAATTCAACGTGGCGGCACGCGACCTCATGTTCGGTTCGGGTCACACGGTCTTGCGCGACAAGCGCGTAGCCGGCGTCCAGACACCGGGCGGCTGCGGTGCGCTGCGCGTCGCCGCCGAACTGGTCAAGCGCGCACGCCCGCAGACCACCATCTGGGTAAGCAATCCGACCTGGGCCAATCACGTGCCGCTGCTCGGCAATGCAGGCCTGCAGATCCGCGAATACGCCTATTACGACCAGGCCCGGCACGGCCTCGACGCCGACGCCATGCTGGCCGCGCTGGGCAAAGTCCCGCGCGACGACGTGGTGCTGCTGCACGGCTGCTGTCACAACCCGTCCGGCGTCGACCTCGAGGCCGAACACTGGGCGCGAATCGCAGAGCTCGCCAACGAACGCGGTTTCACCCCGTTCATCGATCTCGCCTACCAGGGTCTCGGCGACGGCCTCGAAGAAGATGCCGCAGGCGTGCGCATCATGGCCGAAGCCTGCCCGGAGCTTATCGTCGCTAGTTCGTATTCGAAAAATTTCGGCCTCTACCGCGAACGCGTCGGCGCACTGCAAATCGTCAATCCCGACACCCGCCAAACCGGCATCGTGCAGACCCAGCTCGGCTCGGTCGTGCGCGGCATCTATTCGATGCCGCCGGCCCACGGCGCCGCCATCGTCGAAATCATCCTCAACGACGAAGCCCTGCATGAGGCCTGGATCACCGAACTCGATGGCATGCGTGAACGCATCAATGGCCTGCGCGATCTCCTCGCCCAGCGTCTCACCGCGGCGACCGGCCGGGATTTCGGCTTCATCCGCGAGCAGCGCGGCATGTTCTCTTTCCTCAGCGTCAGTGCAGCCGAAGTCAGGCGCCTGCAGGAAGAGTTCGGCATCTACATGGTCGACTCCAGCCGCATCAATGTTGCCGGAATCAACGGCGCCAACATCGATTACTTCATCGATGCCATGGCCAAGGTCGTCAGCGGCTGAACCTCGCTGCAAGGCTCTACGGCGCATTCAGCGCCTTACGACTTCGACCACACGTCCCTCCTTCATGACGCCGAGCACAACCCGCTCGAAACGCGTCGTCGACGCCAGCGCGAGCCGTGCGGCGGTGTGAGCCTGCTCGTGCAAGGCTGCATCGTCGACCATGTTGATCAAGGGTACGACCGTTGCCGCACCGACCCCTTTGAGCGCGCCATGGACCGAACTCAGCAGTCGCGCCAGGTGGACGGCGGTCAGCGGCGTCGCGAGATCGGCATCCACCACTGCCGCGACCTGCTCCGGGCGATGTGCGATACCGTCGCTCAGACGCCGCCCCAACACCCGTGCCGAGACCAGCGCAATAACCGTGTCGGCCCACGCCGGGATCAGCGGCTCGTGGGCAGCCGGCGCCTTGATCAAGCGTGCACGCGCGCCGTCGGCCTTGATCAGCATGAGATCGAATTCGCGGCGCGCCGCCAACTCCGCCAACTGTTCCTCGCTCAACCCGCCGACACGCTGCGGCGTATCGGTCGGCCCGCAGTAGGCAACCACGCGTGCCGTCGCCGCCGCGCGGGGCAGGTAATCGCCCACCTCGATGACCTGATCGACGCTGCTCCCGGCATAACGGTACATATGCGAGGTCGACGACAAGGCCACCCGCCCCGCGCAGCCCGCAGCCAGCGCGTACATGGTGCTCTTCTTCCCTCCCGCGCCAACCAGGCAGACCACACCACGCTCGGCGCCCAGGGCGGCGTGCAGCGTCGTCGGAGCGGGGGCGTCGGGCTGCTTATGCATGGAAGTTCAGGTTTCGTCATCAGGTCGAGGGACATATGATCGGTACGATAGCAGGCCATCGGGTCGTGAAGATCGATGTAAGGACCCTGGCCAAAATTATCTGTACATTCGGCTGGCCCTGAGCGGCCGCTGCGGCGTTGCGTTTATTGCCAATAGTCCCGCTATTGCCTGCAAAACG
>JBBDTC010000249.1:0-3705 GCA_040904625.1 Gammaproteobacteria bacterium
CCGCTGCGGCAGAACCTCGCCGACAAGGGCCGACGCCCCCTCAACCAGCCTGATTTTATTGGAGATTTTGGCGCACCCGACAGGATTCGAACCTGTGACCTCTGCCTTCGGAGGGCAGCACTCTATCCAGCTGAGCTACGGGCGCTTCAGGGCGGCATAAGCTACAGGCTGACGGGCGTGTTGGAAAGCCTGTTGATGCGGTGGCCGATTCCCGTGCCAGGGGCCTCAGGGCCCGTCGCAGCGCGCAGCGGCCAGTGGCCGGCAACTCTCCAAACGTCTGAGCGTACGTCCGGGTTAGAGGAACGGGGCTTATTGGCTATAATGCGCGCGGCTCGCGAGCCGCGCTCGGCACCCGCGACGAATCTATCCCTGGAACCTTCCTTTCGAGAGCAGATCATGAGTAATCACGACGACTCGGTATTCGTTCGCAACTTCTCCCTGGTGCTGGTGGGCCTGTGCGTGATCGGCATTCTGGCCTTCATCCTGGCCAAGGTGGTCAGCCGCAGCGCGCAGGAGAATTACATACCCAGCGACGGCGTCGCTGCCCGTGTCGCTCCGATGGGGCAGGTCAATACCGGCCCGGAAACCTTGAGCATCGCTGCCACGGCGCCGGCGCCGGCGCCGGCTGCTGCCGCCGGCACTGACGCGGCCGATGCGGAGACCGCGGGCGCGGCGCCGAGCGCGGATACGGGCAAGGCCGTCTACGACAAAGCGTGCTTCGCCTGCCATGCTCAAGGCATTGCCGGCGCGCCCAAACATGCCGACATGGCAGCCTGGGAAGCACGCCTCGATCAGGGTGTTGCGACGCTTTACGACCACGCCATCAACGGCTATACCGGTGATGCCGGCATGATGCCGGCGCGTGGCGGTAACCCGTCGCTGAGCGATGCCGAGGTCAAGGCTGCCGTGGATTACATGATCGCGGCAGTCGGCGGCGGTAATGGCAGTGCCACGGACGAGGATGAGGGCAATGGCGCGCCAACGGCCGAACCGGAAGCAGCAACGGCAAGCCAGGATGACGACGCCGAGACGGGTGAGAGTGATAGTGCCTCCACCGACGAAGCTGAATCAGCCGCAGCGGACCAGGATCAAGACCAACAGACAGCAGCCGCGCAAGACGAACAGGGCGAAACGGCAACAGCTGCTGAAGCGACGGCGGACAATGGCCGCGGCAAGGAAGTCTACGACTCGGCCTGCTTCGTCTGCCACACGCCGGGCGCTGCCGGCGCGCCGAAGCTCAGCGATACCGCAGCATGGAAGACGCGCCTGGAGAAAGGCATCGAGGCGCTCTACCACAGTTCCATCAACGGCTTCATGGGCGATGCCGGAATGATGCCGCCTAAAGGCGGTCGACCGGATTTCTCCGATGAAGACGTCAAGGCTGCGGTCGATTACATGGTCTCCGGCGCGCGCTGACGGGCCCGACATCAAACGGCTTCGAGCCCTGCGTAAGCCGCCACCAGCCATTTGGTGCCGGCCCCGGCGAAATTGACCTGCACCCGCGAATGGGCGCCATGCCCCTCGAAGTCGAGCACCACTCCCTCGCCGAAGATGCGATGGATCACACGCTGGCCAAGCTGCAGGCCGTTGGCGGATGACTCCTGCCGGCGTGGATTGAATGCGCCGCGGGCGCTGGTCAGACGTCCTCCGAGGCGGACTTCTTCGAGTACTTCGCGCGGCAGTTCCCGCACGAAGCGCGACGGTTGGGGATAGTAGTCCGCGCCGTGCAGGCGCCGTGATTCAGCGTGCGTGATCACGAGCTTCCGCATCGCGCGCGTAATACCGACGTAGCAAAGTCGGCGCTCTTCTTCGAGCTGCGCCGGATCGTTACTCGAACGCTGATGGGGAAAAAGCCCTTCTTCCACACCGACCAGGAAGACCTGCGGAAACTCCAGGCCCTTGGCCGAATGCAAGGTCATCAGCTGCACGCTGTCGGTGTAGGCGTCAGCCTGACCTTCGCCGGATTCCAGCACCGCGTGAGCGAGGAACGCGGCCAGGACGGGCACGTCTTCGTCCTCGGGCGAGGGTGTGAAATCGCGCGCGGCGCTGACCAGTTCCTCCAGATTGTCGATGCGATCGAGGCCACGTTCACCCTTCTCCTTCCGGTAATGCTCGATCAGGCCGCTCGAGGCAATGACCTCCTCGAGCAGCGCCACCAGATCGAGCTCGGCGACCTGCGCGCTGATACGATCGATCAGGTCGAGAAATCGTTGCAGCGCGCCGATGGCGCGGGCGCCGAGTTCGCGCGTTGCCACCAGTTGACGCGTCGCGTCCCACAAGGTGATGCGTTCACGCCGCGCGACGGCTCGTATTTCTTCGAGGCTACGCTGACCGACGCCGCGCGTCGGTACGTTGACGATGCGTTCGAATGCGGCATCGTCGCTGCGCCATGCTGCGAGGCGGACGTAGGCGAGGGCGTCCTTGATCTCCGCGCGCTCGTAGAAGCGAAAGCCACCGTAGACGCGGTAGGGCAACTCGGCCTGACGTAGTGCATCCTCGAGTACGCGCGACTGGGCACTGACCCGATAGAGCACGGCACATTCGGCGAGGCGGCCGCCATGGGCGCGCCACTGCTCGATCCGATCGACGACGAACCGCGCTTCGTCGAGATCGTTGTAAGCGGAATAGAGGGTGATCGCCTCGCCTTTGCTGCCGGCGGTCCACAACTCCTTGCCCAGACGGCTCGGGTTGTTCGCTATCAGCGCATTGGCCGCCTCGAGGATATTACCGGTGGAGCGGTAGTTCTGTTCCAGGCGCACCAGAGCGTGGGCTGGGAAATCGTCGCGAAAGCGCTGCATGTTCTCGACGCGAGCGCCGCGCCAGCTGTAGATTGACTGATCGTCGTCGCCGACGACGAAGATATTGCCGGAATCGCCGACGAGCTGCCGCAGCCAGGCATACTGGATGGCGTTGGTATCCTGGAATTCGTCGACCAGAACGTGCCAGAAGCGCTCGCGGTAATGGCGCAGCAGGCCGGGATGAGTTTGCCAGATCTCGTGGGCGCGCAGCAGCAGCTCGGCGAAATCGACCAGGCCGGAACGCGCACATGCCTCCTCGTAGGCTTGATAGATATCGACCATCGTTCTCAGCGCGCTGTCACCGTAATCATCGATATGCTGAGGGCGCTGCCCGTCATCCTTGCGCGCATTGATGAACCACTGGGCCTCTTTCGCCGGCCATTCGTTGTCGTCGAGATTCAGCCCCCGGATGGTCCGCCGGATCACACGCTGCTGATCCTCGGCGTCGATGATCTGGAAATTCTCCGGCAGCCCGGCTTCGCGCGCATGGGCACGCAGGATGCGATGCGCGATGCCGTGAAACGTGCCGACCCACATGCCGCCGGGCGGATGACCGGTCAGCTGCTCGATACGCCCGCGCATCTGCGCTGCGGCCTTGTTGGTGAAGGTTACTGAGAGAATGCCGTGGGGCGACGCCTGTCCGGTATGTAAATACCAGGCGATACGATGAACGAGGACGCGGGTCTTGCCGCTGCCGGCACCGGCCAGCACCAGCGCCTGCGGCGCATCCGTGGTGACGGCTTCGCGCTGACGCGCGTTGAGCGGCTCGAGGATAGGGGAATCTTGCATCGATGACATCAGCTGGCGGGAGATCACGGTCAGGGGGGTGCCGCCATCGCGGTCACTGAGAGCGCTAGCAGCCTGTCTGACTTAGGCCGCATCTACTGCGGCGGCGGGATAGCGGCCC
>JBBDTC010000250.1:0-22181 GCA_040904625.1 Gammaproteobacteria bacterium
GTGGCTGTTCATGACGTGAGCGCGCCAATTGATGGACAATGCCCGACGTTGTCGGCCGGGCGCGCAGAGTGTCCCTGCCGCGACGCTAATGATCAACCAGCGCGCGAGACGCCATGACCGCCTCCAAGCCTATCGCACTACCGACCGAACTGCCGTCCACGTTGGCCGATGAATCCGCGGTGCTCATCGAGCGCTATAACGAGAGCTGCGCTGCGGCCGGGCTCGACGCCGCCATCGACGAAGCGCTGGTGCGGGCTTTCATCGTGTCGCCCTTCATCGCCAATTTCGCCATCGCCCGTCCCGCCGACTTCCAGGCCCTGCGCGCGGCGGAGCAGGCGCCATGCTCGCGCGAGGTCTTCGACAGCCGCCTCGCCGCAGCGCTCGCCGGGGTCGACGAGACTCCGGTCGCGCGGCGCGCGCTGCGCCGGCTGCGTCAGGCCGAGATGGCCCGCATCGCCTGGCGCGACATCATCTCGGCTGCCGCCGTCGATGACGTCATGGCGGAGCTGTCCGATTTTGCCGACGCCTGCCTCGCCGCCGCCGTATGCTGGCAGCATGAAGCACAGGCTGCCCGCTTCGGCCGCGCGTTGGACGACCACGGGCAGCCACTGGAGCTCCTCGTGCTCGGCATGGGCAAGCTCGGCGGCCGTGAACTCAACTTCTCCTCGGACATCGATCTGATCTTCATCTATGGCGGTGCAGGCGAGACCGTCGGCGGGCGGCGCGCCCTCGAACACCAGGACTACTTCGATCGGATCGGCCGTGAACTCATCGCCATGCTGAACGAGACCACGGCCGAGGGCTTCGTCTTTCGCGTCGATATGCGCCTGCGTCCGTTCGGCGACGGCGGCGCGCTGACGACGAGCCTCGCGGCACTCGAACACTACTACGCCGTACACGGCCGCGATTGGGAACGCTACGCTTTGATCAAATCTCGAGCGATCACGGGCGATGCGGCCACTCGCGAACAACTCGATGCCATCGTGCAGCCGTTCGTCTTTCGCCGTTACCTCGATTTCGGTGCGCTCGAGGCATTGCGCGAGATGAAGGCGCTGATCAACCGCGAAGCGACGTCAGCCGAACTCGCCAACGACGTCAAACGCGGCAGCGGCGGCATCCGCGAGATCGAGTTTACCGCCCAGCTCTTTCAGCTCATCCGCGGCGGCCGCGAACCGCGCCTGCGTCAACGTTCGCTCGTGGCCACCCTCGAAGCCTGCGGCGAACTCGACCTGCTCGACGAGGCCGGCGCCACCCGCCTCATCGCCGCCTACCGCTATCTGCGCACGACCGAACATCGTCTGCAACAGGTGCGTGATCAGCAAACCCATGCCCTGCCCGACGACGAAAGCGGTCGCGCGCGCCTCGCCCATGCCTTTCGTCATGCGACGTGGACCGAATTCGAGGCCGAGCTCAGCGGGCACCGTGACGCCACCCGGGCCTTGTTCGAGGAACTCCTCGAACTACCGCCAGGCAGCACGCCTGACGACACCGAACACGATGCCTGGCGCGCACTGTGGTCCGGGCCGGACGACGCCGGCCTCTTGGAAGAAAGCGCGCGCAGTCTGGGCCAGACCCTCAGTCCGGCGCGCCGCGAGGTCCTCGCGGCGCTCAAATCGGAACGCTTCCTCGCCCGCCTCAGCCGCCATGGCCGCGAACGCCTCGATCGGCTGATGCCGCTGCTACTCGAAACCGCGTTCACGGCGAACGTGAGCGATGCCAGCATGCGCCGCCTCGGCGAGCTCATCCATGCCATCGCCCGACGCAGTGTCTATCTCACCTTCCTGGCCGACAATCCGGCGGCACGCCGGCGCCTCATCGAGCTGTTCGAAGCGAGCCCGTGGATTGCCGAGAAAATCATTGCCTGGCCCCTGCTGCTCGACGAACTGCTCGAACCGCGCGCACTGTTCGCTCCGCCTGACAGGGCACGTCTGCTCGAGCTCGTCACGGCGCAGGTCCGGCCTGACGACGGCCTGGAGCAGGCCATGGATCAGCTGCGGGTGTTCCGCAATCAACAGGTCCTGCGCGTCGCCGCCAGCGATATCACCGGCCATTTCCCCATAGCCCAGGTCAGCGACCAGCTCACCTATATCGCCGAAGCCTGTATCCAGATGACGCTGACCATGGCGTGGTCGGATCTCACGGCGCGACACGGCGCGCCGCGTTGCACGGAAAGCGATAGCGCGCGCGATGCCGGCTTCGCCGTCGTCGGCTACGGCAAGCTCGGCGGCTGGGAACTCGGCTACGGATCGGATCTGGACCTGGTCTTCCTGCACGACAGTGCAGGCAGCGAGCAGCATACGGCGGGACCCAAGGTCATCGAGAACGATGTCTTCTTCGCCCGGCTCGCACAACGCTTCATCCATATTCTTTCCACTACCACCGGCGCCGGCGTGGCCTACGAGATAGACACCCGCCTGCGCCCGAGCGGCAATGCGGGCCTCGCCGTGGCCTCGACCACGGGCTTCGCCGACTACCTGGCCGATAAAGCCTGGACCTGGGAACTGCAGGCGCTGGTGCGCGCCCGCGGCATTGCCGGCGATGCCGGGTTGCTCGAACGCTTCGCTGACATCCGTCGCGCTACCCTCGGTCGCCGACGTGATGCAACGACGCTGGCGGCCGATATCAAGACCATGCGCAATCGCATGCAAGGCGAACTCGATCGCGGCAAGGGCAGCATTTTCGACCTCAAACAGGGCGCCGGAGGTATTACAGATATCGAATTTATGGTGCAATACGCTGTCCTTCGCTGGGCGGCAGAACATACTGCACTGCTGGACTGGACGGACAACCTGCGGTTGCTCGAAATCATCGCTGACCTGGCGCTCTATCCGGCAGACGCCTGCAAGCGTCTGCACGACGCTTATTTTGCCTACCGCGCTGCCATCCATCGTTGCGCCCTGCAACAGATCGACGGCCTGGTCGAGGTCGGCAAGTTCGCGGATCACCGCCAGCATGTCATCGACTTCTGGAACGAACTGTTCGAGTGAACGTATGCCAGCACAATCTGAGGAGTGGAGACGATGAGCTACGCCGACCGCGATGGGGTAATCTGGATGGATGGCACCAAGGTGCCATGGCGCGAAGCGAACGTGCATGTCCTCACGCATTCGCTGCATTATGGCCTCGGCGCCTTCGAGGGGATTCGTGCCTACGAGACGACTGCCGGCACCGCCATCTTCCGCCTCGACGATCACATCCGGCGCCTGTTCGATACGGCGCACATCCTCGAAATGCCCATCCCCTACACGCAGCAGGAGATCCGCGAGGCCTGTGTCGATAACATCCGCGACAACGAATTGAGCTCCGCCTACGTCCGGCCGCTGGTTTACTACGGATCAGAGGGCATGGGCCTGCATGCGCAGAATCTTTCCGTTCACGTCGCGATTGCATCGTGGTTCTGGGGCGCCTATCTCGGTGCCGATGCGCTCGAGAAGGGCATCCGTATCAAGACCTCCTCCTACACCCGCCACCTGGTCAACAGCGTCATGTGCCGGGCCAAGGCCTGCGGTAACTACATCAATTCCATACTGGCGCTGCAGGAAGCGGCGCGTGACGGCTATGACGAGGCATTGTTGCTCGACAACGAGGGCATGGTGGCCGAAGGCAGCGGGGAGAACATCTTCGTCGTGCGTCGCGGTGTGCTCTATACCCCGGAGATCACCTCGGCGCTCGAAGGCATCACTCGCGATAGCGTCATTCGACTGGCCCGCGAGGAGGGCATCGACGTGGTCGAGAAACGCATCACCCGCGATGAAATCTACATCGCCGACGAATGCTTCTTCACCGGTACCGCGGCTGAGGTCACACCCATCCGCGAACTCGACAACCGCACCATCGGCAGCGGCTCCTGCGGCCCCATGACGCGCAAACTGCAGGAGGTTTATCTCGATATCGTGCAGGGCCGGCGCGAAGCGCACCCCGGTTGGCTGACGCTCGTCGACTGAGTGTGCTCGCGGCGCAACGGCGCGCGCGATGAGCAGTCGGGCGCTCGTGGTCTGGCAGCTTGCCGATGGCAAGCGCGGACACGAGCGCCAGAGCGAAGGTCTGCTGACCGCACTGGCGCGACGCGTTCCCGTCGAAGCTTACCGCGTCGCGGTCAGCCCTCGCCACGGCGCCCATATCATCGATTTCCTGAGCGCGCGCTTCCCCGCCGGCACCGCGCTGCCCGATCCTGATCTCCTCGTCGGTGCCGGCCGCGCCTGCCAGTTTGCATTGCTCGCTGCGCGCCGCGCCCGCGGCGGCCGGACGGTCTACCTGATGCGCCCAAACGTGCCGGTGGGCTGTTTCGATACCTGCATCGTTCCGCGCCACGATACGCCTCCGGTGCATCCGCACATCATCGCCAGTGAAGGGCCGCTGAACCCGCTGCAGCCGGCGCAGCGACGCGATCCCCGACAGGGGCTGATTCTGCTCGGCGGACCGTCCCGGCATCACCGCTGGGATACGCCGGCGGTGGTCGCCCAGGTCGAACGGATCATCGGCGCCAATCCCGATCTGGACTGGCAGATCACTGACTCCAGGCGCTCGCCACCAGCGCTCTCCGCGGCGCTTGCTCGCCTCGATGGCCCGCGGGTTTCGTTTCATTCAGGATCCGCAGTCAGTGACACCTGGCTGCCTCGCGTATTGTCCACGTGCGGGCAGGCCTGGGTCAGCGCTGACAGCATGGCGATGCTGTTCGAGGCGCTCACCGCCGGCGCAGCCGTCGGCCTGATCGAAGTCCCCGTCAGACGCCGCGACCGCATCAGCGCCGTCGCTGACCAACTCGCCGAGCGCGGTTGGGTGGGACGCATCGGCACCCCCCTGGCGACCGCGCCGCCCGTTGTGCTGGCCGAAGCAGACCGCTGTGCCGGCTTGTTGCTCGAGCGCTGGCCAGAGCTCGCCGCGGCCTCGCCATGAGCCGGCGACTGACCGTCGTCCAGCTGTTGCCGGAACTCGAAGTCGGCGGCGTCGAGCGCGGTACGCTCGAGATCGCCGAGGCCCTGGTCGCTGCCGGCCATCGCGCCCTGGTGGTCTCCGCCGGCGGCCGCCTGGTCGACGAACTCGAAGCCTGCGGCGCCGAACACCGGCAACTGACGATCGGGGCCAAACGCCTGACGAGTCTCGTCCACGTGCCGGCCTTGACCCGCCTGTTCTCGAGTGAAGGCGTCGATATCGTCCACGCGCGGTCACGTCTACCGGCCTGGCTCGGCCGCTGCGCGCTGCGCCGCATGCCGAGCGCGCGACGGCCAGCCTGGGTCACGACCGTGCATGGCCCGTACAGCGTCAACGCCTACAGCCGCATCATGACCAGCGGTGACGCCGTCATCGCCATTTCGGCGTTCATTCGCGATTACATCGAAAGCAACTATCCCGAGGTGCCGGCGAACCGTATCACTGTCATCCCGCGTGGCGTCGATACCCGCCGCTACCATGCCGGATTCAAGCCCGATGCGACCTGGGTCGCGGCCTTCCTGCGTGATCATCCGGGGCTCGTCGGCCGCACCCTGCTGACGCTGCCTGGGCGACTCACCCGATGGAAGGGGCAGGAGGATTTTCTGGCCTTGATCGCAATCCTGCGTCGCGCCGGCCGTCCCGTTCATGGTCTCGTGATCGGTGGCGCACATCCACGCAAAGCGGGCTTTGCCGACGAACTGGCAGCGCGCGCGGGCCAGCTCGGCATCGCCGCAGACGTCAGCTTCCTCGGTCAACGCGACGATCTTCGCGAACTGTTGGCGATCTCGACCATCGCCTACTCTCTGACCGGTGAACCCGAAGCCTTCGGCCGGACGACGATCGAAGCACTCGCCCTGGGCACGCCGGTCATCGGCTACGACCATGGCGGCACCGGCGAGATCCTGACCCGCGTCTATCCTGCCGGGCTCGTCGCCGCCGGCGACGTTGCCGCCGCTGCGGCGCGCACCCAAGCGCTGCTCGATTCGCCACAGGCCGTTCCGCACGAACATCCCTATACCATCGCTGCCATGCAGGCCGCCACGATCGCGCTCTATGAGCGGTTGTGTCGCTGAGTGCGCGGCAGGGCGCTGCAGCTGTCGTCAATGTGTCGGTCGTACCAGGCTCGCCGCGGTCAGCTACCAGCGTGAATAATCGTAACCACAGGAATGAACCAGGTAGCGTGCGCAGACGTCGCTGACGAAGCGCTGCTCGGCCGGCCCGTACATTGCCAAGGGATCGGCGGCGATCTGGCGCACCGCGCCGGGTGGGCGGGCCGGATCGTCCTTGGCCACCATGTGCGCCTTGCTCGAGACGGCAACGCCGTGGGCGAGAGCGGCCTCGTCCAGGTCGAGGCCGAAGGCCCGACTGACGACCGCGAGTTGTGTCCGAGGCGCGGCCGCGAGACTTTCGTAGCAGACCAGCGTCACCCGTGCCGGCAAACGATCGACCAGCGAACCCCAGGCGTTGCAGAAGCGCAGCGCCCACCATATATCGCTGTTGTAGCGTCGCCCGCTCGGATCACCTTGCAGATAGACGCTGAATGGCACGCCATAGCGAGCCCGCCACTTGGCGTAATTGGAGGCCAGCGCGACGCGGAGATCACGCACCAGAACGACATAATGCGGCAACGCGAGCAGGCGGTGTACCGCCTCCCAGCGCATCACCGGATGGGGCATGCTGTGGCTCGCCTGCAGGCGCGGGATGTTCGGATAACACACGGCATCCTTGTGTCCGCCGATGATGTCGTTGGCATGATTGAAGCGCGGCGCCGGAATCCCGTACTGATACGATAGGGCATTGGCCAACATGAATTTCAGCCAATGCGTGCCCGACTGATGCATGCTCACCAGCTGCCCGACGCAGTGACGATGGCGCAGCAGGGCAAAGTTTCCTGCCGCACGGCGCCAGCATTGCCAATGGAACCGGGCGGCCGAGCGCTGTGCGGGCTTCATCTCATAGGCCCAGACAGGCCATCGCCGACGGCGATCGACGGCGTGATAATGAATTCGACAGCATGAAGCGGATCCTCGTCATCAAACTCGGTGCGCTCGGTGATGTTGTCATGGCCACACCACTGATTGACGCGATCATGCAGCATCATGCGAATGATGCCGTCAGCCTGGTGACCACACCCGCTTTCGCGCCCTTGTTCACGCCCTGGCCGGGTTTGTCGATCCACGCTACGCCCCGGCACGGTCTGCGTAATATGGTGGCCTTGCTCGGCTGGATCCGCCGCCAGCGATTCTCGCGCATCTATGATTTGCAGAGCAACGATCGCAGTGGCCTGCTGTGCGCCTTGTCAGCAGTGGAGGAACGCGTTGGTAATCATTGCCGTTTCCCTTACTCCCACCATCCGGATTCACCCTGGCGCGGCCAGAGTCATATCTTCGAGCGTCTGTGCGCCGTCCTGGCCAGCGCCGATATCGAGGTCGCGACGCATGTCCCCTTGTTGCCGCCAACGGCCGCGATAGTGGCAACGGTTCGCGCCTGGATCGCCCGCCATGCACTCGAACCACGCCAGTTCGTACTCCTGCACGGCGGTGCGAGTCCGCTGCGTGCGGACAAACGCTGGCCTCGTTTCGACGAACTCGCGCAGCGCTTGCGGGCGGCGGGTATGCGTATCGTGTGGCTCGGCGCCGAACCCGAACGCCAGCTCAATGCCACCCTGGCCAGGACACCGGACATCGATGCCACCAACGCCTTCGACATTCTCGGCCTCGCCGAACTCGGCCGCCTGGCCCATTTCGCCGTGACCAACGATTCCGGGCCCATGCATGTTCTCGCGGCGTCCGCGATTCCCGTCTTCGGCCTGTTCGGTCCGAGCGACTGGCGACGCAATCACGCGCTCGGTCAGCGCGCACGAGTCATCGCCTGCGTCGATCATGTCGCAGCGTATGCGGGCCGGCGCGCCGGTGCCTGCCTGCCCGCACTGCAAGTCGATGTCGTTTGGAACAAACTCGTCGACGCAGGGCTGGTGTGAACGGCAGAAGATCGTGATTCAGAACTTCCAGGCGCTGTGCCGCTCTGCGATGAACTGCGATCCGCTGTACCTGCATGTAGGCCTGTAGCCGGGCTATCCCGCCAGGCGCGCATAGAGATCGAGATACTGTGTAACCACCGGTTCGGCGCTGAACATCGTCCGGTAGCGTTCGAGCGCTACCGCAGCGCGCGCCTGCGCAGCTGCGTCACCGAGACTCGCACGCATGGCAGCAGCTAGCGCTTCGGCATCATCGGTTGGCACCAACAGTGCAGCATCGTCACCGAGTACCTCGTTCGGTCCCGCGGTTCGCGTCGCGACGATCGGGATGCCGCAGGCCATCGCTTCGAGCAGCACGATGCCGAACGGTTCGTCGTGTGAAGGCAGCACGAATAAATCGGCGCCGTTGAGAAAGCCGCGGACATCGTCGACCCAACCTTGCAACCGAACTCGTGTGGCGAGGCCATAGCGCTGTATCGCCTGTTCGAGCAAACCACGATCAGGCCCCTCGCCAGCGAGATCGAGTGTCACTTCGCAGCCGGCATCGACCAGATGCGCACAAGCCGCAATCAACACGTCGAAGCCTTTCTTGGCCACGAAGCGCCCCAGGCCGACTATGCGATAGGGCGCACCGCCGGGCGGCGGCACCGCATCGACCGCCTCGAGCAGACTGAAATTGGGAATTCGTTTCATGGCATGCTGCGCAATACCGCGTTGGCTCAGATAAACCTCCTGCAAGCGGGTGGTCGGCACCAGACAATCGATGTGCTGGTAATACTTCAGATTGACCAGATTATGAGTCTTGGCGAGTGTCGGGATACCGAGCGCCTGTGCCGCACGGCCACCGAGATGAGCGGCGCGGGCCAGGTGAGCATGGACGACGGCAGGGCGGAAGCGCGCGAATTCGCGTCGCATGTGATGTTCCGCGATACGATCCCAGCTGCCGAAGCAGCGCACGGCGACACATTCGATACCGGATTCGTTTGCCAGCCTGGCGAGCGCTACGCCGCGCGGATCGCCGATCGCGAGTACCGCATGACCGCGCGCCGCGAGCGCGCGGGCCAGATCGACGAACGATCGTTCGGCACCACCAAATTTCTTGGCCAACATGACATGAGCTATGCGCACGAATTCAGGTCTCCTGAAATCAGCGCGCGAAGTTCGATCGCGACGATATCCGCCTGCAGGCGCTCGAGCTCGAGGCCGGGTGCGAGCACTACACGTGTGCGTGGCCCCCAGGGGCGATAGCGTTCGGGCCGCCCCGGACCGAATACCGTCAGCGTCGGCACGCCGAGTGCCGCCGCCATGTGACCGAGACCGGAATCGTTGCCGACAAAAGCCGCCGCGCGCGCGAGCAGTGCAGCTGCCTGCGGCAGCGTGGTTTGCGCGGTCAAATCGAGTAATGGCAGCGGCACGCCGCCAAGGTTCCGCGCGACGTCTGCGTCGTCGCTGCCGCCGAGCACCAACGCGCCGTCGAAATCGGTCGCTACATGCTCCAGCAACTCGCGAAATCCTGTCGCCGGCCAACGTTTGCCGGCCCAATTGGCTCCCGGTGCGACGGCCAGCCAGCGCCCGCCGGGCAGAACGGCGAGCCGCTCTTGCGCGAAGCGCATGGCATCCGCTTCGAGATAGAGGCGACAAAAAGGTACAGACGCGTCGCCGATCAGCGGTCGCAGAACCGCGTGATGCTCGAACGCAGCGTGAAAGGCGGACATCGACTGACCGTATTTGACGAGTCTGCGGCGAGCACGGACGAGATAAGGAATGACGGGTGTGCGTAAATCCACCGCCAGTTCGTAGCGCTGGGCACGCAGCGCGCGCAGCAGCCGCCACTGGGCTCCGGGGCCGCCGCGCTTATCGCGAATGAATATTTTCCGCGTATAGGGCGCAGCCCGTAATACGTCAACCGATCGCGCATCGGCCACGATATCGATAGGCCAGCCGGGATACCGTTCGCTGAGCGTTTCCAACACCGGGGTGGTCATGACCACATCACCGATGTTGCTCAGGGTAACCACGAGGAGGGCCGATGTCATCATCATTTTCCGATGCAGAATCGCGCGAATATGTCGCCGAGGAGATCCTCGTTGCTGTAGCGCCCGGCGATCGCCTCAAGCGCTTGGGTCGCAGTTCGGTAATGTTCGGCAACCAGCTCGGGCGCCTGTTCGAGGTCATCGACAGTGATCGCTTCGATTGCGGTAAGCGCGCCCTGCAAGGCCTCTAGATGGCGGCTACGGGCGCTGAATTCGCTTTCGTCTTCCGCGTCGACGCCAAGCGCGCGCTGCACTGCGGCGATCAACAAATCGATACCCGCCCCGGTCAACGCCGAGAGGTGGACATGGTCGATCCCGGCAACGGCTTCACACTTCGGTCCAGCCTGACGCAGATCTATCTTGTTGTGAACCACGATGGCAGTCTGTCCGGCACTGGCAAACTCGGCAAGAAGCGCATCGTGCGTACCTCGCGATGCGGAATCCGTATCGACGATGGTAATCACCAGGTCGGCCTTGGTGCGGGCTGCATGCGTGCGCCTGATGCCTTCGCGTTCAATCGGATCCTCGGTTTGCCGCAAGCCAGCCGTGTCAATCAATCGGAGTGGAATATCGCCGACGAGGACGTCGGCGTCGACGAGATCGCGTGTGGTGCCGGGAAACTCGGAGACAATGGCGCGATCGCTGCCCGCCAGTCGATTCAACAAAGACGATTTTCCGACATTGGGTTCACCGATGATGGCTACGTTGGCTCCGCCCGAGAGACGCTGGCCCTGGGTGGCGCGACCCAATAGGACACCGAGATCGTGACGCAGCGCGAAACATTCGCGACGCTGTTCCGCGAGCAGGTCTGCTGCATGCAATTCATCGGCAAAATCGATGCTCGCCTCGAGCGCGGCGCGCGTCTGTTGCACCCGCGCGATCAACGCGGTAACCGCTGCGCCGAACTCGCCGTGCAGCGAACGCAGCGCTGATCGCGCCGCACGGGCACTCTGGCTCGCGATGAGATCGGCGACTGCCTCGGCTTGTGCCAGATCGAGGCGGCCGTTGAGGAAGGCGCGCTCGGTAAATTCGCCCGGCCGCGCCGGTCGCGCGCCACAAGCACAAGCTGCTTGCACCAGCTGGCCCAGGATCACGGGATTGCCATGCGCCTGGAACTCGGCCACGTCCTCGCCGGTATACGAATAAGGACCAGGACAGTAAATCAGAATTCCGTCGTCGAGCACATCGCCGGCGAGATCGAGAAAAGGCGTGAACCGGGCATGACGCGGCGGCGGCAAGGTTCCGGTCATGCGCTGCACGATATGAGCGGTGTTCGAACCCGAGAGGCGCACGATACCGATTGCCCCGCGACCCGAAGGCGTGGCTACGGCAACGATGGTGTCGGTATTCAACCCGGATGGCTAGGTCGCGGCGTTCTCTATGGAACGCGTGATCTGCCATTGCTGCAAGATGGAAAGAATGTTGTTAACCAGCCAGTAGAGGACGAGGCCTGAAGGGAAGAAGGCGAAGAAAACGGTGAATACTAATGGCAGGATCTGCATGACCTTGGCCTGCGTCGGGTCGAGCGGTGCGGGATTCAATTTTTGCTGCATCCACATACTGATGCCCATGAGTAGCGGCAGCACGAAGAAGGGGTCGCGAGTAGAGAGATCGTTGATCCAGAGTATGAAAGGGGCCTGGCGCATCTCGACAGTTTCCAGCAATACCCAATAAAGCGCGATGAACACCGGGATCTGGATAACAATCGGCAGACAACCGCCAAGCGGATTGATCTTCTCGTCCTTGTAGAGCTTCATCATCGCCTGGTTGAGCTGCGCACGGTCGTCTTTGTAGCGGTCGCGCAAGGCCAGCATGCGCGGCTGTACCCGACGCATGTTGGCCATCGATCGATAACCGGCGGCCGACAGGGGAAAGAACATCAGCTTGAGCAGTATCGTCAGGATAATGATTCCCCAGCCCCAGTTTCCGGTCAGGTCGTGAATGAATTTCAATACCACGAACAGCGGTTTGGCGATGAACCAGAGTATTCCGTAGTCGACCGTAAGCTCCAGCCCGGGAGCCAGGGGCTCCAGCAGATCATGGCGTTTCGGTCCAATGAAAATAGTCGACTTCAATGTCGTGCTTTCAGCGGGCGCGAGACTGACACCGGGGCTCATGAAACCGACCAAATAATGCTGGCTATCCACTATCTTGGAGTAATACTGGTACGCGGCATCGGGCGGCGGCAACAGCGCAGCAACGAAATAATGCTGCAGGATGCCGACCCAGCCATTGGTCGTAGTTACATCGATCGGTGAATCGCGCAAATCGTCATAGTCGAATTTTTCGAAACGTTTCTCCGGGGTCGAAAGCGCGGCGCCGGTAAACGTGTAGATCATGCCTTGGCGTGAAGATTCGTCATTACGCTTGAGCTGGTCGTAGTGATGAACCCGGAGGGGCTCGTCGGAACCGTTATGAATGACGTACTCGACGTCAACGACATAATCGCCGCGGCGAAAGCGGTAACGTTTTTCGATGTTAATTCCGCTATCGCTCTGCCAACGGAAGGGCACGACCAGATCGTCGGCGCTGTCGGCCAGACGGAATGCGTCGGCGTCGACCTCATAGAGGTCATGGTGGGTCGGCAGCTCGGTGTCGCCCGCCAGACCGCTCTGATAGATGAAAACCTTGGGCGGGGCGTCGCGCAGGAGTTCCACCGGAATCTCCGGTGCATCCAGTGACACGGGGTATTCGCTGAGCGCGGCGCGTTCCAATGTCGCGCCGGCGGTGGAGAGGGTCACGGAGAAGACATCGGTCTCGATGCGCACGGGTCGCGCGCTCGTGGTCTCGGTGTTGTCACTGCTTAGCGATGGGAGCGCAGAAGGTGATGGGGTTACCTCGCCTGACGGGCGAGGGTCCTGTGGCTCAGGCACGTCGGTGACAGCGGGCGGCGCCGCGGTCGGTTCTGGAGTCGGTGCCGCGGGTGAGAAAGCCGCCTCGCGTCCATAATCTGCCTGCCAGGCTTCCCACAGCATGAGACCCAGGATGGCCAGGGCAATGAAGAGTATGAAACGAATATTGTCCATCAGGGCGTTCAGGCTGTTGGAAAAATCGGGGACTCGGCTTGCAGTCGTCGAAATGCGGAGCTCAGCGCAGCGCTCAGCTCGGTGGAGCTGATCGCAGCCGCGGAGCTGCGCAGCAGAACCACGATGTCATGTGGCGCCAGAGTCTCTGCTTGCAAACGAAAACATTCACGCACGGTCCTCTTGATTCGATTTCGCTCGGTGGCCTTGGGCGACACGCGGCGGCTGATCGCTATGCCGAGGCGCGCCCGGTCGTGGCCGCTGGTCAAGTGAATGAGAGCGAAGTAGGGTCCGTTGATACGCCGCCCGTTGCGCAGTACACGGACGAATTCGACCGAACGGAGGATACGTTGCGCTGGCCTGAACCGTCGAGACGGTCTGCGGTGACGCGTTTCGACGAGACTGCCTACAGCGCTGCGAGTCGGGCGCGTCCGCGCGCTCGGCGATTTTTAATGATGAGGCGACCGTTTTTTGTCTTCATGCGGGCACGAAAGCCGTGCTTACGGGCGCGCTTGAGTCTTCCGGGTTGAAAGGTATGTTTCATGGCTCTCGAGCTCTGGGGCGTTAGAAGGATGTGCTGCGGGGGGTTTCTCGAGCCGCCCCTGCAAAGGCGCGCGAAGGTAGGCCAGGTAAGGAAAAAAGTCAATATTTTCAGATTCGTATTCTGTTGAAGACAGCCATGTGGATAAGTTGATGCGAGGCGTATACACTCGCCGCGGACGTCAATCAGCGGGTTTCCCTGGCAGCCTGTCGGACCTAGGGAATCGTCGCGAGGCGAGGGGGAGAGCGAGGCAACATGAGCGCGCGTTCGAGGCAAATAGCGAAACTATTTATCGAGAATGCGCGTCCGTTTGGGCCGTTATCCCACCGCCGCAGTAGATTCATCCTGAGTCCGACAGGCTGCTAGGATCCTCAAAGAGCGGTGCAAGACTCCATTTGGCAACACTGTCTGCGCACGCTGGAGCGGGAAATGAGCCCGCAGCAGTTCAATACCTGGATTCGCCCGCTGCAAGCGAGAGAAGAGGAGGCGCACCTCGAGATCCTGGCTCCGAACCGTTTCGTCCTGGACTGGATTCGCGACAAATATGGCGACCGTATCCGCGGCATCGTCGACGCCGCGGCCCCCGAACGCGGCATCGCAGTGTCGGTCGGTGTCGGCAGCGTGGACCGGCGCGAGCCGGCCGTGGCAGCACCGGTCGTCGTCGTCGCGCCGCCGCACAACGAAGTCGCCGATCCGCAGCGTGGCAGCGGGCTGAAGCTCGATTTCACCTTTGAGACTTTCGTAGAGGGCAAATCGAACCAGCTTGCCCGCGCAGCATCGCTTCAAGTCTCTGAAAATCCAGGAAAAGCTTATAACCCCTTGTTTATTTGTGGTGGCGTAGGGCTGGGCAAGACCCATCTCATGCACGCTGTCGGGCACCAGATTCTTCAGCAGCGCAAGACTGCGCGGGTGGTCTACCTCCATTCCGAACGTTTCGTCGCGGACATGGTGAAAGCACTGCAGCACAACGCTATCAATGATTTCAAGAAATACTACCGGTCGGTTGACGCCCTGCTCATCGACGACATTCAGTTTTTCGCGGGAAAGGAACGATCGCAGGAAGAATTCTTCCATACTTTCAATGCGTTACTTGAAGGTCAGCAGCAGATCGTACTGACCTGCGATCGCTATCCGAAAGAAGTTTCCGGGGTAGAGGAACGGCTCAAGTCACGTTTCGGTTGGGGTCTCACCGTCGCTATCGAACCAGCGGAGCTGGAAACACGGGTTGCCATTCTGATGCGCAAAGCGCAGCAAGCGAATGTGGCATTACCGCATGAGGTCGCCTTCTTTATTGGCAAACGCTTCCGCTCGAATATTCGTGAACTCGAAGGGGCCTTGCACAGGGTGGTCGCGAATTCCCACTTCACGGGCAGCGCGATTACGCTGGAGTTCGCCAAGGAGGCATTGCGGGATCTGCTGGCCCTGCAGGACCGGCTCATCTCCATGGACAATATTCAGAAGACGGTCGCCGAGTATTACAAGATACGCGTCGGCGATTTACTGTCGAAACGCCGTAGTCGATCGATTGCGCGGCCGCGCCAGGTCGCCATGGCACTATCGAAGGAATTGACCAATCACAGCTTGCCTGAAATCGGTGACGCTTTCGGTGGTCGTGACCATACAACCGTCATCCACGCCTGCCGGAAAGTGGTCGAACTGAAAGCCAGTGATCCCCGAATCCAGGAAGATTACGCCAACCTGGAAAGGATACTCACAACCTGATGAAAACCTTATGCACGACCTGTGGATAAAAATAATGCCATTTTAAAGGGACTTCTGTCCTCAGCTTATGCACAGGTAATGCGCTGATCCAAGTCCATTAGGCGGCTTTCAACTCATTGATAATTAAACTTATATAAGTTCTCCCCAATCTTCCATGCCCTAATAGAAACAGCAGATGAAGATCAAGATAACCAGAGAATTATTATTACCGGTGCTGCAAGCGACGAATAACGTCGTGGAGCGTCGTCAGACCCTGCCTATCCTGAGCAATCTGTTATTTCAGAATGACGGATCGCGAATCCTGGTAACGGCAACCGATATGGAAGTCGAATTGGTTTGCGAATTGCAAAGCGACAGCACGCAAGAAGGCTCGATGGCCTTACCGGCGCGTAAATTGCTGGATATCTGTCGAGCCTTACCGGCCGGTGCTGAATTGACCATCGAAGCGAGCGGCCCGAAGGCCAAGATCGCGAGTAGTCGCAGTCGATTCTCGTTGACGTGCATGAAGGGCAACGAATTTCCCTCCATTGGACTGTTTGACGCGGCAACGGAATTCGAGCTGGAAGCCGAGACGCTGACCGATCTCTTCGAGAGCACCCAATTTGCAATGGCCCACCAGGACGTAAGGTACTACCTGAACGGCTTGTTACTCGAACTCGACAACAACCGGATGAGGGCGGTGGCTACCGACGGGCATCGTTTGGCCTTGGCGGATAAGATCATCGATTTGGAATTGGACGCAGTCAGGCAGTACATCATTCCCCGCAAAGGGGTAACGGAGATTACCCGCTTGCTCAATGCGGCGGAGGGAAAGGCCAAGGTTTCGATTGGTGAGAATCACTTGCGCGTCGCGAGTGGAAAACAGGCCTTGACCACAAAGCTCGTCGATGGGCGATTCCCTGATTATGAACGGGTTATACCGAGAGAAAGTGACAACAGTGTCTTGGCAGATCGAGAGGTGCTCCGTGCCGGCCTCAACCGAGCTTCGATCCTGTCGAACGAGAAATTTCGGGGAATTCGCCTGATCCTGAAAAAGAACTTACTGACAGCCGTAGCGCACAATCCGGAACAGGAAGAGGCGGAAGAAGAGATCGAGGTAGAGTACAGTGGTGACGTCATGGAAGTCGGTTTCAATGTCTCCTATCTGCTCGATGTGCTGGGTGTGATGCGAACGGAGCGAATTCGACTCGATCTCGTCGATGCCAACAGCAGTTGTCTGATTCGGGCACCCGAGGACCTGGGCTCACGATATGTTGTCATGCCGATGCGTTTGTGATCCTGAGAATAGACCGAAGGACCCTTGTGAGAAAAACCAAGCTATTTGGCATACCGATCCATCCCATCTGGCTGCGTTGCTCGTCATTTGATTAGAACTACTATTCGCTCTCGTCGCGCCTTGCCAGCCGCGCTCCTCGACGCCCCCTTACAACATAGCTGCTCTCGGACGGGCCCTAACGGGACCCGGTATCCACCTGGAGCCCGGTGAATGAGATTCGACCGGCTACGTATCAATAATTTGCGCTGCCTCGAACAGATCGAGATGGAGCCAGCCAAGGCGATCAATTTGCTGTGTGGCCCAAATGGGAGTGGCAAGACCAGCATTCTCGAAGGTTTCGCAATGGCCGCTCTAGGGCGCTCGTTTCTGAGCAATCAGGCACTGGACGTGATTCGCAGCAACACCCCCGGGCTGTCGGTAAAAGCTCAGCTTTCGGATCCCAAATCAGGAGCTACGGCAACCGTTCAGGTGCGCAAATTGCGCGGTGAGACGCAGATAGAGTGGGATGGCAAACCGGTGTTGGCCGCATCAAGCTTGGCGCAGAGAGTGCCGTTGTTGGTGATTAATTCCAAGGCCACCGATCTCCTGACGGAAAGTCCGAGTAACCGGCGAGCCCTGGTCGATCGGACCATGTTCCACGTGGAACCAGACTATGTCGATTGCTGGAAGCGCTACCGTCAGGCACTGCGGCAGCGTAACGAGCTTCTGCGTCACGCCGCAGCACCACGCGATTTCATCTTCTGGGATGCGCAGTTACTGGAATCCGCAGCGATCATCGATGCGCGGCGTCAGCGCGTCGTTGAAGCCATCAATAGGCGGTTATGCGAGTGGCCGCTTGCGGTCGGTCTGGGCGGTATCCAGGTAGCGTACACGCCTGGCTGGAATACCGATAAAGGGTTTCGATCTCATCTCCAGGAAAATACGGGACGTGATCGAAGCGCCGGATTTACCTCAATCGGTGCCCATCGAGCCGACCTGGCGGTGAAAGCCGCCGGCCGCTCATTAGCCAAACGGCTGTCGCGTGGCCAATCGAAATTGCTGGTCGTTGCGATAATCGTCGCGATTGGGCATTTCATCCGGTCCCATACGGCACATAGCCCGGTATTTCTGGTCGATGACCTGCATGCAGAGCTCGATGATAAGATGTGCGCAGAGGCTGTGGACATGATCCTCCATCTGGACGGCCAGACGGTATTTACTGCCATCCGCGCCGGAGACCTCCCCGAACGACTGCGACAGAACGGTGAACTGTTCCACGTGGAACATCTGCGTAACCCATTCCCTGCTTGAAAGCCGGAGAATCTAATGACTTACGATTCCAAGAACATCAAGGTCCTGAAAGGACTCGACGCCGTCCGCAAACGTCCCGGGATGTATATCGGTGACACGGATGACGGTACCGGCCTGCATCATATGGTGTTCGAAGTGGTGGATAACTCTGTGGATGAAGCTCTGGCTGGCCACTGCAGCCAAATCGAAGTGCGCATCCATACCGACAATTCCGTCACCGTGATCGACGACGGGCGTGGTATACCGGTTGACCTCCATGAAGAAGAACAACGCTCCGCCGCTGAAGTGATCATGACCACCCTGCATGCCGGGGGTAAATTCGATGATAATTCCTACAAGGTTTCCGGCGGTTTACATGGCGTCGGTATCTCGGTGGTCAACGCCCTGTCCGCTGAACTCACGTTACTGATTCGCCGCGAAGGCAAGCTGTGGCGCCAGGAATACCGCACCGGAGACCCTGTTTCGCCCCTTGAAGCTATCTCTGACACAGACCGCACTGGGACGGAAATCTGTTTTGTCCCCAGCGAAGCTATATTCACGAATATCGAATTTCACTATGACGTCCTTGCCCGACGCCTGCGCGAACTGTCCTTTCTCAACTCAGGTCTGCGCATCGACCTTATCGATGAACGATCGGATAAACAGGATTGTTTCGAGTACAAAGGTGGCATTGCGGCCTTCGTACAGCACCTGAGTAAGGCCAAGAATCCGCTACATAGCACGGCCGTTCATATGCTGGCCGAGAAAGATGCCATAACGGTCGAACTCGCTCTCCAATGGAACGATTCCTATCAGGAAAATATTTTCTGTTTCACCAATAACATTCCGCAGCGCGACGGCGGTACCCACCTTGCCGGCCTGCGTACAGCCCTGACACGAACCCTCAATCAGTACATCGAGCGCGAAGGCCTCGCTGCCAAACACAAGGTCACGGTCGCCGGCGAGGACGTTCGCGAGGGCTTGACCGCGGTGCTGTCAGTAAAGGTTCCTGATCCCAAGTTCTCGAGTCAAACCAAAGACAAGCTCGTTTCGAGCGAAGTCAAAGGAGTGGTCGAAAACCTCGTCTCCGAGAACCTGCACATCTACCTCCTGGAACATCCGCAGGACGCCCGCGCCATCATGGCCAAGATTATCGACGCTGCCCGGGCCCGCGAGGCAGCGCGGAAAGCACGTGAACTGACTCGCCGGAAGACGGCCCTGGACGTCGCCGGGCTGCCCGGCAAGCTGGCTGATTGCCAGGAACGTGATCCCTCCCGTTCTGAATTGTTCATCGTCGAGGGTGATTCGGCTGGCGGTTCTGCCAAACAGGGGCGTGATCGCCGCAATCAGGCCATACTCCCGCTCAAGGGCAAAATCTTGAATGTCGAAAAAGCGCGCTTCGACAAGATGTTGGCGTCAACGGAAGTCGGCGCGCTCATCACGGCCCTGGGCTGCGGCATCGGTTCTGACGAATACGACCCTGGTAGCCTGCGCTACCATCGCATCATCATCATGACCGATGCCGATGTCGACGGTTCTCATATTCGCACGCTGCTTCTGACGTTTTTCTATCGACAGATGCCCGAGTTGATCGAGCGCGGTCATGTCTTCATCGCGCAACCGCCACTGTACAAGGTAAAAAAAGGCAAACAGGAGCGCTACCTCAAGGACGACATCGAGCTTGGTAATTTCTTCATGGAACTCGCCATTGGCGATTGCGAGATTGCGCTTGGCGAGACCCGTTTGGGCCGGGAACGCATGGTGGAATTAGGGCGCGATTACATCGTCTTGCAGCAGATCCAGCAACGACTGGAGGCGCGCTACCCGGAAAAGATCCTCAATGCGCTGCGTACCGCCCCGGCGCTGGAGAACAGCGGCTTCATCTCGCGTGAGGATCTGGGCGCCTGGTTGCCGGCTATGCGCGATGCCCTGGCCGTCATCGTCGGCGAAACCGCGGTGCTGGGAATCGATGCCCAGTACAGCGGACCGGACCGTTGGAACGTCGAAATCCGCTATACGGCACGGGGTTCACTGGTCACTACCAATCTCGATCGTGACTTTTTCATGAGTTCCGAGTATCGCCATCTCAACCGTTTGGGTCGCCTGTTCGACGATCCCGTCGTACCCTCGTCGGCGATCCATCGTGGTGCTGATGTGACCGCGATCACGACCCTGAGTGAGGCCTTCAGTCTGTTGCTCGAGCATGCCCGCCGCGGCACCTCCGTACAGCGCTACAAGGGCCTGGGGGAAATGAATCCGGAACAACTGTGGGAAACGACCATGAACGCTGAAACGCGCAATCTCGTCCAGGTCCAAATCGAAGATGCTGTCGCCGCCGATCAGATTTTTTCCATCCTGATGGGCGACCAGGTCGAACCGCGACGGGAATTCATCGAACGTTACGCGCGCACAGTTACCAATCTCGATACCTGATCGTTCAATTCAGCAACGGACTGGCCGCCAGCACGGCAACCGTGACCCGGCGGGCACCGCCGCGCCGTAGCAAGCGAGCGATCTCGACGACGGTCGCACCGGTCGTGATGACATCATCGACGATCACGACATCACGGTCCTGGACGTTGTAGCACAACTCAAACGCGCGACGAATATTGGCCCGGCGTTGGGGCGGACTGAGCTTGGATTGCACACCACGTTCCGATACTCGTCGCAGGGCGTCGGCGGCCATCGACGTGCCTAGCGCGTGGGCCACGGGCCCACCCAGCATCGCCGCTTGGTTGAAAGCCCGGCCGCGGTAGCGGCCGCGCCCCAGGGGTACGGGAACGATCAGATCAGCTTGATGTAAGTATGCGCTTACTGTCTCTGTAAATAGCTCTGCACAAGCGGAAAGAGCGGCCATATCGCGATTGAACTTGAAATCCCGGACGAGATGATCGAGCGGATAGGCGTAGGTAAAAGGCGCTATCACCATTTCGACGCCACGCAATCGTGTGCGCAGTACGATTTCCGATCGCCAAGGCAAGTTGCCGCGGCAACCGCTGCATAAACCACTCCCCTGCGCCGGCCCCAGACAAAGCACGCAATACGCATTGAGACCGCGGCCATTTTTGCCACTGGCCCACGCGTACATTTTTTGCAGGCAAGGAAATGTTGACCATCCCTGTTTCCACCTCATAATGCGCGACATCCTGTCTACGATTCGTCAGTAAGATTATCCAGTACGGAACCCTAGCCATGCACGCCACGCTTCCCACTCCCGCCACACCGCGCCCGTCGTTTCGTCATGACTGGGCCGCGGCCGAGGTCCGGACGCTGTTCGAGCGTCCCTTCAACGACCTCTTGTTCGAGGCTCATACGACCCATCGTCGCCACTTCGACCCCAACGAAGTTCAGCTCAGTACCCTGCTCAATATCAAGACCGGCGGCTGCCCGGAAGATTGCGCCTATTGTCCGCAGAGCGCCCGCTTCGATACCACCGTAGAGCCCGCTCCCGTACTCGATGTCGATACCGTCATGGCTTCGGCCCGCGCAGCTCGGGCCGCTGGGGCGACCCGTTTCTGCATGGGCGCCGCATGGCGCGCACCCAAAGACCGTGACCTCGACCAGGTCATACCGCTTATCGAAGGCGTGCGCGAACTGGGCATGGAAACCTGCGTGACGCTAGGCATGTTGACGGCGGCGCAGACTGCGCGCCTCGCCGACGCCGGCCTTGATTACTACAACCACAACCTCGACACCTCGCCCGAGTTCTACGGCGAGATCATCTCCACGCGCACCTACGAAGATCGTCTCCAGACCCTGCGTCACGTCCGCGAAGCGAATATCAACGTTTGTTGCGGAGGCATCGTCGGTCTCGGTGAATCAATCGACGACCGCAGCGAACTGTTGCGCACCCTGGCCAATATGCCCAAACATCCCGAATCGGTACCGATCAATCTTCTCGTACGCGTAGCGGGAACGCCGCTTGCCGATGTCGCCGCCGTCCATCCCATCGATTTCGTGCGCACCATCGCCGTCGCCCGCATCCTGATGCCGGAATCCCACGTGCGCCTGTCGGCCGGCCGCACCGGCATGACCGACGAGCTCCAGGCCTTGTGCTACTTCGCCGGGGCCAACTCGATCTTTTACGGTGAGCAATTGCTCACTACCGCCAACCCTGAAGTGATGGCAGACCGTGCCCTGTTTACGCGTCTTGGTCTGAGTGCCAGCGTCTCGTCTGCCGGATGACCTCAGGCCAACGAGCCTGCTGCGGCATCATCGTGGACACCGCAGCTCGATAACGTGAACAAATCAAGGACGCTGGCCAATATTATCTGCTCAACCCCGAGGGTACTCCTGAGCGGGTGCTGCAAGGCGCGTTTTGCAGGCAATAGCGGGACTATTGGCCATAAACGCAACGCCGCAGCGACCGCTCAGGGGCAGCCGAATGTACAGATAATTTTGGCCAGGG
>JBBDTC010000251.1:0-3689 GCA_040904625.1 Gammaproteobacteria bacterium
CACATGAGGCAAAGAATGCGAACAAACATAGTTATTGACGACAAATTGATGGCCGATGCCCTCGAGGCGACAGGTGCCAGCACAAAGAGAGAAGTGGTCGAGCTCGGGCTTAAGACGCTAGTTCGGCAGCATAAACAGCAGGCTGTGCGGAAACTTCGCGGGAAGCTTAAGTGGGAAGGCGATTTGGATGACATGCGAGGCGGCAGATGATCCTGGCTGATACGAGCGTTTGGATTGATTATTTCAATGGCATTGAATCTGCCAAGACTGACTTTCTGGATGCTGCGCTTGCCAAGGATTCGGTCGTGATTGGCGACGTGATTTTTCTTGAAGTGCTTCAGGGATTTCGCCGGGATAAGGACTACGACAGCGCCAAAAGAACGCTCAAGCTGCTCGACCAGTACACAATGCTCGGTGTGCGTATGGTCGAGAAATGTGCCAGAAACTACCGTTCATTGCGCAATAAGGGAATCACGGTCAGGCGTACGACCGACATCATTATCGCTACCTTCTGTATCGAGCATCGGCTCCCGCTTCTTCACGCCGATCGGGACTTCGTGCCCTTCGAGAAGCATCTCGGGCTAATCAACGCCACCGGTGAAACCTAACCGTCCTCTAGCAGCCTGTCGGACTTAGGGCATCGTGATGAGGCGAGTGGGAGAGCGAGGCAAAATGAGCGCGCGTTCGAGGCGAATAGTGGGGCTATTTAACGAGAACGCGCGCTTATTTGGGCCGCTATCCCACCGCCGCAGTAGATGCGGCCTAAGTCCGACAGGCTGCTAGGTTCAACATCAGCGGGAAAGGGCCCCGCATGCCCCGCTTTCAGGCGTCAACCAAGGTGGCGCCGATGCGGTCCTCATAGACTTCGCTGAGTTACGTGTGCATGGGCGGGCTCATGACTCTGGCTGCTGCGCGCGCGGATAGTAGCGTACGTGAGCAGACTCGGGCTGGCGCCCGGTCAGGGCCGCGGCGGCATCGGTTTCGATTTCCTGAGACACGGCGCGGGTGAAGTGCAGCGGGTCCCAGTAGTTGCCGTCGTCGAGCGTGAGTGGCGAGACGTAGAGGTAATCGAGTATGGCGACGCCGCCGCGATCGGCGGCGAGATCGAGCACGCGGCCTTTGCATTCGGCGAAGGTCTCCGCCTGGCGCTCGATGTAGTGGGCATGCAGTGGCGGGAAGAACAATACGACCCGGGTGTCGCGCGGGGTGCGGGCGAGCAAGGCCGCGAGATCGTCCAGCAGCGGGTAGTGCCATTCTTCGCGTGCTCGGGCCGGCCACACCGCTGCCTCAGGCGTGCCGCGCGCGGGACGTTGGTAGAGGCGATGAGCGACGGCGGCGGGGTCGTAGGCTCCGAAATCGGCGGTGAAATCGCGATAGCCGTCGCGGCGGTACTTGGGTTCGCGCCAGCCGAGCACGAGTTCGAGCATGCGCACCGCCTGCTCGAGCGCTTTGTCATTGAAGAGATAGATGAGGTCGTTCCAGGGATTGTCGTCGTACATCCATTCGGGAAAAGCGCGAAAGGTGTACTGGTCCTGCTCGGCGGCCCGCGTGCACCAGGCCTCGTCGACCCCCAGTACCAGGTAGCGCAACTCGGGATGGTGGCGAACGAACAAAGCATGGATGCGTTGTTGTTCGTAAGCCGTGGCGGAATTCATGGCGAGGTTGGCGAAGTCAGCGCTGGTCAGCCCGCCGAGACTGAGCGGGTCGAGCAGGCGCGAGGTGGAGGTGCCGATGACGAGCGCGTCGAAGGCCGGATCGCGGGCGATGGCCGGGAACGAGAAGCGTTGGTTGGTGGCCACCGGTGCGCGTTCCAGCGACGGCGAGAACGGCACGTTCTGATAGGGATCGAGGACCAGGATGAAGGCATAGAGTGCGCCTGCCATGGCGGCGGCCATGCCGAGCAGGCGACGGATGTAGCGCGACCAGTTCATGCGCACTCAGAACTGGAAGTAGATGAATTCGAGCGCGCGGCCCTGGCCGACGCGCATCAGCACGGCAACGAGGAGCAGCGCTACCAGGGCCGGCACGCCGCGGTACAGGATGGCGCGGCCGCGCGCGAATTCGACGTTGCTGGGCCCGGCGATCGAGAGCACCGCACCGATCGCAATGGCCGTCCACGCGCTGTCGTTGAAGCGGCCCCAGTCGTCTGGCATGAACATGCCTTGCAGCATACGCGCGGTCATACCCAGGTCGTCGGCACGGAAGAAGGCCCAACCGATCTGCAGAAACACCATCGCCAGCAGCCACGCCAGCACCACCGGCAGGCGCACGCCGTGCCTGTCCCACCAGCGGTTCCAGCATACCGCCACACCGTGCAGGCTGCCCCATAGGACGTAGGTCCAGCCGGCGCCGTGCCACAGGCCGCACAGCGTCATCGTCACCAGCGTCACGACATAGGTGCGCGCGGCGCCGCCGTGGCTGCCGCCCAGGGGAATGTAGAGGTAGTCGCGGATGAAGCGCGACAGGGTCATGTGCCAGCGGCGCCAGTATTCGCGAATGGTGCGGGATCGATAGGGCTTGTCGAAGTTGAGCGGCAGGTCGAAGCCGAACAGGCCGGCCAGCCCCATGGCCATGTCGGAGTAGCTGGAGAAATCGAAATAGATCTGCAGGCCGTAGGCGAGCACGCCCTGCCAGGCGAGCAGGCCGCCGGGCACAGCGCTATCTGCGGCGGCGAAACCGGCGTCGGCGAAGGGCGCGATTTCGTCGGCCAGAAAGACTTTCTTGCCCAGCCCCAAGATGAACAGCACGGCACCGCGCGCGACGCATTCCGGCTCCGGACGGGCAGCCAGAACACGCTCGAACTGCGGAATGAGTTCGTTGTGGCGCACGATGGGCCCGGCGATGAGTTGCGGGAAGAAGCTCACGTAGGCCGCGAACGAGGCGAGATCGTAGTGCGCTACGGCGCCGCGGCGCAGGTCGACCAGATAGGAGACCTGTTGGAAGGTGAAGAAGCTGATGCCTAGCGGCAGGATGATGGTCCAGGGCTCGAAGGACACCCCGGCCAGGGTCAGCACCGATTCGGCGATGAAGTTGGTGTATTTGAAGAAGCCGAGCAGGCCGAGGTTGAAGGTGACGCCGAGCGCGATGAGCCAGCCGCGGGGCTGGGCGTGGTAGGCGCGGCCGATCAACCAGTTGATGCCGATGGTGCCGGCCAGCAGCGGCACGAAGCGCGGATCCCACCAGGCGTAGAACGCGAACGATGCGCTGGCGATGAGCACGACACGGGCGAAATAGCCGCGCGCGAAGCCGTGGAACGCGAGCAGCGTCAGCGGCAGGAACAACAGCAGGAAGACCTGCGAGGGGAACAGCATCGCGTGATCTCGGGGTTGGCGGTCTGGAGCGGTGCTCGAGCCCGCCGCAGCATCGGGCTATGCCGCGGGGATGGCTTGTTTTCGTCGGGTTACGCTGCGCCGACCTGGCCTGCGGCCCGCCTCCTCTCGCTCCGTTTCAGCGGCCGACGCAATGGTACTCGAAGCCGAGCCCTTCGACGGTGCCGCGTTCGTAGACATTGCGCAGATCGATGAAGACCTTGCCGCGCATGAGATGCTTGACGCGTTCGAGATCGAGGCCGCGGTAGGCGTTCCACTCCGTCAGCAGGATGACGGCATCGGCGTCAGCGCAGACATCGTAGGGCTCGTCGCAGTAGCTGACCTCGGCCGGCAGCAGATGCCGCGCCTCGTGCATGCCTT
>JBBDTC010000252.1:0-3672 GCA_040904625.1 Gammaproteobacteria bacterium
GAAATACCACCTATTTCATGTGTTTCGCCGCAGGGGTGCTGATCGCGGCGTCTTTTCTGCACATCATCCCCAAGTCATTCGAGATGAACCCGCGAGCCTCAGTCTGGCTGCTGGTGGGATTCCTGGCGCTCCACCTCTTCAACCGCTTTCTGACCGCTTTCGTCTGCGAGAAGGATCTGGAAAGGAAGAATTACGCCCTTGGGATCGTGCCGATGTTCGGCATCGGCTTTCATTCCCTGATCGACGGAGTCATCTATTCGGTCTCGTTTACGGTCAGCATCTTCACCGGATTCCTCGCGACCGCAGGTATGGTTCTGCACGAATTCCCTGAGGGCATCATCACCTATCTGCTGCTGATCCGCGGAGGCTTGTCGGAACGTAAAGCCATGGCCCTGGCGTTCCTTGCTGCGGCGGCCACCACGCCGATGGGTATGCTGGTTTCCTATCCTCTGATCCGCGACATCGAGCCGGCCGCCCTGGGTGCCTTGCTGTCACTGTCGGCCGGCGCGCTGCTCTATGTCGGTGCGACCCATCTTCTCCCGCGGGCCGAGCAGGAACACAAGAAATTCAGCCTGGTTGCCTTGGCCGGAGGCGTGCTGGTCGCCGTCGTGATCGTGATGTCGAAGGGCTGACGTGCAGGCACATAGAGCGCAGATCACCTATGGAGAACGATGAACGAAGCTCTGCAAAAGCGAGCGAGCATACCCGGGGGCAAGGCGCGCGGGCTCCGAGGAGCGCAGTTTCGGCGCTCCTCGTGCGAGCGAGCCGGGCATGCTCAGCCGCGAGGGCGAAGCGTTCGGTACGCGGGCAGAACTCGATCCATTCGGCTGCCTCGAACTGCGCTGGGGCGGTGAGCGGTCAGTGTGACTGGTATCATGCCAGGTGACGAACGTGCGGATTATTCCATGCTGCTATTCGCTCTCGATGCCAGCCGGCCCTTCGGCGAGCGGGTCGCCGCCGCGCTCGGACTCGAGCTCGCCGCCCATGAGGAGCGCGAGTTCGAGGATGGCGAGCACAAGGTGCGACCGCTGGTCGGCGTTCGCGGCCACGACGTGTACGTCGTGCAGAGCCTGCATGGCGGACCTGACGCGAGTCCCGATGACAAGCTGTGCCGGCTGCTCTTCTTCATCGCCACACTGCGTGAGCACGGCGCGGCGCGGGTGACCGCGGTGGTGCCGTATCTCGCCTACGCCCGCAAGGATCGCCAGACCAAGCCGCGCGACCCGGTCACGACGCGCTACGTCGCCGCGCTGTTCGAGGCAGCTGGGGTCGGCCGCGTGATGACCCTCGAGGTCCACAACGTGGCTGCATTCCAGAACGCTTTTCGCTGCGAGACGGTGCACCTCGATCTGCGGCGCTTGTTCATGCCCGCGGCGCGCGCACTCGCCGGGGCGCCGCCGGGTACGGCGAAGCTGGTGGTGGCGTCGCCCGACCCGGGCGGCGTAAAGCGGGCGCAGCTGTTTCGCGAGGCGCTCGAGGCGGATCTCGGGCGGCCGGTGGGGGCGGCCTACATGGAGAAGCGGCGCAGTGCGGGCGTCGTCAGCGGGGATCTGCTGGTGGGCGACGTCGAGGGCGCGCTGATGCTGGTGATCGATGACCTTGTCGCGTCCGGCGGCACCATGATGCGCGCCGCCCGGGCCGCGCGTGAACACGGCGCGGTCAGCGTGCACGCCGTCGCCGTGCACGGCCTGTTCACCGGCGCCGCCGAGCGGGTGCTCGGCGATGCGGTGCTGACCGGAATGATGGTCAGCGACACCGTGCCGCCGTTCCGGCTGTCACCGACATTCGCCGCCGAGCGGCTCGAGGTAGTCAGCGCGGCGCCGCTGGTCGCTGCGGCCATCGAGCGCTGCCACGGTCACGGCAGCATCAGCAATCTGCTCGAAGACACGCCCTCGGCGTATTGAGTTGATCTGCGTCATCACGATCATGCCGTATGCGGCACAAGGTTTGAGCCGGGTTCGCGGGAGAGGCACGTGATGGTGGATGCAAGCGCGGCGGTCAGCGCGCGTACAGTCAGCGTGGGGCCGCAGGCATTGGAAGGGCTGCTCGCGGTGCCGGCCGGCGCCTTGGGGCTGGTGATCTTCGCGCACGGCAGCGGCAGCAGCCGGCTGAGTTCGCGCAACACAAGGGTTGCCGAGCATCTGCAGACGCACGGGCTTGCCACGTTGCTGTTTGACCTGCTGCACGAGGACGAGGCCCGCGACCGGGCCAACGTGTTCGATATCGCGCTGCTCGGCTCACGGGTCGAAGCGGCGGTGGCCTGGGCGCACGGTGAACCGGCGCTGGCTGGGCTGCGCCTCGGCTTGTTCGGCGCGAGCACCGGCGCGGCGGCAGCGCTGATGGCGGCGGCACGCCGGCCGACCGATGTCGCGGCAGTGGTGTCGCGCGGGGGGCGGCCCGATCTGGCAGCCCCCCATCTGGCTGCTGTCCGCGCACCAACCCTACTCATCGTGGGCGGTGCGGACACCCATGTGCTCGCACTCAATCGGCAGGCCTATGCGGACCTGCGCTGCGAGAAACGGCTCGACGTCGTACCCGGCGCGACGCACCTGTTCGAGGAGCCGGGCGCCCTGGGGCAGGTGGTCGACGTCGCCACCGGCTGGTTCGAGCACCATCTGGCGCCGGCGGCACCCGCTGGCTCGGTAACAGCGATCGACATTTCCGAGTAGGTATCCAGACCGGCCAGGCTCGCGAGGTCCTGACCCCGGTCATCGAACGCCGGCCCGGGCCTATGGTGACCGGGCGCCTACATGCTAACGTCGCAAGTAAGTCACGCAGTGAGAGCGCGCACCATGATAGGCATCAATTCGGACATCGCCTTCGACATCATCGATCGCCTGCAGGAGTTCCACGCCCAGGAGGGCGTCGAACTCCCCGAGGAAGTCACCAGACAGGACAATGACTGGCCGCAGCAGATCCTCGCGGCGCATGGGAGCAATCCGATCTACCGCGAGACGGCCGAGGCAATCCGCGGGCTCGAGCCCGAGCAGCAGAGCATCCTGGTGGCGCTGATGTGGCTCGGGCGTGGCGACTATGACGTACAGTCCTGGCCGGATGCGGTACGCGATGCGCGCGAGGCCCGCAACGAGCGCACCGCGGAGTATCTGCTGGGCACACCGTTGGTCGCGACCTACCTGGAGGACGGTCTGTCCGAGCTCGGCATTCCGCGCGACGGCATCGGCTGATGCCCGCGCCGGCGGCGGCGGCGCGATGTGCGCCCCGTTCCGCATCGACGGTCGCCGCAGCGTGGTCCAGACCTGTGCGTATCAACGCAGAGCAAGTAAGAGTACTCGGGTGCATCTGGTTGATATGGACGGGTGACGAGCCCTTTTCCTACAGTCGGATCGGAGCCCCCGGGCCCTTACGCAGAAATTTCAATCCTCTGAGCGCTCTTTCCCCTTTTTATTGCAACGGCATCGCGTTCAGGGATGAACACCATTCGGCAATAGCTGGGCCCTTGATGCGCTTCGTTCAGGCACCACGCAGCTGCTGTTCGATTTCGTCGAGCAGACTCCTGTTCTGCTTTTCGTGCGCGAGCTTGGCCGCGGCCGCGCGCTTGCGGATCCGTTCCACCATCTCTTTCTGCTTCGACAGGGTTTCCTGCTGCAGGGTCGATTCCTGCAGACGGGTCTGTTCGCTCACCCATTCGTCCAATTCCTGCTGCAGGAGCAG
>JBBDTC010000253.1:0-21280 GCA_040904625.1 Gammaproteobacteria bacterium
TGGTCCGGGATCTTGGTCTTGCCCTTCACCGCGTTGAAGTCGATGTTGTTCTTCAACACCCCGGCCAGTGAATCGTTTTCGTCTTCGATGGCCGCGATGGCCTTGTTGAGCATGTTGCCGATGTCATGCTTGAGGTCTTTCAGGGCCGGCACGAGATCGCCGTTCTCGTCCTTCCAGGGCTCGTGCCAGCGGGCTCTGACGGGGACAAAGAAGGTCTCGCCGTAGGAGGTCTTGTCCTCGAGCAACTCGGCGACGAGATCCGGCCGATCCTTCAGGTGTGCAAAGGTCTTCTTGCGGAGCTGCCCGCGTTTGCGGTCGAACTCGTCGGACAGCCGCTTCAGAAACAGCATGCCGAAGATGAACTCCTTGAACTCCGAGGCATCCATCTTGCCGCGCAAAATGTCGGCGGCTTTCAGGAGGAAGGACTCGAGCTGGCCGAGAGTGATTTTCTCGTGTTTCATCTTCAGTTCGTTCTCAGCTTCTGTCTGCTCTCACGCTCCCCCCCTAGGTGCTGCTGATCCTGCTGGTCATCGGCGCGCTCTGAGGGCGGCCGCCGCAACCGCCACTCACGGCGCTTCGTAAGGCACTGCTTCGTCCGCTGCCTGCCAGATGCGGTAGCCGGCTGGCTCGGTCTGCTCCTCGAGCACATGACCGACCAGCCCTGCGCAGCGCGCGATGAGATTGAAACCGCGTGCGATCTCAGGCGGAATGCCCGCTTCGAGCAAGACCGCACCGATCGCGGCGTTGGCATTGATGACGATGTTCTTGCCGCTCGCGGATTTGATGGCATCGCCGAGCAAGTACATGGCATCGATGTAGTCGCCCTGGGCACCGGCGGCGCGCGCGACTTCGTCGAGGCGTTTGACCCTGGGGTCGCCGTGGATATGGATGGGGTGGCCATAACCGGGCAACAGCTTCCTGGCGTTGGTGAATTCTTCGGCGATCGCCCGCGCCTCGACCACGCGCTCGGCAGCGGGCCTGGCGACGATACGCTCGAGCAGGGCCGCCGCTTCATCGGCCGTGCCGACGAAGCGCGAGCCCGCACCGAGCAGCCCTGCGGCCACCGCGCCCTGCAGCGATTCCGGCGCACCGAGGTAGGTCACCCGGCTCGCAATGGCCGACGGCGTCATGCCATGTTCCATGATGCACACGAGTACGGCGTCGACCACCGCGGTCTGCAGCGGTGTCGGCTCCTTGCCGAAGAAATGAAACAGGATGAAATCCGTGAAGCTCATCTGGCCAATGAGTTCATCACACAGATTGCGGCCACGAATCCAGATATTGTCAGCATCGCTGGTGCATAGCCGGGTGACGGGATTGCTCTTCTTGTACATGGGTGATTCCGATTGTTCAGTGCTGTCAGGGGACATTCACGGCCTCTCGAGAGACCTGCTGCTCGCTACGCTCGCGCCCCTCAAGCCGGCGGTGCCAGCTTGTAGAATCGCGACGCGGTGCCGCAGAACAGGGCATCCTTCTCCGTTTCGGAATAACCGGCGGCCAGCTTCTTGAACGCATTCCACAAAACCGCGTAGGAAAGCGAGCACTTGTCGACCGGGAAGTTGGACTCGAACATGCACCGGTCCGGCCCGAATTGCTCGATGGCGAACTCGAAGTAGCGGCGCTGGCGGCGCACGAATTCGTCTGAACTCGGCGGGCTTGCCTGATGCTCGAAACCGAACCCATTCCAGGGCATGGCCAGGCCGCCGATCTTGAGTGTCACATTGGGGCAGCGTGCAAGTTCGGCGAGATCGCGCTGCCAAAGCGTGAAGATCTCGTCCTCCTTGCCGGCATAAGGCCCCGTGCCGAGCGGTGATCCGAAGTGATCGAGGACGATCGCTGCGGTCGGGAAAGCCTGCGCCAGAGCGGTCAGTTGCGGTGTCTGGTGAAAATAATGCCAGGCGTCGAAGGTCAGCCCCATATCGACCAGCACGGCAAAGCCTGCCCGGAAATCGGCGTCCGCATAGAGCGCGGCATCGTTCACCCCCTCACCGCGCGGCAAGGATTCGTCCTCGTCCCAGGCGGCGATCTGGCGTATGCCGCGAAACAGCGTACTCGCCTCGCAGTGCGCTTCGAGCACTTCGCGCACGGCAGCGCCGAGGCGCAGGTCAGCGGTGCCCGCGATGGCGCCGATCTGCGCCGCACTCGGCCGCTGCCGGGCGCGCGCCGCGAGACCGTCGACCCACTCGGTCTCGCCGACCGGTTTGAGCGGGTCGGGTCCATCGACACGATAACCCTCACCGCATTGCAGATAGACCGTCTGGGCGATGTGATGGGTCGCGGTATCCGCCCACAGATCGTCGAGGTCGTAATAGGGGAATGCGGGGCTGTCGATGAAGAAATGATGGTGCGGGTCGACGATGACCCGCTCGGGTTCGAGGATGTCTTCCTCTATCTTGGCCAGCCACTCGGGACGGAGTTCGAAAAGCATGGTGGGATCCCCAGATTGGGCGCGGACGCCGCCGCGCGATTGCGCGATTCAATCGAAAGTCAGCACAGTGCGCGTCACTTCTCCCGCCGCCATGGCCCGGAACGCTTCGTTGACCCGCTCCAGCGGTTCGTGGCGCGTGACCATGCGATCCAGATCGAGTCTGCCCTGACGGTAGAGCTCCAGATAGCGCGGCGCATCGAGGGTGAAACGGTTCGACCCCATCATGCAGCCGATGATGCGCTTTTCGAGAAAAAAGTGGCCGGCATTGACCGAGACGTGCTCGCCCGTCGGGATGGCGCCGACCAGTACGGCCGTACCACGCGGAGCGAGACAGTAGAAAGCCTGTTCCAGCAAGCTCGGCATGCCCACCGCCTCGAAAGCGAAATCGGCGCCGCCGCGGGTCATCTTGCGCAGCTGCCGAACGACGTCGGCACCGCTGCTGTTCAGCGTCTCCGTTGCACCGAACTCGAGCGCGGTGGCGAGCTTGTCGTCATTGACATCGACCGCAATGATCTGCCGCGCGCCGGCAATGCGGGCGCCCTGGATGATCGAGATCCCGACACCCCCGGCACCGAACACCACCACCGCCGAGCCGGGCGTGACCTGCGCGGTGTTCAACGCCGCGCCGACGCCGGTCGTCACCGCACAGCCGACCAAGGCGGCGCGGTCGAGCGGAATATCGGGGTCGATGCGGACCACCGCCCGGTGATGCAGCAGCATGGCTTCGGCGAAAGCGCCGAGATCGGCGTACTGGTGGATGGTCTCGCCGCCGCAGGAGATGCGCGGTGCTTCATCATCACCGCGCCGACTGGCGCCGCGATCCTGGCACAGGAAGGGGCGTCCCTGGACGCATTGCGCACAGGCGCCGCAGAAGATCGACGTACAGGCAATGACGTGATCGCCCGGCGCGACGTTGCGCACCCGGTCGCCGACCGCGAGTACGATACCGGCCGGCTCGTGTCCCAGCACCTGCGGACAGGGTGTGAGCGTGATGCTGCCATTGAGTGCGTGCAGATCGCTGTGGCAGACACCACAGGCGACCGTCTTGACCAGCACCTCGTCGGGACCCGGGTCGGCGAGCGTGACGTCCTCGATAGTCAGCGGTTGGCGCAGCTCGCGCTGCACAGCGACTTTGATCTTCATCTTGTATCCCCTACCGGCGGCACTGGCGCCTTTCGCTCACTCGTGTGCGACTTCACCCGGCCGACGCGCTACGCGCCCGGCCGACATCGAAAGCTTCGGCATCGTCGCGCGTGGTGCGCGCCGTGTACTCATCGAGGTCGTGCGGCCACTGCGTGACCATGCGCCCGGATTTGGCGTTGTAGTAATGGCCGCAATTGGCCTGCCAGACTTCGACGCCGCGGATATCGCGCTGCATGGCCTCGTTGTAGTGCGCTTCGACATCGGCTTTGACTTCGAGCCAGGCCAGGGCTTCACGCTCGGCACGCTGGATTTGGCGCACGAGATATTCCACCTGTCGTTCCAGCATGAAGAGGATAGAACCGTTGTTCGTATTGGGGCCGTAGAGCATGAACAGGTTCGGGAAGCCGTGGGTGGTGATGCCGAGGTAGGCCTGTGCGCCGTCGCTCCAGGCCTCCTCGATGCTGACCCCGCCGCGCCCCCGGACGTCAATCGCGGAAAGATAACGGGTGACCTGGAATCCGCTGGCGACGATGACCACGTCCACTTCGCGCGTCTGCCCGTCGGCCGTGACCACTCCGCTCTCGCTCGAGCGTTCGATGCGATCGGTGACCAGCTCCACATGCGGCAGATTGAACGTCGGGTAATAGCGGTTCGAGAACAACGGGCGCTTGCAGCCGAATGGATGGGTCGGGCGCAGCTTGGCCCGCACCACCGGATCTTCGACGACGTCGATGTTGGCCAATCCGGCCGCCTCGTTCTCGCGCTGCAATTGAGGATCGTTGAACAGGATGAAGTTGTTCAGCTCTTCGTAGATTTGCCGGCGCGACTCGTGAATGGCCTCGGGGTCGTCACGAAAATGGGCGAGCTGCTCCGCCGTGTAAGGCGTGTCGTCCTTGGGCGCGACCCAGTTGGCGGTACGCTGGAACAGGTACAGCTGCGCCGTCTGCGGCGCGATTTCCGGCACGAACTGCACCGCGCTCGCTGCCGACCCCACCACCGCGACGCGTTTGCCGTCCAGCGCCGCGTCGTGATCCCAGCGGGCGGAATGGAACAGGGTGCCGCGGAAAGTATCGAGGCCCGGGAAATCAGGCCAGGCGAGTTCGTTGAACATGCCCATGCCGCTGACGACGAACGGTGCACGGAAAGTCTCTCCAGAGGCAGTCTCGACCCGCCACTCGGCATCGTCCTCCTGCCAGTGCATGCCTGTAACCGCGCGATCGAAACGGCAGAACGGCAGCACGCCATACTTCTCGGCGCAGTGTTCGAGGTAAGCCAGGATCTCGGCCTGGCCGGCGAAAGGCCGCGACCAGTCCCGCTTGAGTTCGAAGGAAAACGAATAGAGATGGGATTTGACGTCGCATTCGGCGCCGGGGTAGCGGTTGTGCCACCACGTCCCACCGACACCATGCGCCTTTTCGAGGATGACGAAATCCTCGATGCCGGCTTCACGCAGCTTGATCGCGGTGCACAGCCCGCCCGGACCGGCGCCGATGATGATGACGCGATAATTGTTTCGTGCACTATGGCTCATGAGTTCGGTCTCTCCGCAATCCAGGAAAACTTTGTACGAGTGAGCGAGCACGCCTGGGGGTAAGGGCCCTGGCCAATATTATCTGGTCAACACCGAGGGTGCTCCTGAGCGGGGGCTGCAAGGCGCGTTTTGCAGGCAATAGCGGGACTATTGCCAAAAAACGCAACGCTGCGGCGGCCGCTCAGGGGCAGCCGAATGTACAGATAATTTTGGCCAGGGTCCTAAGGCGTGCTCGCTTCGAGCAGTGCAGTTTATCTGCAATGAACGCCCATTGCAGACGGCGGCGCTGCCGTCGCCTGCGGGCGGCGCAACCACTTTTGCGGAACTTCCTCATATGACGTGCTTCATCGCTTTGACATGAGGCCTCCTGCTGCAACGCGTCAATTTGTCCGTGCATCTTTGCTCGTGCCATGATGCGCGCGCACGTACACCGGCTCTCACCGGCACTGTCATCAGATAATCACGCGGGGAATTCCAGCTCATGGAGATCGGGGTTTTTCACCTGCCGACGATCGGCAACCGCCAGCAACTCGCGGAGGGTATGGCCGGGCGCCGCACCGATCTCTACCAGAGCATGCTGGCCAATCTCGCCGAGGAAGCGCGCTACCTCGATGAACACGGCTACTACGGCGTGGCCTTTACCGAACATCATTTCCACATCGAAGGGGAGGAAGTCTCGACCAACCCGGTGATGCTCGATCTCTTCCTCGGCATGCAGACCCGCAACCTGCGCGTCGGCCAGTGCGGGCTCGTTCTGCCCTGTCACAATCCGCTGCGCATCGCCGAAGATATCGCCATCCTCGACCAGATTACCCAGGGCCGTGCCTTCGCCGGCTTTGCCCGCGGCTACCAGCCGCGCTGGGTCAATACCCTCGGCCAACATTACGCCACCCTGTCAGATAGCGACAGCGATCCGGAAGCCTATGAGCAGCTCAAAAAAGAGCTCTACGAAGAGCACTGGGACATCATCATCAAGGCCTGGACCAAGCCGACCTTCAGCCATCAGGGCAAGCATTGGACCATTCCGACCCGGGATACCTTCTGGCGCGCGCACGAGGTCACCCGCACCTATGGCCGCGGCGTCGATGCGGAGGGTAAATTGACCGAGATCGGGACCGTACCGGCGACCTACCAGCAGCCTCATCCACCGCTGTTCCAGCCGTTCAGTTTCTCCGAGAGCTCGATCCGCTGGGGCGTCGCCCACAATGCCGTGCCGATCTCGGTGATCTGCGATCGGGAACTCCTCGCCGGGCAGTTCCGGGCGGGCCAGGAATCCGCCGCCAGCATCGGCAAAGACTATGCCTGGGGCCAGGGTATGGGCATCATTCGCGAAGTGGTCGTGGCCGATACCGATGCCGAAGCCCTGGAACTCGCCAGGAACGCCGGCAGCTTCATCTGGACGACTTTCTTCGAGCCTTTCGGCTTCAACGCTGCACTGATGCATCCCGGCGAAGATCCGGCGAGTATCCCCAACACCTTCGAGTCGATGCTCGAACGCGGGCTGACCATCGCCGGCAGCCCGGCGACGGTGTGTCGTGCGTTCGAGAAGCTGTTCAAAGAGTTCCCGGCCGAGTTCTTCTGGAATTACGTCTACAACGAAATGCTGCCGCAACGGGCCTCCATGCGCAGCCACGAACTGCTGACCGAAAAGGTCTGGCCGCACTTCACGGACAAGATCAAGTGATGGATACAATACCATCGGCACGAATGCGCAGGATCGCTTGATGTCCCCTCCTGAACGCACCAACGACGACAGCGCACACACCTGCAAGGGTTTCCGCTTCGGCCGACCGGCGCCGGAGCCGCTGAACGGGAGAACACCGCACGGCGGCCCGCCACGCGAACCGACTCCAGGACCCGTGGCGCTGCCCGCGCCTGCACGCTGCTCATGCCGCGCGCTCGCCGAGCAGCGCGGCGCGCGGCGCCGGCGTCAGGGGCGTGAAATCCTGCGAGGCGAAATGGCTGGGGCGGGTCGGCTTGTGGATGGCGTTGTCGACCGGGTTGTAACTCAGGTAGATCAAGTGCCGCGGATAGGGCGACAGGTTCTGCCCGGACGCGTGGGCCATGCACGAATCGAAGATGGTCACCGACCCCGCCGGCCCCTTGGGCGCGAGCAGGCCGTGTGCGGCAACGAGTTCGGCGACCGTCGCATCGGGCAGGCTGGGGATGGGGGTCGTGCCCGGCACGTCTTTCACCTCATAGTCGATGAGGCCGCGACGATGCGACCCGGGGATATAGACGATCGGGCCGTTGAATTCGTTCACCGCGTCGAGATAAAGGCCGATGCTCAGCGCACGCGGTTCCGGCATACCGTCATGATGACGCCAGGGCCCGTAGTCCTGGTGCCAGGGCAGTGACAGCGTGCCGAATGGCTGCTTGAGAATGATCTTGTACTGATGGCAGTACAAACGCGGACCGAGCAGCTGTTCGGCCAGGCCGAGCAGGCGCTCATCGCGGAGCAGGCGCGCATACAGCGCGCTGTGCCGTTCCATCGCCGTGGTGCCGAGAAACTCGCCGCTCGATGCTCGCAAGTGGGTGTCGAGATCGAGCGTGAACAACCGTGCCTGCTCGCGTTTCAAAGCCTCGATTTCGGCGGCATCGAACAAACCCGGGAAGAATACCAGCCCATCTGTTCGATAGGCATCGGTCTGTTGTGTGGACAGGCGCATCGTCGTTGCCCTCCTCGAATTCCGCTGGCATGCGCGGGCCGCCGCATCACTTCAGAGGTGCCGAGCGGCCGTGGCCGCCATCTCGAACAAACCAAAGGGCTCAGTCGTGGCGACCAATGAACGACGCAGCCGCATCCATGGCCTGCAAGGCTGTGTCTGCTGATTCCGGTGGCAGGAAATTGATCACGCGCTCGACACCAGCCGCCGCATAGCGATCGAGCAGTGCTGCGTCGAGCGCACGGGTGGCGAAGACGGTTACCGAGATCGAGGCCGGATCGCGCTCGCGGGTCAGGCACAACTCGCGTAGTTCGGCCGCGGCCCGCTCCAGCGAGCCATCCATAGGGTCGACCAGCAGCCAGCCGTCACACCACTCGACGACGCGCTTCAGACCGGCCTTGGTCACCGCGCCGAGATAGACCGGCGGATGCGGCCGCTGCACCGGCTTGGGATAACACCACACCGGATCGAAATCGACGAACTCACCATGAAAGCTCGCTTCCTCCTCGGTCCACAGCTTGCGCATGGCCGCGACCCGTTCACGCAGGACTTTCCAGCGATCGGCGAATGCCGTGCCGTGATTGGCCATCTCTTCGACGTTCCAGCCGCCCCCGACACCGAACAGCACGCGCCCCCCGGAAAGATAATCGATCGTCGCCACCGCTTTCGCGGCGACGATCGGATCGTGCTGGATCAACAGGCATACGCCTGCCCCCACTTTGATGGTGCTGGTCGCCGCAGCCGCCGCGGTCATGGAAACGAAGATGTTCATGAAATGTTTGTACTGTTCGGGCAGCTCGCCGCCGAGCGGGAAGGGCGTCGCCCGATTCACCGGAATGTGGGTGTGTTCCGGGAACCAGACGGATTCGAATCCACGCGCCTCGGCCTCACGCGCGCAGTCATCCGGCCGGATGCCATATTCGGTGTTATAGCTGACGATGCCCAAATGCATGAGATCTCTCCTGATGTCGTCGACAATGCGCGGTACGTATGGCGCTGCATGACCGTCAGTCTACAGCTGCATGCCGCGCGATCGCGCGAAGAGCATTCCTTCATCCGATCAGGCCGTCGACGGGCCAGTCGATGCTGCGCCGCAACGTGAACGTATGGGATTCAGACTTGCTCGCCGCCGCTACGCGGCCGATGATGTCCTGACCGGCGACGCAACGCCGCGCTGCCGCGATCCTGGGGAGGAATCGATCCATGGCTGTTTACGACACGATTATCAAGGGGGGCACGTTGGTCGACGGCAAAGGCCACACACCCTATACCGCCGACATCGCCATCAAGCACGGCTACATTGCCGCCATCGGCCGTGACCTCGGTAGTGCACGGGAAAGCGTAACTGCCGATGGGCTGCTGGTGACCCCGGGCTGGGTCGACATCCACACTCACTACGATGCCCAGGTGACCTGGGATCCCGAACTCCTGCAGTCGACCTGGCACGGTGTGACTTCGGTCGTGCTCGGCAACTGCGGCGTCGGCTTCGCGCCGGCGAAACCCGATCGGCATCAATGGCTGATCAATCTCATGGAAGGGGTCGAAGACATTCCGGGGATCTCGCTCGAAGCCGGGCTGGACTGGCAGTGGGAGAGTTTTCCGGAATATATCGATGCGCTCGAGACCATGCCGCGGGCTATCGACATCGGCACGCAGCTCACCCACGGCGCGCTGCGCTGCTACGTGATGGGCGAGCGCGGCGCACGCAACGAACCCGCTACGGCGGACGATCTGGAACGCATGGCGGCGCTGGTGCGCGAGGGCATGGCCGCCGGCGCACTGGGCTTCACCAGTTCGCGCACACCCGTACATGTCGACGTCGATGGCACGCCGGTACCGGGCACTTTCGCCGACGCCACCGAACTCATCGCGCTCGGCCGTGCCGTGCGCGACAGCGGTCACGGTTTGCTCGAGATGGTACCGGCCGGCGTCGCCGGAGAGGACAGCGAGGCGCTCGATCGCGAGATGTTGTTGATGCGCGAAGTGGCGGCGGGTGCCGGCTGCCCGGTGATGTATCTCCAGGCACAGCACAATGCGGATGCCAATCAATGGCGACGCCAGCTGGCCGTCTGCGAAGATGCCGCCCGCGCTGGCCTGCGCTTGATTCCGCAGGTCGGCGGCCGGCCGATTCCGATTCTGTTCAGCATGACTGGCGAACACCCCTGGCGTTTCATGCCGAGCTATGCCGAGATCGCCCATCTGCCACCGGCCGCGCGTGTCCGACGTATGGCCGATCCGGCCATGCGCGCGCGCCTGCTCGCCGAACAGGATCCCCACGACACGGGCTTCTCGCTGCTCTACAAGAGCCCCACGCTGTGGGAGACGACCTATCCGGGCGGCGACCCCATCGACTATCTGCCGCCGGCGGACATGAGTATCGCCAGAATCGCATCGCGTGAGGGGCGCAGCCCGTGGGAAGTCGCCTACGATCTGCTGCTCGAGAACGAAGGCAATGCGTTCCTGCTCTATACGGTTACCGGCTATACCGAAGCCCGACCGGATGCCGTACACGAGATGCTGCGCCATCCACTCGCGGTGCTCGGACTGTCCGATGCCGGTGCTCATTGCCGCTTCGTCTGCGATGGCGGTGTTCATACCTACGTCCTCACCCACTGGGCGCGCGATCTGGCGCCCGATCATCCCCAGCATCTGCCGCTGGAATTCCTGGTGCGCAAATTGACCGGCGACAACGCACGACTCTATGGACTGCACGATCGCGGTGTCCTCGAGCCCGGCCGTCGTGCGGATATCAATCTCATCGATTTCTCCCGCCTCGGCTCGGAGATGCCGACCATGGTCTATGACCTGCCCGCGGGCCAACCGCGCCTGCTGTCCCGTGCGAGCGGCTATGTCGGGACTTATGTGAAAGGGGAACTGGTCCAGGCCGAAGGCGGCTTGACGGGTGCGCGGCCGGGCCGGGTCATCCGGGGCACCTGACGACGGGGAGGTCTGTCGGCGGTGGTCAGGGTGTCAGACATTCTCGTCGCGGCCCCGCCCCTCCACGCGACACGAAGCGTCACAAATGGACGCGCTTTGATCGGGCGCCAATGGTTTAGTCTTGCCGCATGGGCGAACCAGCACGCATCTCGATTGCCAGGCAGCTGGCGCCACGCGGGCTGCTTAGGACACTGATCCTTGCCCCGGGCGGTAACAGTCATACCGTCAGCCGCATCAAGATCGGAGAGGACGGCGTCGCCCTGACGCCACTCGGCCAGTTGCCGACGACGGCACTCCCGATCATCGGGCGCGTCGGCTTGCCGGATCCGCAACTCGGCCCGGACTGGGCGCAGACCATGCCGTTTTATGGCAAATGGTTCGACGATATCGGTGAGACGGATATCGGTTACCGGCTCCGACGCAACATCTCCGCATTGTCGAGCGACCGCCTGTTGGAACAAATCCAGCGCGACGACAATTACGCGCTGGTCGCGGAGTTCACCGCGGCGTTCCAGACCATCATGGTAGTCAAGGAACGCGTACCGCTGGTATTGATCGACGACCGTCATCTCGCGCTGGCAAGTTTCCCGGTCGTCCTGCCATCGATCGAGGACAGCGCCCTGGCGAGCCGTTTGATGGGTATCCTGCGCATCATGCTCAAAGCCGAAGCCCAAGCGGCGGAACGCCCGGCGGGCGGACCCGATGGCATCGACGGCATCGAAGTCGAGGAAATGGATGGCGAGTGATCCTGACCGATCACTGGGCGACCCTTCATTTCCACACCCGGAGTAGCGTAATATCCGGTCGCGGCACGGCCGGGCAACCCGGGACCGCACCGTGCAATCCATCTTTTATAACCAACCTGCGAACGGCCGCCGCTGACAAGGCGAGGACGGCAGCCGGGGGAGTCGAATATGTCGCGCGCGAACCATCAGCCAGCTGAGCCACGAATCGTCATCATCGGTGCAGGCATGGCCGGAATTCTCACCGCCATCAAACTGCGTGAAGCCGGCTACGGCAATTACGTCATCTACGAAAAATCCGACCGGATCGGCGGCACCTGGCGCGAGAACACCTATCCGGGCATCGCCTGCGATGTGCCGGCGCATCTCTACACCTATTCCTTCGATCTGAACCCCGACTGGAGCAGCACTTTCGCTTCGGGCGCGGAGATCCAGGCCTACTTCGAACATATTGTCGACAAGTACGATGTCAAACCGGTCATCCGCTTCAACGAGGCGGTCGACGCCTGCGAATTCGTGGATGGCCAATGGCACATCGTGACTTCGACCGGGCGCAAGGACTGTGCTGCTGTCGTCATCGCCGCGACCGGTGTCCTGCATCATCCCCATGTCGCCGATATCCCTGGTCTGGATACGTTTGCCGGTGCTTGTTTCCACAGCGCATGCTGGGATCACAGCGTGCCGCTGGAGGGCCGACGTGTCGGCGTCATCGGTACCGGTTCGACAGCGATCCAGATCACCTCCGCACTGGTCGACAAAGTGGCCCGCTTCGATCTTTATCAGCGTACCGCACAATGGATCATGCCGATCGAAAACGTCACGTTCAGTGAGGAAGAGAAAGCCGCGTTTCGTGCCGATCCGGACATGCTTCGGGCCATGCGCGATCAGCTGCATACGGATTTCCAGGCGTTCTCCCGAGCCGTGATCGACGCAGACTCAGCGGAAATGAAGCAAATCGAGGATGCCTGCCGCGCCAATCTCGAAGACAATGTTCGCGATCCGGTGTTGCGCGAGCAGCTTCGACCCGACTATCGCGCCGGCTGCAAAAGGCTGATCTTCTCGCCCGATTTCTACGACGCCATTCAGCGCCCCAATGCCAACCTGGTTACCGCTGGTATCGAATGCATTGAGCCGGGAGGCATCCGCACCAGGGATGGTGTGCTGCATGAGCTCGACGTGCTGGTCGTCGCCACCGGCTTCCACGCCGACAGCTTCATCCGCCCGGCCGTGGTGCGCGGCCGCGGCGGCGTCGATCTGGACGACGTGTGGGCCGACCACCCGGTCGCTTATCTGTCGGTATCCATCCCCGAGTTTCCCAATTTCTTCATGCTCAACGGCCCCAATGGCCCGGTCGGCAACTTCTCCCTGATCCTGATCGCGGAAGCCCAAGTCGCCTACATCCTGCAACTCGTCGAACAAATCCGGACCGGGCGCTGCCGCGAAATCTGCGTGACACCGACAGCATCCGTAAGCTTCGAGGAAAAGCGCTCCGCGGCAGCGAAAAAATCGATCTGGTCGACCGGCTGCAAGAGCTGGTATCTGGACAAGAACGGCGTGCCGGCGAGCTGGCCGTGGACGCCGGACCGTTTCTTCGAAGAGATGACCACCCCGCAGCTCGAGGCCTACGATCTCGCGGGCTGACGCCAGGCGCAGTACCCATCACAGGCCGGATAGCGCAACGCTATCCGGGCCTGTGCGCCATCGTGCAGCGGCCTCGCTCACAGCCGCCGCTGTGGAAGAGCGGCGCCACGGCCAGGTTCACGGTGTGTTCGTCGAGTTCCTTCAGCAGCACCATCATGCGTGGGTTGTTGGTGACGCTGTAATGATTGAGGAGTGCGCCCTTGGGTGCGCCGGTCGTACCGGAGGTGTACTGGATCATGGCCGGCGCCCGCGGATCGATTGTCGGCAGCGCGGTATCGCTGTCGTGGCCGGCAACGAACGCGTCGAGTTCCTCGAAAGCGATGGCATGGTCGAGGGCGACGCTGGGCTCCGCGCGAACCGCGGCCACCGCGGCGCCCATGTCGAGGCCGCGATAGTGAGGCTGGTGAAAGACTCCGCGCGCCCGGGACTGGCGCAACACATAGCCCAGCTCGGCCGCCCGACAGGCCGGGTTGACGGTGACCATGACGAGCCCGGCCAGCGCCAGGCCGAACTGCAGGATGACCCACTCGGGGCAGTTGGCCGCCCAGACGGCGACATGTGCCCCCGGCGCGAAACGGTTCGCAAGCGCCCGCGCCGTGCGCTCGGCTTCGGCGAGCAGCTCCGCATAAGTCCAGCGCGTCCGCGCTGTGGGCGGACCGCCGGCATCGATCAGCGCGACCCGTTCGGGCCAGCGCACAGCCGCGTCGCGCAGCACACTTGCCGTACTCGTCTCGTTGAGCGCAATCTCGTCGCTCGCCGGCCAGTAGGATTCACGCAACATGCAGGGCTCCGCTGTCAGAGTTCGCCGTAGAGACTACTCAATACGTGCCCGCAAATGTACTCCAGGTGACGGAGATGGGTCGCAAGCTTGATCGACATTCACGAGCACCTATTTCGGTGCGCCGACGCGGGGATGACAAAGTCAGCCGCGACACCTCACAATGGACACCGTGCTATTGCTCGAAATCCGAGGAGGACATCGATGGGCGCAACCATACTTTACGGTGATCGGACGACTGCCGCCGCGGGAGCCCGCAGCGCAGGCGAAAATCTGTGGCTCGACCCCGAGGCGTTCCATACCGCAACCGGCTGGAAGCTCGAGACCGAAGGCCTGTGCCGCGGCGATGCTTGCGTACGCGTCGATCCGAGCTGGCAAGGCAGCGACGGCGCCCTCGACCTCGCCGCCTTCGCCCGGCATATGGGCCAACCGGCCATCCACGACGAGGCAACGGATACCTGGGCCTTTGGGGAATCCGTGTCGACCCGCCGCGATCAGCTGTTCTCGCTCGAGGCCCCGGACTTCACCTTGCCGGATCTCGACGGCAAGCTGCACAGCCTGTCCGACTATCGCGGCAAGAAAGTTTTCCTCCACTCCTGGGGCTCGTACTGAGGCTGCAGCTTTGACCTGTCCGTGTGGCAGGCAATCTACGCCGAACTGAACGATCAGAATTTCGAGATGATAGCGGTCGCCTTCGATACCGCCGGCAAGGCCGCGGTCGAAGCGGCCATCCGTGCCGAAGACTGCCGCGAGCGGCCCGTCATGCTGGCCCGCCTGATGGGCTGGTCGGAAGACCTGTGGTCGCGCCAGGCACCGCCGACCTATCCCTGTCTCATCGACGAAGCGCATGTCGTGGCCGAACTCTACGGCATGGTCAACGTCCCGCAGGGGGTGTGGATCGATGAGCAGGGCCATATCGTGCGGCCAGCCGAATCCGCCGGTACCAGCGACATGGTTCGTCACATGAACCGGGAGACCCTCGAGATCCCCGACGAGCCTGTCGCCAAAGGCGTCGCCATCCGCAATACCTATGTCGATGCGCTGCGCGACTGGGTGAAAAACGGCGCGGCCAGCCCCTACGCCCTGCCGCCCGAGGAAGTCCGCCGGCGACTGCGCGGGCCGCGTGAGGAAGATGTCCGGGCCGCGACGTTCGTGCGCCTGGGACGGCACCTCTACGAACAGGGCGATCTGGAAGGGGCCAAACGTTGCTTCAAGCAAGCCGTGGAACTGTGTCCCGACAAGTGGAACTACCGTCGCCAATCGATGATGCTGGACCCGGAGAACATCGGCCAACTCAATGCCGGTCCCGACTTCTGGGCCGCAGTCGATGCGCTCGGCGACACGCCCTACTACCCGGAGGCCGATTTCAGCCGGGCGTCGTGACCTGTCCCACAGGGAATCCACTCAGTTGGTTCGTTCCGGCCCCTTCGACAGGATCAGGGCGAACGGTAACGGGAGCCGTTCGGCCCTGAACCCTTCGGCAAGCTCAGGACAAGCTTGTCGAAGGGCTCGGCGCTGTGGGTTTGCCTCACAACTTACTCCGTTCGCCCTGAGCCGGTCGAAGGGCGCAGTGATGGTGCCCAGTCGAAGAGCCTGTCCTGAGCCTGTGCCGAAGGAGCCCCTCTGTGCACCTCATCGGCTGACATAGCCGCCATCGACCGTCAGCGCCAGTCCCGTGGTAAACGAGGATGCCGGCGAACACAGCCAGACGACGGCGCCGGCGACTTCTTCGGGCATGCCGAAGCGGCCGATCGGATGGCGCGCCAACAAGGTGTCGTGCACTGCGCCCTGACTTTGCGTCGCCGGCGCGCCCATGGGCGTGTCGATGACCCCGGGACACACGGCGTTCACCCGCACGCCCTGCCTGGCATATTCGAGCGCGGCGCTCTTGGTCAGTCCGATGACACCATGCTTGCTCGCCGAGTAGGTCGCCGAGCCGCGCCAGCCGACGAGGCCGGCGACGGATGCCGTGTTGACCACGGCGCCGCCGCCTGTCTTCAACATCTCGCGGATCTCCCGCCGCATGCACAGCCAGACGCCCTTGAGGTTGATCGCATTGACCCGGTCCCAGTCTTCTTCGCTCGCGTCTATGGTGAATTTGCCGGCATCGGCGACGCCCGCATTGTTGAACGCGCAGTCGAGGCGTCCCCAACGCGCTATCACCGCATCGAACAGCGCTTCGACCGAGGCCGCGGCCGCCACATCGGTCTCGACGAACAGCGCCTCGCCGCCGCCCGCATCGATCTCGTCCGCAAGCGCCTGCCCCAGATTCGTCGCGCGATCGGCGATCGCGACGCGGGCACCGGCCGCCACCAGGGCCAGTACGGTGGCGCGGCCAATGCCGCTCGCACCGCCGGTGACGACGGCTATCTTGTCGGTCAATGATTGTGTCATCGGAATGGTGTTCCCTGTTGTGGTGATTGGCTGGTGTTCAGATATTGTGCGAGCAGGCCCAGGTCGTGGCGGCCGAGGGCGTCGTGACCGAGTTTGCGCCACAACCACTCGAGTTCCACGGCAAGCATTTGGTCAAACTGCCACGGTGGGTTGATCACCAACATGCCGCTGCCGTTCAGACGTACGGCCGTGTCGTCGGGCCAGACACAGAGCTCGGCGAGGAGCACCTCGCCGAGTTCGAGTGCCCCAACCCGCCGCAGAAAGCGCCGGTTCGTCGTGCGATCCTTGATCGGGTACCACAAGGCGACGATCGCGGGCGGGAATCGGCGCCGGATCTGTTGCAGCCCTGCCAGAACCCGCTCGATCTCCACAGCCGGTGGCTCATAGGGCGGGTCGATCAGCACCAGGCCGCGCTTCTCGCGCGGCGGCAGCAATGCGCCGAGCGCCTCCCAGCCGTCGCGTCCGTGCACGGCGACGCGGCGATCGGCGCGGCAATCGGCCGCGAGTATGGCATGCTCGGCCTCGTGCAATTCGCAGGCGACGAGGCGATCCTGTGCACGCAGTTGTGCGCGGACGAGCTGCGGCGAACCCGGATAGTGGACCAGTCCATCGCCTCCACAGCGGGCCCGATTGGCGGCGCGCACGAGATCGAGATAGCGCCTGGTCGGGGGGGTGCCTCGTCGTCGACCGCCATGAGCCGCGCGATGCCGGTGCTGAACTCGCGTGTGCGCAGGGCTTCCGGCGTGCCGAGGTCATAGCCACCGCGGCCGGCGTGGCTGTCTAGTACGCAAAAACCCGCCGGCTTACGCGCGAGTTGGTCGACGAGGGCCGTCAATACGACATGCTTCAGCACGTCGGCAAAGTTGCCGGCGTGGAATGCGTGACGATAGTTCAAGCTCAGCGCTCGGGATTACGCGGGACGTCGCGGAACGGCCCGCCATCGAGGCGCGGCTCACGCGGCAGGCCGAGCACACGTTCAGCAATGATATTGAGCTGGATCTCGTCAGTGCCGCCCGCGATCGAGGTTGCCGGCACCGACAGCAGGATCTCGGCTACGAGGCCCTCGCGCGGGCCATCGCTGCCGGCCAGCATGGCATCGGCGCCGCTGATGGCAGTGTGCACGGCAGCCGCTGCGCGCGCGACATGGCTGGCAGCGAGCTTGCCGAGCGAGCCTTCGGGTCCCTCCGGTCGACCGAGTTCCTGCGCAGTCCGCGCGCGCTGTGCGAGCCATTCACCGGCGCGCGCCATCATCAGCAGGCGCGCGATGTCCTGGCGCAGGACGGGATCGTCGATGCATGCGGTCTCCTCGGCCCGCGGCAGCACCAGGTCGACCCGGCCGGCACGCTGCGGGTACCACTTGTAGGGCTCCATCACCGTCGCTATTTCGGCGCGCTCCTCGTCGTAGATGCGACCGGGGCGGTTGGACGCATGACCCCAGCGCCGCAGCGCGTCGGCATTGCGGCGCTCGTGGGCAAGCGTCGTCATCGCTATCTTCCAGCCGTCGCCGACCTTGCCGAGGAGATTTTCCGCCGCTACTTCGGCGTCGCTGAAGAACACCTGATTGAACGAGGCGTAGCCGTTCATCTGCTTTAAAGGCTGAACTTCGATACCGGGTTGGGTCATGTCGATGACGAAATACGACAGTCCCTGATGTTTCGGTAAATCCCAATCGGTGCGCGCCAGCAGCAGGCCCCATTGGGCATGGTGGGCGCTGGTGGTCCATAGCTTCTGCCCGTTGACCCGCCACCGCGAGCCATCGAACTCGGCGCGGGTGGTCGCGCCGGCCAGATCGGAGCCGCTGCCGGGTTCGCTGAAGAGCTGACACCAGGTGTCCTCGCCGGTCAGGATACGGCGCAGAAAGCGCGCCTTGTGCGCATCGCTGCCATGCGCGAGCAGCGTCGCGGCGGCCAGCATACGGATACCGATGCGGGCAACCCCGACCGCGCCGATGGCTTCGAATTCGTCCTCGATAGCCTTGTTCAAGGCCACCGGCAGACCACGCCCGTACCAGGCCGTCGGCCAGTGCGGGACGCCCCAGCCGGAATCGGCAAGCCGCTTGCGCCAGTCGACGAGAGGCGCTGCCGGATCCCAGTTGGCAGCAAGCCAGGCGCGGACGTCTTCGCGGACGCGTGCTTCGTCGTATTCGTTCACGCCGTCGCCGCCGTCAAGTTCAGGTAACGCTCGCGATGCCAAGCCGCATCACCCAACAGCACCGCCGTGCTTTGTACCCGCTTGAACCAGAGATGCGTATCGTGATCCCAGGTGAAACCGATACCGCCATGGATCTGGATGGCTTCGGTCCCTGCGCGCAGCGCAGCCTCCGACGCCAGCGCCTTGGCCATCGAGGCGAGCGCCGGCGCTTGTGGATCTTCCTCGTCCTGCGCCGCGGCCGCGTAATAAACCGCCGCCTTGGCCAATTCGACTTCGAGCAGCACGGCGGCGCACTTGTGCTTGACGGCCTGGAACGATCCGATCGGCCGGCCGAACTGCATACGGAGTTTTGCATACTCGACGGTGGACTCGAGCAGGGCCTGCGCAGCACCGACCATCTCATGCGCCACTGCGACTGCCGCGTGCTCGAGGGTCCGCGCGAGCGCGGCGGCAGCCGGTCCGCCTTCGCCCAGCCGCCGCGCCGGCACGGCGTGGAAGCTGAGTTCGGCGAGCTTGCGCGTCTGGTCGGTTGTCGTGAGCAGGCGGCGTTCCAGCCCGCTGCTCCCAGCCTGCACGGCGAACAGCGCGATGTCCGTCGCGCCAGACGCCGCTGGCGCGTAGGCGGCCACGATGACGACATCCGCCGTATGTCCATCGACGACGTAGCGCTTCACGCCATCGAGCAGATAGCCGTCGGCCGATTCCCGTGCTTTCATCGCGATGGCATCCGTATGCCAGCGATCGCCCGCTTCCATCCAGGCCAGTGTCGCCGTCCGCTCACCGCTCACCAGCGCAGGCAGGAATTCCGCCTGCTCGGCGCGGGTCGCTCCGTTTTTCAACGCCTCGGTAGCAAGTACTGCGGACCCCAGATACGGCGCGCAGCAGAGCGCGCGCCCCATTTCCTCCATGACGATACCGAGTTCCTGATAGCCGAAACCGGCGCCGCCGGCGTCTTCGGAAACGTGGATGCCGGCGAAGCCGAGCGTGTTGTTCATACGCTGCCACGATGCACGATCGTAGCCCGTAGCACTCGCCATCGCCTGACGCACCGCCGTGCTCGGCGACTGTGCGGCGAGAAAGCGCCGCAGGACGCCGCGAAACTGGTCCTGTTCGTCAGTGAAGCTGAAACGCATCGGTCAGACTCGCGGGTGCGTGCACGGCATCCAAGCTGCCCGGCCGTGAGCTGCCGCGCATCCGGTACACCCCGGCAGCACCGCTTCGTCAGTTTTCCTCATCGAGCGTGCCTAGCGCCTCTTCGACCTCGCGCAGCAGGGCTCCGGTACGCCCCTGCGTTGGCGGCATGCCCTCGTCATCGGCCACGGCCTGCTCGCGACAATCGTGCGCCCAGGATTCGAGGATCTGGCGCTTTTGCGCTGTATTGAGACGGTCGTCCTCGATAATCTCGCGCGGCGATGCGAACACGGCCGCCGGCGCCTTGCGCATTTGCTCGATGTCATCGCTTGATATCGCAACCATGTCGAACCTCCTTGGCGGCCTCATGCCGCAGTGATCTTGTCATTATCTATAAAATACATGGCGTTACGATCTCCCGTCTGCGGCCGCCAGCGGTGACGCCTAGACATTGGCAAGCGGCGATCGAACCCAGTCAACATCATCGCACACGCGGTGGGCGGGTGAGCGCCGATCGCACTTGCGGCTAGACTAAGGCCCCAGGATGCGCCGACAATCTGTCGACTCAATCCTGCCAGCGCCAGCTCGGACAGTACGGCCGGCAGCGCTCCTTCGAGGGGAAATACTCATGCAAATCGGCTTACAACTGCTCTGCCAGAGCTGCGGCTACGACAACATCACCGATCATCAGGTCTACGAAGAAGAGATGCAGATCGCGCTGCGCGGCGACGAACTCGGCTTCGACCTCCTCGGCATCGTCGAACATCACTTCGAGGATTATTCCTTCTGCCCGGACAACTTCGTCTATCTGGCCAATCTCGCCGGGCGCACCAGGAACATGAAACTCATGACGGGCGCCGTCATCGTGCCGTGGAACGACCCGCTGCGCGTCGCCGAGAAGGCTGCGCTGCTCGACGAGATGTCAGGCAATCGCCTCGTTCTCGGCCTCGGCCGCGGGCTGTCGCGACGCGAGTACGATCAGTTCGGCATCGACATGGATTCGTCGCGCGATCGCTTCGACGAAGCGACGCCGATGATCCTGAACGCGCTCGAGACCGGCGTCATGGAGGAGCATCACGGCAACTACTACGACCAGCCTCGAGCGGTCCTCCGCCCGCGGCCGACGCGCAGTTTCGCCGATCGCCTGACCCAGGTCGCCATGTCCAGCGATTCGGTCATCGAGGCGGCGGTCAACAAGGCCAAGATGATGCAGTTCACCTACAAGCCGCTGGCCGTGCACAAGCAGGAGATCGATATCTACAGTGCCGAGTACCAGCGCCTGCACAACTGCGCGCCGCCGGTGCCGTTTTTGATCGACCTCACCGTGTGCGATCGCGACGAAGCGCGCGGCAAGGCCAATGCGCGAAAATACATCATCGATTATCTGCTCACCGTGATGCATCACTACGAGATGATGGGCGAGCATTTCTCCAACGTGAAAGGCTATTCGGAATACGGCGAGACCGCCGCCGCCATGCGCGAAGCGGGCCTCGAAGCCGTCGCCGAATCCTATCTCGAGACCCAGCTGCACGGTACGCCACAGCACATCCTCGATCAGATTGCCGAGCGTCGTGACATCGTCGGCGATTTCGATGTCCTGGTCTGCTTCCGCTTTGCCGGCATACCCTTCGAAGCCGCGATGCGTTCGCTCGAGACTTTTGCCAGCGACGTGATGCCGGCGCTGCGCGACATGAACATGGCGACCACCCGCGCCGCCTGACCCCGAACCGGGGGGGG
>JBBDTC010000253.1:21290-21760 GCA_040904625.1 Gammaproteobacteria bacterium
CCGCCCCCAACCCTACTGACGAGCATCCATGAGCATGAACACCAGCGGGCGGCTGCACGCCGTCTTCGATACCAAACAGATTACCGAGCGCTTCAGCAAACGCGAATTCGTCCTCGAGATTGCGGAGAACGCCAACTACCCGCAATACGTCGCCTTCGAACTCACCGGCGATCGTGTCGGCGAGATCGACGCCTTCAAAGTCGGTGACACCCTCGAAGTCGAATTCAGCCTGCGCGGCCGCGAGTGGACCAGCCGCACCGGCGAAGTGAAATACTTCAACAGCCTCGATGTGCGCAACGTGCAGGCGGCTGGCGGCGGCAGCGGAAAAGGTCAACGTGACGCTTCCCGCCCGGCCAGCGATCTCGATCCGCCGCCCTTCGACGACGACGACGTGCCGTTCTGAAAAAGGGGGCGCATTTCTATAGAAGGAATACAGGGGACGCACTTATTTCCGCCTGGAAATAAGTGCG
>JBBDTC010000254.1:0-14038 GCA_040904625.1 Gammaproteobacteria bacterium
GTTGAGGCGCCCGGCTGGCAAGGCGCGAGGAGGGCGAATAGTGGTTCTATTCAACCGACGAGCAACGCCGCCAGACGGGATGGATCGGCGTTTCAAATCGTTCGGTTATTTTGCGGCGGGCCCTAAGTACCATCGGGGGTCAGCCCCCGTTATCACGCACGAACAGCACGCCCATGCTGTCGCGGAAGACCAACTCGCCGCCGATATAGTCCCCGCCGATCGGCGGCGTGCGCAGCGCCACACGCCAGCCGCCGCCGTCGAGCCCGGGTACGTCGTCCGCGAGCGGGTCGAAGCCTTCGAGCGGCAGGCCTTCGAGATGCATCACCGCATAGACCTCCTCGCCCCCCGGCCCGCGTCGTAGCGAGCGGAAGACGACCGAGCCGTCGATAGGTTGGCGATAGTCGAAATGGTCATGCGGCCCGAAATTGTGCCGCAGCCAGGGGCGCGCCCGGCGAAACTCTCGCAAGTCCAACATGAACCGCGTCTGCGCATCGCCGAGCAGTTCCAGATAGCCGGAGACGTTGCAGTAATCGTGCATGTCGTCCATCCAGGCCCGGGCGATGGTCTTCAATCCCTTGACGTCGAAGGGCCGCGGCCCGGCCAGCGGCGGGTCCACTTCGTTCAACAGCTTGGCGATGGTCTCGAGGTCGTAATCCGTCACTTCGACCAGCGCCGGCAGGAACTCCATGAACCGCGCCAGCAATTCGCGTGTCTCGAACCCTTTTTCCTTCAGTCGGCGAAAGCTGGCAGGCAGCGAATAGCTGTAATCGTCAACCTGCCATTTCAGCGAGGAAGCCTCCTCCGCCACCACCTTCACGCCCCAATGGTCGTCCTGATTGCGGATGAAGCCCCACGAAGCGCGGGCAGTCGCATTGAGAAAGTCCATCGGCACACCGGGAAAGCAGGCGTAGGTCAGCATCTGCCCCGCCGGGTTGTCATAGGCCTTGTCGAGCACCTCCATCAGCGTTACACCGAGCCTGGTGTTGATGTTGAGCTTGGTCGAAACCTGTGTGCCGCGGCGCAGCGTGTCGTGGTTCGCACAACCAGCGATCCAGTTCTCGCCGTTATCCACGATCTCGCGGATGCGCCAATATTTATTGGGCCAGAAGCAATAGAGAAACGGCGTGTTGTGCGCGAAGGACAGCGGCCCCCACTGGAATGCGTCGTCGTCGCGCTGCGTTTCCACCACCGAGCGGTAGTTGGACGAAAGCTCCCAATCCTCCTGCGGCCACGGGCGGCCGTCTTCGAAGATCATCCAGGGCCGGTAAGTACAGCCTGCGACCTCCTGTTCCAGATCCGCCATCTCCTGCAAGTATTCGTCGTCATGACGCAGCAGCTGCGCATCCGCATCCCACCACTTGAAATCCTGGGCGCCGTCGACACGCACACCGTCGGCGCCAAAATCCACCTTGCGCCGCTGCATCTCGAGGAGGATCGCCCGCACCGCCGGATTGCGGTAGGCGACGTTCTGGCCGTACATGTTCGGTCCGGCGAAGAAATGCGGATTGAGCGCGCCCAGGGCCTGATTGTCCGCATGGCCGAAGACCACGTCGAGAATCAGCTTTTTCGGACCGGTCGGAAAATTGTGCAGCGCCGCCGCCACGTCCACCAGTTCGTCCGGCCGACCGCTTTCCAGCAGCGCCGGGTTGACCGCCGCCATGCCGGCGAGCACCACGTCATAACCCCAGTTGGTCGTGTCCGGTCGCCGCAGCTCGACCGCCAACGCACTGGCGCCGCGGTCGAGGTCTCGCCAGAACGGCGGTCCGGCCTCATAGACCGTGGTCGGCTCGACGGGCATGAGCTGAATGGCGTCATAGCCGAGGAAGACGCGGTCGGGGGCCTCCGGCTCGCCCCCTGCCCGCGCCCGCTCGCCGATATGCTCGATATGGCGCGCGAAGCTCGCCAGCGTCATGCCGAGGGTTGCGGTCGGCACATGTACCTGCAGGATATTCGCCGCCGGACCGATCTTCACCGTCTCGTCCGCGCCGCCGAGCCCGGCGTAATAGGCCGCGTCCGTCCGCGCCGCCTGCATCGCGTCGATATCGTAGAACTCCGCCGGCGCGAAGGCACCGAACGGCAGCGAGGCCGCGAGCGGGTCGAGGATGCGGTGCTCCTCCCCCTCGGCGTCGCGCCAGGAAAGCGCATAGAAATCACCGATCTCGTCGCGGCTTCCTGCCCGCATCCCTGCTACCGCCACGAAGCACCAGGCGTCGATCCGGCGCACTGGAATCAGGGTGCGATGAAAGCTCGCCTGCTGGCGCGAGACGAGCAGGTTGAACGCGCCGCGATGGCTCAGCACTTCGAGCGCGATATCGCCGTCCGGAACGCGCCGCTCCAGTAGCTCGGGTGCCCAGAAACCGATTTCCGCAAGCCCGCCGCGCAGCTGCGCACCCAGTCGTCGCGCGATCCGCCGTGCCGCACCGAAGGCGGTTGGCTCATGTGCCAGAACATCGCTGGCGAAGGCGATTAGCGCCTCGGTTGCCTCATGGTTGGGCTCGATCATCGGTTCACTCCGCGGTGTGTTCGAAAAGGGCGCCGCTGAGCGGCGCCAGCGTGACGCAAATCGACTGCGCCATGCCATGGCTCGGCGTCGCCTGCGCCGCGATAGCCACCTCGGGCCCCGTGCCGGGCCCACCATAGGCCGCGTCCGCGGTGTCGATCACGCGCCGCCAACGACCCGCTGCCGGCGCGCCGAAGCGCCAGTCGCGCCGCTCGACGCCGGAGAAATTGAACAGCGCGATCACCGGCGCCGCGCCCGGCGCCTTGCGTGCAAAAGCGATCACCGCCGCCTCGTCCGCCGCGCCGTCGATCCACTCGAAGCCCGCGGCGCAGGTGTCGCACCGGTGCAGCGCCGGACTCTCGCGATGCAGCCGGTTGAGATCGCGCACCAGATTCTGCACACCGCCATGCAGCGGATCGGCCAGCGCCCCGAACGGGAGTTCGCCATCATGGCTCCATTCCGTCTCCTGTCCGAATTCCTGCCCCATGAAGAGCAGCTTCTTGCCCGGATGCGCCCACATGAAAGCGTAGTAGGCACGCAGGTTTGCAAATTTCGCCGCGCGGTCGCCCGGCATCCGGCCGAGGATCGTGCGCTTGCCATGCACGACTTCGTCATGGCTCAGTGGCAGGATGAACCGCTCGGAGAACGCATAATGGAAACCGAAAGTCATTTTGGCGTGGTGCGCGCCGCGATGCATCGGGTCCTCGGCCATGTAGGCCAGGGTGTCGTTCATCCAGCCCATGTTCCATTTCCAGCCGAAGCCCAGGCCCGCTTCCGCCTCCGACCGGGTGACGCCGGGCCAGGCGGTGGATTCTTCGGCGATGGTGATCGCTTGCGGAGCCTCCTCGCGCAGCCGCGCGTTGAGCCGGCGGATGAAGTCGACCGCCTCCAGATTTTCTCGCCCGCCATGGACATTCGGCACCCACTCGCCCGCCTCGCGCGAATAATCGCGATAAAGCATCGAGGCCACCGCATCGACCCGCAAACCGTCGACGCCGAATACCTTGATCCAGTAAAGCGCGTTTGCGATCAGAAAGTTGGCGACTTCGGTCCGACCGAAGTTGTAGATCAGCGTGCCCCAGTCGCGATGCAGCCCCTGGCGCGGGTCGGCATGTTCATAAAGCGCAGTGCCGTCGAAACGGGCAAGTCCGTGCGCGTCGCTCGGAAAATGCGCCGGCACCCAGTCGAGGATCAGCCCGAGCCCTGCGTCGTGGCAGGCGGCGACGAAATCCGCGAATCCCGCTGCATCGCCATGCCGGCTCGTCGGGGCGAACAAGCCGATCGGCTGATAACCCCAGGAACCGTCGAAGGGATGCTCGGACACCGGCAGCACTTCGATATGGGTGAAGCCGAGATCCTTCGCATAGTCCGGCAGTTGCTCGCCGAGCTCGCGCCAGGACAACGGCCGCCCAGCCGGCCCACGCCGCCAGCTGCTCAGATGGACCTCGTAAATCGACATCGGCACGTCGGCACCATCGCGGCCGGGGCGCCGCGCCGCCTCGACCGCACCGCGTTCCGGCAGGTGACTGACGACGGAGCAATTGTCCGGCCGAAGCTCCGCGGCGAACCCCAGCGGGTCTGCCTTCGGCGGCAGCAGTGTGCCGTCCGCTCCCAGTACCTCGTACTTGTAACGTGCGCCCGCCGCGACGCCCGGCGCGAAGATCTCCCAGATGCCGCTCGCGCCGCGCCGCCGCATCACATGCCGCCGGCCGTCCCAGTCGTTGAAATCACCGACGACGGAAACCCGTCGCGCATGGGGTGCCCAGACCGCGAAGGCCACGCCCTGCGCTTTTTCGTGATGCCGCACGTGCGCGCCCAGCACCTCCCACAGCCGCCAATGCGTACCCTCGCCGAGCAGATGCTCGTCGAGTTCGCCGAGCACGGGGCCGAACCGAAACGGATCCTCATAGGTCCAGCGCGCCTGTGGGTTCTCCGCCTCGATCCGGCGGCTCTCGGGCATGCGGGCGGTGACAACGTCGAAGACGCCGTCGGCGCCGGCGGGCTGCATCGGCGTCTTCGCACCGTCCGCGTCGACCAGGCTCGCCGCCGTTGCACCGGGAGCGAAGGTCCGTACGATCCACTGCGCGCCATGCGGGTGAGCGCCCAGAAAGGCGAAAGGTTTCACGTGCTGCCCCGCAGCGATGCGGCGCGCCGCGTCCTCGGGCGCGGCCGCCCCTGTCCCGTCGGCCTTCGGCGCCATGGTGCACCCTCCTCGATCTATGCGGGTGCCTTAGACTTTTTACCGACACCCGCCGCGCGTCTGTACCGCGTTGGCCGCGGTCGCGCTTGGCTTTTGCTGCATTGCACACTATCGTGTCCCCGAGCCCATGTCCACACCAGAGCCTGCGGCCGCCGTGCCATGGAACAGTGGCGCCGGTGGCGGATGAGGGCCCGGGAGACCTGGCCGGTTGCCAGCCCGAACGTAGACTGAGGACGCGATGGATACACAAGCAAACGCAGCGACGAAACCGATTCTGCGTGTCCCCCCCCTATAACCGATCTACGAGTTGGACTTTCGCGCCGTAACCCGAATAATCGGCTGCGCTCGCCGAGCGGGCTGGTGATCGCAGGTGCCGCTACCGATGCGAAGCGACCGCCGACCGTCGACAAAGCAGTTTATTCTGCGGGATGCGGGTGCGGTCTGATCGTTCGGGCCGCTGGCAGCGAGGCTTTCTGGCTGGGGCCCAGCGTGGCTCCGGTCGCGAAACTTCCCTCGCGGCCACCGCGTCGTCGTGCGGCGGCATCTGCAGGCGGCCCGCGACCGATAGAACTAACGAGGATTCTGGCTCATGAGTCATCCCGGTGACTGGTGGCAAGGGGCAGCCATCTACCAGATCTATCCCCGCAGCTTCTGCGACACGACGGGCAACGGCATCGGCGACCTGCCCGGTATCACATCGAAGCTCGACTACATCTCCGATCTCGGTGTCGACGCTATCTGGATCTCTCCGTTCGTCAAGTCGCCGATGCGCGACTTTGGCTACGACGTGTCGGACTACCTCGCCGTCGACCCGATATTCGGCACGCTCGAAGATTGCAGCGCCCTAATCGAGGCGGCGCACGCGCGCGGCCTCAAGGTCATTATCGACCAGGTGCTGTCACACACCTCGAACCAGCACCCGTGGTTCCTCGAAAGTCGCGAGAGTCGCGATAACGACAAGGCCGATTGGTATGTCTGGGCCAACCCCAAGGAAGACGGCGCGCCACCCAACAATTGGCTCTCGGTCTTCGGCGGCAGTTCGTGGCAGTGGGAGCCAAGGCGCGGCCAGTACTACTTGCACAACTTCCTGCGCGAACAGCCGGACCTGAACTACCACTGCGCAGAAGTGCAGGATGCCATCCTCGACGTCTGCCGTTTCTGGCTGAATCTCGGCGTCGACGGTTTCCGCCTCGACGTGTGCGCCTTCTACGTGCACGACATCCAGCTCCGCGACAACCCGCCGAACCCGGCGAAGCCCGCAGGATCGCACTTCACATTCAACCCCTACTCACTGCAGCGCCACACCCGCGACATCGCTCAGCCCGAAAACCTGCGCTTCCTCGAACGGCTGCGCGCGCTTTGCGACGAATACGAGGATCGCATACTGCTGGGAGAGCTGCACGAGGCCGATGGCGTGCGCCTGCACCGCGAATATACCGCCGAGAACCGTTTGCAGCTCGCCTACGGTTACTGGCTGCTTGGCGCCGACGAAATGAGCGCCGACCTGATCCGCGAGACGGCCGGGCATCTGGGCTACAAGGACGGGATCGGCTGGCCCTGCTGGGCGCTCGACAACCATGATTTCACCCGCGCCGTCACTCGCCTCGGGCACGAAGACGACCCCGAGGCCGTGATGATCGTGCTCGTCGCCCTGACCTGCCTTCGCGGCGCCTGCTGCATCTACCAAGGCAGCGAGCTGGGGCTGCCGCAGGCCGACGTGCCCCACGACCGCATCGTCGATCCCTATGGGCGCGAGTTCTACCCATCCTTCAAGGGCCGTGACGGCGCCCGCACACCCATGCCGTGGGAGAAGGAGGCGCACCAAACGGGCTTCTCCGCCGCCGAGCCATGGCTGCCCATACCCGAGACGCACCGCGACCGCGCGGTCGACACGCAGTCGACCCTGCCTGGATCTACCCTCAACCGGATGCGGCGGTTCCTGGCATGGCGCAAGGACATTGCGCAGATCCGTCACGGCGAAATGGAGTTCCTCGACACCGGGCCAGACATTCTCGGCTTCCGCCGCCGCCTGAACGACGGAGCGGTCACCTGCCTCTTCAACTTCACGCCCTTCGAGGCAGACGTGGACCTTCCCGAGGACGCGGCCGGTACGCCATTCGAGGGACATGGTTTTGGCGCTGCGCGCGAGGGCACGAAGCTGCGCCTGCCCGCATACGGCGCCTTTTTCGGAGCGGTTTCATGAGCCATATCGATCGCGCCGCCGCCATCGCGCAGGCGATGATGCACCGCCCGCCCCGGCCGGACCCCCCCGAGTGGTGGCGCGGAGCGATGTTCTACGAGGTCTACTTGCGCTCGTTCCGCGATTCGAACGCGGACGGGCTGGGCGATATACCGGGCGTCATCGAGAAGCTCGACTACATCTGCGACCTCGGCGTCGATGGGATGTGGCTCTCGCCCTTCTATCCGTCGCCTCAAATCGACTTCGGCTACGACATCGTCGATTTCTGCCGCGTCGATCCGGTCTTTGGAACGATGGATGACTTCAGGGAGTTGCTGAGCGCGGCGCACGAGTGCGGTCTCAAGGTGCTGATCGACTTCGTGCCCTGCCACACGTCCGACCAGCATCCGTGGTTCCTCGAGAGTAAACAGGACCGCGACAATCACAAGGCCGACTGGTACGTGTGGGCGGAACAGGCTCCCGACGGCGGCCCGCCGAACAACTGGCTGTCATCCTTCGGCGGCTCCGCCTGGCAGTGGGAGCCGCGGCGGGCGCAGTACTACTATCACCCGTTCCTGACCTGCCAGCCGGCTCTGAACCTGCAGAACCCGGCGGCGCTGCAGGCGATCCTCGACGTCCTGCGCTTCTGGATGGACCAAGGCGTCGATGGCTTCCGTCTCGACGCGATCCAGTGCCTGTGCTGCGATGCCAACCTGCGCGACAATCCGCCCTCGGCCCCAGGAGAGTCCCACATCATGGTCGGCGGCGGCCCGAACAACCCGTTCCGGCGCCAGCAACACATCTTCGACCGCGACGTACCGGAGGCAATGCCTGTCCTCGAGGCGCTGCGCGACGCCGTGCGCGAGTACGAACCCGAGCGCATCCTCATCGGCGAGCTCGCCGACGTCGACAGCTCGCGCCTGTCGGCCAAGTACACGCTCCAGGACGAGCGGCTGCACTCGGTCTACGACTTCGACCTCATCAACGCGGCAGCATCGCTGGAGGATTGGCGCGACATCCTGCGCGTGCGCAACGAATACATGGCGTCGGGCTGGATGATGAACGTCTTCACCAACCACGACTCGGTCCGCGCAGTCTCGAACCTGACACACTTCGCAGCCGATCACGGCAAGACCGACCAGGCGGCCAAGCTCCTCCTTTTCCTGCAGTCGACGCTGCTGGGCGGCGGCATCATCTTTCAGGGCGAGGAACTCGGGCTGACCCAGCCTCAATTGAGGTACGAGGATCTGCAAGACCCTTGGGGCAAGACCTTCTGGCCCGACTTCGCCGGGCGCGACGGCGTGCGCACCCCGATGCCGTGGAAACACGGTTGCAAGAACGCCGGTTTCAGCGAAGCCGATGATTCCTGGCTGCCTGTCGCAGAGGAGCACGTAGCCCTGGCCGTCGATTGCCAGGAAAAGAGATCCGACTCCGTCCTGTCCTTCTTCCGGACGTTGATGGATTGGCGGAAGACCGAACCGCTTGTGCGCACCGGCAAGGAAATCATTCTCGAGCTCGATGCGGCCCAGCTCATCGCCTACGATCGATTTGATGACAGAAGACGTCTGACCTTCATTGCCAATATCAGCATGGACGAGAGGTGGTATTCACTCGACGACGGCGACCGTCTCGTCGAGCTCCAGGGCTGTATCGGCGAGCGGAACAGGAACGGCGTCAGCCTATCGCCTCTCGGTATCGCCATCGTCGAACGGCGAGCTACCAGCCCACGGTCTGCTCGAGAATGACGTCGTCAGTGTGCCGATCGTGCGCATCCGCCTCGGCGGCGGCGTCCTCAATCAGCCCGTGGCGCGGGCGTCTGCGCGCCGTCTCGGCTGCCGCCGGCCGCGCAGCTGAATCGCATTGGCGGCGACTGCGCTTGGCTTTTGCTGCATTGCACACTATCGTGTCCCCGAGCCCCTGTCCGCACCGGTGCCGGCGGCCTCCCTGCCTCGGAACAGCGGCGCCGGCCGCGGATGAGGGGCTGGGAGCTTGGCCAGTTGCCGGGACGGAATAGACTGAGGACGACATGGATTCAGAAGCGAACGCGGCGACGAAACCGATTCTGCGCGTCGCCCCCTATGACCGCATAGCAGTGATTGGCGGCGGCGCCTGGGGCACGGCGCTGGCCATCGTGGCGGCGCGAGCCGGGCGTCAGGTCATGCTGTGGAGCCGGCGTGCCGAGATCGCCGAAGACATCAATCGCAACCACCGCAACCGCGCCTATCTCGGCGAGGCGGAGATCCCCCAAGCCGTGCACGCAACCACGGATATGGCCGCGGCGCTGCACGGGGCCGGCGCCGTTCTCCTGGTCACGCCTTCGGAGACCGTGCGCGCCATCAGCCGCACGATGGCGCCGCTGCTCGAGCCGGGCACCCCGGTAATACTCTGCGCCAAAGGTATCGAAGCCGGATCCGGCCTGCTGCTGACCGAGGTCGCCGCAGAGGAGTTAGGCGACATCCCTTGCGGCGTCCTGTCGGGGCCGACCTTCGCGCACGAGGCGGCAGCCGGTCACCTGACCGCCGTCACCATCGCCTCCGAGATGACGCCGGGCCACACCGCCGAGGCGGTGGCCGCGCGGCTCGCGGTATCGATGGGCTCGGATTTCTTCCGCCCCTACGTGTCCAATGACGTGGTCGGCGTCGAAGTCGGCGGCGCGGTCAAGAACGTCATCGCCATCGCCTGCGGGATGATGACCGGCGCCGGGTACGCGGAAAACACGCGCGCCGCACTGATTGCCCGCGGCATGGACGAGATGAAGCGCCTCGCCGAGGTGCTCGGCGGGCGGCGGGAGACCGTGACCGGCCTGTCCGGCGCAGGCGACCTGACGCTCACCTGCTCCTCGACTTCCTCGCGCAATATGTCGCTGGGCGTACAGCTCGGTGCCGGTACCGCGCGGGCCGACTGCTTCGAGGGCCGGCCAGTCGTAGTGGAGGGTGAGCGCAACGCGATCTCCGTCACCGATCTCGCGCGCAAGCTGGGCGTTGAAATGCCGATCGCGGAATCGGTGCGCCGAATCCTGCACGACGGCGCAGCGATCGGCCCGACCTTCGCCGCCCTCTGGGCCCGTCCGATCGAGGCCGAACCGCAGGCTCTCGACATCCTCATCGACCATCCGGCCGGCGAGGCGGCGCTGCTCCGCGCCGCCGGCGCATGAGTACCGCCGCCACGGCGCCGCCGCTCGGCGCCCGTCGCTTCGTGCTCGCTACCGATCTCGACGGCACTTTTCTCGGCGGCACGGCGGCGGACCGGCATGCCTTGTATCGCTGGATCGAGGCCAACCGCGAAACCGTCGGCCTCATTTTCGTGACCGGGCGCGATCCGGAGTTCATCGCCGGGCTCTGCGGCGGGGGTGACGCGCCCTGGCCGGAATTCGTGGTCGGCGATGTCGGCACCTCGGTCGCCGAGGTCGATCGCCATGCCGCGGCTCCGATCCGCCCCATCGAAGCCCTGGAGGCCGACATCGCCGCACGTTGGCACGACGCTGGGCCCAAGGTCCGCGCCGCGCTCGATGGCCATCCCGGGCTTACGCTGCAGCCCACCGAATTTCGCTTTCGCGTCAGCTACGATATGGACCCGGCACGCTTCGATCCCGGCGCGGTGGAGACGGTGGCCGCGCTCGGCCTCGATCACCTGATCTCGAACAACCAGTTCTTCGACGTGCTGCCGCGCGGCGTCTCCAAAGGCCCAACGCTGCGCCGCCTGCTCGACCATCTCGGCGTCGCGGCGCATTGCGTGCTCGTCGCCGGCGACACCCTCAATGATCTCTCCATGCTAGACTGCGGCTTACCTGCGGTCGCGGTCGGCGGCTCCGAGCCGGCGCTCCTGGAACGTCTCGCGGGCCGCGCCAACGTCCACACGGCCGAGGCCATTGGCGCCGCCGGTATCGCCGAGGCCATCCGCCACTTCGGGCTACACCCTATCCCGCAAGGAGGCGCCGATGCGCTCTGATCTCGTCATTGTCTACCACCGTCAGCCCTACGAGGAGGTCGAGGAAAACGGCCGCATCGTCCGTCGCGCGAGCAAGAGCCCGAACGGTATCGTGCCGACGCTGAAAAGCTTCTTCGGCAACGTCGAGAAAGGTGCCTGGGTCGCCTGGAAGCTGTCGGAAGACACGAGCAATCCGGATTTCGAGCCTGTCGTGCAGGTCGAGGACGAATTCGGCACCTACGCTGTCTCCCGCCTGCCGCTGACCGTGGAACAGGTCTCGAGCTTCTATCACATCACCTCGAAAGAGGCGTTCTGGCCGATCCTGCATTCCTTCAAGGACCGCTACAACTACGATCCCGTCGACTGGCCGACCTTCCGCGAAGTCAACTGGCTCTTCGCCGAAGCCGCAGCGCGCGAAGCGGCCCAGGGCGCGGTCGTGTGGGTGCACGACTACAACCTGTGGCTGGTGCCGGGCTACCTGCGCAAGCTCCGTCCGGATCTGCGCATCTCCTTCTTCCATCACACGCCCTTCCCGGCCGCGGACATGTTCAACGTGCTGCCCTGGCGCAAGGAGATCATCGAGAGCCTGCTGGCCTGCGACGTGGTCGGCTTCCACATCCCGCGCTATGCGGTCAATTTTGACAGCGTCGCCAGCAGCCTCTTCGACATCGAGGACCGGCGCTGGGAACCGGTCAGGGCCGACTTCACGCCCGAGGGCGCCGCCCTTTCCGAACGGAGAACGCCGGTCGCCATCCGCTACGGCGGGCGGGAAATCCTGGTCAGCGCCTTTCCGGTCGGGGTCAATGTCGAATACATCCATGGGCTCGCCGACTCGCAGGAGACAGCGGACCGCGTCGCCGCGATCCGACAGGAACTGGGCGACGCGCAGCTCATCGTCTCGGTCTCCCGCACCGACTACACCAAAGGCAATATAGAACAGCTGCTGACCTATGAACGGCTGCTGCAGCGCCGTCCCGAACTGCACGGCAAGGTCCGGCTCCTGCATGTCTCGGTACAGGCGAATCGCAACATGACTGCTTACGAGGAGGTGCAGGGAGAAATCGAACAGCTCTCCGGCCGCATCAACGGCTCGTTCGGCAGCTTCGAATGGCAGCCGGTGGCGCTGATCTCCACCGCCATACCCTTCGCCGAACTGGTCGGCTACTACCGCGCCGCCGATATCGCCTGGATCACCCCACTGGCCGACGGCATGAATCTGGTCGCGATGGAATTCGTTGCCTCCCGCACCGATGGCGACGGCGTGCTGGTGCTCTCCGAATTTGCCGGTGCAGCGATAGCGCTGAGCTCGGCCCTGCTCACCAACCCGTTCTCCTACCGAGCGATGGACTACGCCATCGACCAGGCTCTCGCGATGCCCACCGAAGAGCGGCGCGAACGGATGAAAGTCCTCCGCGCCAAGGTCGCGCGCTACGACATTCGCGCCTGGGCGGCCGAACAGCAGCGCCTGTTCGACGCCGTCGCGAAGCCGCAGGCGGCAGAGGCCTGAGGGCCCGCTTCTCCTGGCCGCTGCCGACCCTTACCAGAAACCGATCAGAATCGCCGTCATCGCGATAACCAGCAGGACCGACCATAGCCGCGGGTCGACCCAGATGCCCTCGAGAGAAGCTCCGGCATCGAGCGCCATGCCCGGTCGCCAGACCGTATTTTCGGTCTGCCCAGGCGCTGGCGGCGGACCGCTGAGAACGAAGGCGATGCCGACACTCACCGCGGTCATCACGCCGACGTTGATGGTGAAGTGCAACGGCCAGATCCCGAGCTGGGTCAGGACGAACAGACCCAGCCCGCTGGCGTGGCCCAGCGCCAACGCCATGAACGCGCCCCGTGCCGAGATACGGCGTGACAGGCCACCGAGCAGAAAGATCGCAACCACCGGCGGCACGAGTATCGAGAACGCCTGCTGGAGATAATCCCACAGCCCGCCGAACCGCGCGATCAGCGGCGCCCAGATGATTGCAACCACCATCAGGATCAGCGTCGTCATCTGACCCGCATGGCGCACTTCGACCCCGCTGAGCTTGCGCTCGTCGGCACGCAGGAAATCATGCACGATCAGCGTGGACGACGAGTTCAACGTACTGTCCACGCTCGACATGATCGCGGCAATCAAACCAGCCAGTACCAGCCCGGTCAGACCTGCGGGCAGAACGGTCGCGGTCAGCGTCGGGAAGACCATGTCGGGGTTGGGCAGATCGGGGATGATGGTGATCGCCATCGCGCCGGGCAGCACCATGACGAACAGCGGCAGCAGCTTGAGAAAACCGCCGAGAATGGCCCCCCACTGGGCGTGGGCGAGGTTCCTGGCGCCCAGAACGCGCTGGACGATGTACTGGTTCGTCACCCAGTACCAGAATCCCAGCAGCGGTACACCCACGATCAAGCCCGGCCATGGCAGCATCTCGTTGTCGAGCGGGAGCACCAGGGACAGCTGATCGCGGTCCGGCACGCTGTCGACCACTGCGGCCCACGAAAAACCCAGTTCGGCAAACAGGATACAGGTCATGATCGACGTGCCGGCGAGCAGCACGACGGCTTGTACCACGTCGGTATAGACCACTGCCTTGAGACCGCCCGCGGCCGTGTAGAGCCCGGCGAAAACACCGATGGCGACACAGATCTGCCCGATCGCGATTTCGGGAAAGAAGGTTCGCACCACCACGGCGCCGGCATAGAGTCCCCCGGCGGTATCGACGATGATGGTCAGCGCAATGGTCACCACGGAGAAATAGAGCCGCACACGCCGGTCATAGCGCTTTTCGAGATACTCGGGGATCGTGGTAATCCGTGAGCGAAAATAAAGCGGTGCGAAAATGAACGCGAGGATCAGCAAGGGCACACCGGCCAGCCATTCGTAGGCCGACACCGCGATACCCGAGGAATAGGCTGCGCCGCTGAGCCCGATCAGCGTGGTCGAGGATATGTTGGAGGCGAACAGCGATACGCCGATCGCTCCCCAGGTCAGGGAGCGCCCGCCCAGAAACAGATCCTCACCACTTCTGGTGCGGCGCGAAACCCACACCCCGATGGCGATTACGATGGCGAAATAACCCGCGAGTACCCACAAGTCGGCCGGCACCATCGCGGCGGCCACGTCTTCAACTTCGACATCCTCCATGAATTCTCCGCCCTGACAGAGTTAGGGGGACAGTTTACTTATCTCGCGCTCAGCGCAGTCGAGCGTCTGCAGGTACGTTTGTGCGAGATAAGTAAACTG
>JBBDTC010000254.1:14048-21571 GCA_040904625.1 Gammaproteobacteria bacterium
CCCCCCCCCTAACTCTGTCCCCCTAACTCCCCCCCAGGTGTCGGCACTGATGGTGCGGTACCAGCTGCGCGCATAATCCGCTTCCCGCGCGCGGAACGCCGCGTCGGCATCGACCGGACTCACACCACCCGCACCCTCCACGGCGACGGCCTGACCGTCGCGCACGCGATAGACCGCGGCAATCGAGATCCCGTAATCGGGCGCGACCAGGCTGTAGCAGGTATTGGCCAGAGACGGTTCTGGTGGTTCCATGCCACGCAGTTCGGCGACGATGGCCGCAGCACACAACTTGGCCTGGCTGTTGGCGGCAAAGCCGGATTTCGGCATGGCGTCGGCGATGGCCGCATCGCCAAGAACATGAACGTCGGCCACCCGGGTCGAGGCGAAGCTGCGCGAGTCGACCGGGCACCAGCCGGTGGCGTCGGTGAGCCCGGCCTGCTGCGCGATGCGGCCCGCCCGTTGTGGCGGGATGAAATTGACCACGTCGCCACGGTGTTCACCGAAACCGGATTCCGTCACCAGCGTGCGGGACGCGGCGTCTACCGCCTCGACCAGGCCACCGTCCGATCCCGCCACCCATTCGATCAGACCGGGGTAACGCTCGGCCCAGGCAGCGCTGAACAGGCGCTGCTTGGAGAAACCATCTTTGGCGTCGAGGAGTAGCAGTTTCGAACGCGGCTTGTGGCGCGCGAGATAATGGGCGATGAGGCTCGCCCTTTCGTAGGGACCGGGCGGACAGCGATAGGGTTCGCCGGGCGCACTGACAATGACCAGGCCGCCATCGGCCATGGCTTCCAGCTGCCGCCGCAGACGCAAGGTCTGCGTGCCAGCCTGCCACGCGTGCGGCATATGCTCTACTGCCGCCGCGTCATAGCCTTCGATCGCATCCAGGCGCAATTCGATGCCGGGAGCCACGACCAGCCTGTCGTAAGCGAGGCGCGTGCCGCCGGCCAGACGCAACTCGCGGCGTTCCGCATCGACGCCGATGACGCTCGCGTGCCGGACATCGATACCCGATGCACGCAAGCCATCCAGCGTATGCGTTATCCCGGCGAGCTCACCAAGGCCTGCGATGACGGCGTTGCTGAACGGACAGGTCACGATGCTGGGTTCACGCTCCACCAGAGTAACCGCCAGCGAAGGGTCCAAAAGGCGCAGATAGCGGGCACAGGTCGCGCCCCCGAAACCGCCGCCGATGACGGCCACACGTGGCGCGGGCGCACTCGCATGGACCCACGGGACGGTCGCCAGCAAAGCGCCCGCCGCCGCCCGGCCGATGAATCGGCGGCGTGTGCTCGAGGTCACCTCTGCTTGCCGTCTTGCTGCGCGAGCCAGGTCGCGATTTCGGCGAGTTCGGCCGCGTCGTAGCCGCGGGCGAGTCTGGGCATGATCGTGCCGCTACGGGTACCCGCCCGATAGTCCATGAGGACTGTCAGGATCTCTTCCGCTGTCCGCCCGCCGAGCGCCGGAATGGCAGCGTCATCCGTATCACGCGTCTGATGCTCGCTCATCTGGTGGCATTCGAGGCACGACCCGGCGAGCACGAAAGCACGCAAGTCGGTGGCCGCTGCGGCGGCGCCTGCATCGACCAACCCGAACAGCATCAGGGCGATACAGTGACGCTGCCGACCGTACCAGCGCGGGCGCGTACTCGCGGCCCGTCGGCCCCCTCGTGCTTGCGCAATCATTGCCATCCGCGGTCATAGCGCGCGCGCACGAAATCCCTCGCGCTGTTAACCGTTCGCCGCAAGGCCTCCCCCGACGCAATGCCGCTGCGCGACACGCTCACGCGGCTTCGGCCTGCGGGTCTAGGGTGGCAGCACGTTCCAGCGCCTCGATAATCGCCTGCGTACGGGTCTCGTCGAGCTTGCCGCCCTTGTCATCGGTGAGAAAGAAGACGTCGACCGCTTTCTCGCCAAAAGTCGCGACATTGGCGCCGCGCAGGTCGACATCGGTCTCGGCAATGGCCGCCGCCAGACTGGCCAGCAGGCCTTTGCGATCCGCCGCCACCACTTCGATGGCCGTCACGTCATGGGCTGCGGACTCGTGCCGACGAACCTCGACCGGCAACGCTTTCATCAACACATCGGGATTCGCGGGCCGCTTTATCACCGGCGGTGCTTCGCCGGCCAGCACGCGTTCCAGACGCTTGCGGAGGCGCTCCATCTGGTCACGCTCGCACACCGGGCTGTCATTGGCATCGGTGATATGAAACTCATCGAGAATGCGGCCGTCGCGCAGCGAGTAGGCGTGGGCCGTCAGCACCTTGGTGCTGGCACTCGACAGGGTCGCGGTCAGCGCCGAGAAGAGCTTCGGCCGATCGCGCCCCCAGGCGAACACCTGGGTATGGCCGAGATCTTCGTTGACCGTGATCGAGGCGCCGGATTCCTGTTCGATCAGTCGGCACAGTTTGAACAATATCGTCGGCGGAAAACTCAAGGCCAGGGTGTTGGAGACGGCATCGAGAGCGCGCGCCACCACCGCGCGTTCGTCCCGATTGGCCATGGCGAGCACGCTGTCCTTGCGCGAGCGGATCCGCTCGGCCTGGTTGGCCGGCGCCACCGTGCCACTGCGCAGGCAGGCATCGGTGGCATGGTAGAGCTGCGAGAAAAGATAACCCTTCCAATCCGTCCAGGTGCCGGGCCCGACGGCGGTGACATCGGCCACGGTGAGCAGGAAGAGATAAATCAGCCGTTCGCGGTCACCCACGAAACTCGCGAAATCCGCGATCACCTGGGCGTCGGAGAGATCATAGTGCTGGGCGGTCTTGGACAAGCGCAGATGATGCAGTACCAGCCATGCGACCAGTTCGATATCGTCATGCGACAGACCGAGACGCCGGCAAAAGCGCCGCGCCAGGTCCTCGCCCAGCTCGGAATGATCACCGCCCCGGCCTTTGGCGATGTCATGGTAGAGAAGAGCGATATAGAGCAGCTCCGGGCGTGACAGCCCGGCCATCAGCTTCGAGGCCAATGGCATGTCGACGAATTTGCGCTCGCCAACGCGCAGGTCGCGCAGGATGTCGATCGCGCGGATGGTATGGGCATCGACCGTGTAATGGTGGTAACGATCGAATTGGCCATGGCCAGTGATACGGCCGAAATCCGGACAAAAGCGGCCGAGCACGCCGGTTTCGTGCATCTGGCTCAAAGCCGTCGTAACGTTGCGGCTCGAACGCAGCACGGCGAGAAAGAGTGCATTGGTCTCGCGCGACTGACGCACCTGGGCGGTAATCAGCGGCGCATGCTTGCGCACGATACGCAGCGCGCGGCTGTTGAGGAAACGCTGGCTTTTCTGTGCCTCGACGAAGATCCGCATCACATTCAAGGGCTGGGCGGCGAACAGCGCTTCGTCGTAAATGCTGACCTCCTCACGCCGCACCTCCATGCCGCCACCGAGGTCGATGCGGCGGCGCAGGCGCGGCGGCGGATTGATCTGCTCTTCGAAATGCAGCAGAAAAAAATCCGACAGGTCGGCGATAGTGCGGACATTGAGAAAATAGTTTTTGAGAAAACGTTCGACCGCGCTGGTGCGTCCCCCATCGCGATAGCGGAAGCGTTGGGCGAGTTCCTGCTGGTACTCGAAACGCAGCCGGTCGTTCTCGCGCCCGGCGAGGAGATGCAGCCCGGTGCGCACCCGCCACAGGAAATCCCGTCCGCGCGTAAAGGCGTTGAACTCGGCCTCGTCGACGATGCCGAGCGCAATCAACTGGCGCGCTGCCGGCACTCCGTACCAGGCCATCGACAACCAGAAAATCGTGCTGACATCGCGCAACGCCCCTTTGCCGTGCTTGACGTCGGGCTCCATGCAGAAGGCCGTATCGCCGTTGGCCTGGCGGCGCGTCTGGCATTCGTCGAGCTTGGTGCGGCAGAATTCGAGGCGTTGGCGGCGGCTCCAGTGCTGCGGTGAGGCGCTCTTCTGCAGGCGCGCATAGAAGGCGCCGGCACCGTCGAGCAGGCGCGATTCGAGCAGCGCGGTGCGCGCGTGGTGATCGGTCGCCGCGAAGCGTTTGGTCTCGTCCGGCGTGCGCACGGCATGGCCGAGATGCGCCCCGCTATCCCACACGATCTGCGCGAAGCTCTGAATCAGTTCCATGGTCTGCCGATCGCGGGCGTCGGGGACCAGGAACAGCAGATCCCAGTCGGACTGCGGGCAGAGTTCGGCCCGGCCATAACCGCCCACGGCGACCAGATCGACCGTCGCCGCGCGCTCGCCAGCCACTTCGCGCCACAAGTCGATCAGCAGTTTGTCCACTGCGGCCGAGGCGTATTTGACGATGGCACGGCCACCCTGGTGCTGATCGAGCCGGCCTTTGGCGCCGGCCAGCATGGCCTCGCGGCGCTGCTTGTAGCGGTCTGTGAGTTCAGTGTCCGGCACGCTGATGGTTCCCCTGTATCGGTGTCTCAGGACTGATCGCACCATTATCCGAGCGCACAACCCACGTCATCATTGTGCCCCTTCAGGCAGCGGCTTCGAGACCCTTCGTTTCCAATCGATAAAGTCCCGCGACATTATCGTGCACGACGAGATTACGCTCGTCCTCGGTCATATGGGCGAGTTCACGCGCCAGCAACTCGCGCGACCATGGCCAAGTCGAGTCGGAATGCGGAAAGTCGTTGGCCCACATCATGCGTTCGATGTTGAGATGGTCCTTGAAGGCGAAGGCCGTGTGATCGTCCTGAAAAGTGAAGTAGATATGTTCCCTGAAATAGACGCTCGGCGCGTGCTCGAGTTCCTGTCCGCGCATCCAATGACGATGCCGTTGATAGGCATGATCCATGCGATACATGAAATGCGGGATCCAGCCGCCGTCCGCTTCGACCGAAACGATGCGCAGCTGCGGATGACGCATGAAGATGCCGTCGAAGACGAACATGCTCATCAAGTCCTGGTTGCCGCGCACGATCGACATGAACGAGTTGATGCGCGAGCCGCGGAAAGCCTGGGTGAGCTGTTCTCCTGAAGTGAGGATATGGAAACTCGGCACGAGTTCGAGATCGATCAGTGCATCGAAGAACTCCCCATAGCGCTGATCGTTGTAATCCGCTTCGCCCGGCATACCCGGCAGCATGACGCCTTTGAAACCCTGGGCAGCAATCTGTCGCAGTTCGGCGACGCCGGTGTCGGGTGTGCGTATGGCGCATTGGGCGAGGCCGATGAGGCGTTGCGGCTGGTGCGCGCAGAACTCGAGCAGCCAGCGATTATAGGCCTCCATGCATGCCTGCTTGAGTTCCAGATCGGGGATATTGCAGACTTCCATGCCGACAGAGGGGTAGATAATCTCGGCGGCGATGCCGTCACGCACCTGATCGGCCAGGCGTGCCTGAGGATTCCAACCGCCGCGGTGCAGGTTTTCGAAACGCGCGCCCTTGGGCGACAAATCCTCCGGGGCCTTCCCCGCGCCCGAGGCCAGTGCCATCGGGATCGGCGTTTGCGAACCTTCGATCAGGAACACGTCGCCGCGGCGTTCGTCATGCACCAGGCGCGGCGCGCGATCACGGAAACGCGGCGCGATGAAATCGCTATAGCAATGCGGCGGCTCGGCGACATGGCTGTCGGCGGAAATGATGGGCTTCAACATGGTTCTCCCCTACCAGGCGTTACGCAGTTCGCGCAGCTTCAGAAACACCGTCTTGGCGTCCGGCGCTTCCGGCAAATCCGGGAAAGCCTCGCGCAGGCGCGCGATGACCGACGGGCTGTGCAATCGAAAAAAGGTATTGATCTCCTTTTCCAGCGCCAGTGTCGAGACCAGCGGCGCATTCGGATCCTGATCGCGCACCTCGCCCAGCAATTGCTTGGCCCGGGCATTGTCCGGTTCACGATCCAAGGTGAACTCGAGGTTGTTGGCGATGTAATCATGCCCGGGATAGACCAGGGTGTTCTCCGGCAGCCTGGCGAGCTGGCCGGCAAAGGTCTGGTAGAGTTCGGCGGGATGGCCGCCGTGATGGCAATTGCCGGCGCCGGCATTGAACAGGGTATCGCCGCAGAACAGTGCCGGGGTGTCACCGTGCGCGCGCAGGCAGACGTGGCTCATGGTGTGCCCGGGCGTATCGAGTGCCTCGAGCTCGACGCTGCGACCAACCTTGATCACATCGCCTGCCCGCAGGCCACGGTCGATCCCCTCGATGGCATCCTTGGCGTTGGCATGCGCGAGGAGTTTGGCACCGGTGGCGGCGATCACCGCCGCGTTGCCGCCGGTATGGTCGAAATGCTCGTGGGTATTCAGCACCTGGGTGATGGTCCAGCCGTTGTCGCGCGCCCGCGCCAGGCATTTCTCGTGATCGAGCGGATCGACGGCGAGCGCCTCGCCGCTCTCCTCACACACGATGAGATAGTTGAAGTTACGATAGGCGTTGGCGGTCCAGATCTGTTCGACGTGCATGCCCCTCTCCTTCCTCGGTGCGAATCGATCGTGCCAGCGTACACGTTATCATGCGGCACGGGTGCGGCGAGACTGCGGGGCAGCGGACGCCGTGGATTCACCCGCGCGACAGTCGAATGAACGGAGTGACGAGTTTATGAGTGCAGGCGAACGTCTACCCGGCACACCCGATCCCATGCACCGCTGGCCCGGTGCCGGCGGTATGCGTATCGCCGGCGACAGCTGGGGTCCGCGCGAAGGCCCGCTGGTCCTGCTCCAGCACGGCGGCGGTCAGACTCGCCATGCCTGGAAGAATGCCGGCGAAGCGCTCGGCCGGGCGGGCTATTTCGCAGTCGCCTTCGATGCCCGCGGCCACGGTGATTCGGATTGGGCCGCGGACGGTGTCTACGGCCAGGACATCATGGTCGAGGACCTCAAATGTGTCATCGCTGCGCTCGGTGGACGACGTCCGGTGCTGGTCGGCGCCTCCATGGGCGGCGGCACCAGCCTGGTCGCGATCGGCGAGGATCATGTCGATGCGACCGCCCTGGTCCTGGTCGACATCGCGCCGCAGATCGAGACTGAGGGCGTGAAACGCATCGGCGAGTTCATGAACCAGAAGCCCGAGGGCTTCGACTCCCTGGAAGAGGTCGCTGCCGTCATCGCCGCCTACCAACCCCACCGCAAGCCGCCCAAGGATCTGGCCGGGTTGGCCAAGAATCTGCGCCGCGCTCCCGACGGCAAGTATCGCTGGCACTGGGACCCGCGCTTCATGACGCTGCGCCGCGACATGGACAAGCGCACCGAACGCCTCATCGCCTGCGCACGCAATCTCGCGCTGCCGGCGCTGCTCGTGCGCGGCGGCCTGTCGGACGTTCTCAGCGAGGAAGGCGCGCAGCACTTTCTCAGCCTCTGTCCGCACGCCGAGTACGTCAATATCACCGGCGCCGCGCACATGGTTGCCGGCGATCGCAACGACGTCTTCGGCAACGCCGTCACCGATTTTCTGGCGCGTACCGTACCGGTCGACGGCGAACCCCTGCAGGCCGCCCATGAACCCCATCCGCACCACGAAGGCCCGGATGGCGATATCATCGATATACCCTAAGCAGCCTGTCGGACTTAGGGCATCGTGACGAGGCGAGTGGGAGAGCGAGGCCAG
>JBBDTC010000255.1:0-21515 GCA_040904625.1 Gammaproteobacteria bacterium
GGGACTGACCTCAACGTGCATCTAGCGGCACCAGCCTGCCTGCGCGGGCTTCGATGATTTCAGCTGCCGCGAAAAGACTGTCTTCGCGAAGCGTAACAGCCCGACGCGTGTCGGTCGTGGCAGCGGCTCGCCGCGCAAGGGCGCCGGCGCATGCAGCATGTCCCGTGGGTCGAAGCCACTCATGCCCTGCAGCGCGAGGCGCAGATCGGCAACGCTGCGGGTCAATGGTCCTTGCGCGAGCATCGTTTGCACGGACAGTGGCTGGTCGCGATCGGCCGGGCCGAACCAGCTCGGGGTCCGGCCCATGGTCGGTCGTAAACCGGTCACCCCACAGCAGTATGCCGGGTATCGAATCGATCCGCCGATGTCATTGCCGTGCGCGATCGGCACCATCCCGGTAGCCACCGCAGCCGCCGCACCACCGCTCGAGCCAGCGGGTGTATAGCTCGGTCCCATGGGTTCAAGGTGCGGCCGTGCAATTCGCAGGTAGTGAACCAGCGGTAGGAGAATGCCGGTGTATTGCTGCGCCCGAGTAAGACGGCACCTGCTGCGCGCAGGTTGCCGACGTGCGGGCTATCGCAATCAGCTACTGCATCGGCGAAAGCGACAATACCGTTGGTCGTCGCGTACCCGGCCTGGTCACTGTTGACCTTCGCTTGCGTAGGCAATCCGCGGCCATCGGAGTATGATCGCGCAACTCTTCGATCGCGGTACCGCTCTGTCTACACCGCGCAGCCTGCAGCAGCCGTGATATCGAACCGCCACAAAGTCATCCTGCACGATCTGACCGCGATCGTCGCGGCCTGGGCGCTGGCTTTTCTGTCGCGCTTCAATTTCGTGTTGCCGCCCGAGGTCTACATTCAAGCTGGCCTGCAGGCCTTGCCGCTGGTCGTGGTGGTGCAGGCCCTGGTCGCGCGTCATTTCGGTCTCTACAAGGGCTTGTGGCGTTTCGCCAGCCTGCCCGATCTGTGGAACATCATCCGCGCGGTCGGCCTGGGCGCCCTGATCATCGGTGTGGGTCTGTTCGTGATCAGCCGCTTGCACGGGATCCCGCGCTCGGTGCTGGTGCTCTACCCGGTCTATCTGACCCTGCTCCTGGGCGGCCCGCGGCTGGCTTACCGGCTGTGGAAAGACCACTCGCTCAGTCTGCGTAACATCACCGGCTCCGAGCGTGTGATCGTGATCGGGGCGGGCAGCGGCGGCGAGAAGATCATCCGCGAGATGCTCCAGGGCGGCGATTACCTGCCGGTCGGTCTGGTCGACGACAATCCGGCCCTGACCAAGAGCCGCATCCACGGCGTTTCGGTGCTGGGCACCGTTGCGGAGCTGCCGGGGCTGGTCGAGCGCTACGATGTCGCCTTGCTGATCATCGCCGTGCCGTCGGCGACCAGCGCCGAGATGCAGCACATCGTCGGCTGGTGCGAGAAGACCGGGCGACCGTTCCGCACGCTGCCGCGCGCGCGCGATATCGTCGCCGGGCGCGTCGGTCTCGAGGCCATGCGTGATGTGGCCATCGAAGACCTCTTGAGCCGCGACACCATTCGCTTCGACTGGCGCGCCATCCACGCCGAACTCTCGCGCCGCTCGGTGCTGGTCACGGGCGGCGGCGGGTCGATCGGCTCGGAGCTTTGCCGCCAGGTCGCCGGGCTCGGCGTGGCCCGTCTGGTGGTGCTCGATCAAAGCGAGTACAGCCTGTTTCAGATCGAGCGCGAACTGCGCGCGGACTTCCCGCAGGTCGAGCTGGTCTTCGTGCTTGGCGACGTCTGCGATCGGGCCTTCGTCGATCGGGTGTTCTCCCGTTACCTGCCGCGCGTCGTTTTCCATGCCGCGGCCTACAAGCACGTCCCCATACTCGAGCAGCAGGTGCGGGCGGCGGTGCTGAACAATATCGTCGGTACCCACACCGTGGCCGAGGTCGCCGTGGCGCGCGGTTGCGAGAGCTTCGTTCTCATCTCGACCGACAAAGCGGTCAAACCCGCGAGTGTGATGGGTGCATCGAAGCGCTTCACCGAACTGCTGTGCGAGACCAAGGGACGGGAGTCGGCGACGCGTTTCATCACCGTGCGCTTCGGCAATGTGCTCGGCTCCGCGGGCAGTGTGGTGCCGCTGTTCAAACGCCAGATTGAGACAGGCGGGCCGGTCACCGTGACCCACCCCGAAGCAACGCGCTATTTCATGACCATTCCCGAAGCCTGCCAGCTCATACTGCAGGCGGCCGCGGTCGGCCGCGGCGGTGAGATCTTCGTCCTCGACATGGGTGAACCGGTCAACATCACCTATCTGGCCGAGCAGCTGATTCGCCTTTCGGGGCGGGTCCCCGGGCGCGATATCGCCGTAGTCTATACGGGGCTGCGGCCGGGGGAGAAGCTGGCCGAAGAGCTCTTCCACGCCGACGAAGGCCTGGCGCCGACGGGCCATGAAAAGCTCTTGCTGGCCCAACACACGCCGCGTAGCGCGGCCGACATCAAGACCATTTACGATGCCCTGGTCGCCGCATGCGAACGCGGTGACGAGGACGCGCTGCGCGCCCTGCTGCGCGACACCGCGGTTGGCTATCGGGCGCCGCCGGCGTCCACCAGTGTCGTCGTTCCATTCGAAAGGAGTTCAGTGTGAAAAAGCGAGTTCGCAAAGCCGTGTTCCCGGTCGCCGGGATGGGTACACGGTTTCTGCCCGCGACCAAGGCCAATCCCAAGGAGATGCTGCCGGTCGTCGACAAACCACTCATCCAGTATGCCGCGGAAGAGGCGGTCGAAGCCGGTATCGAGGAGCTGATCTTCGTCACCGGGCGAGCCAAACGCTCGATCCCGGATCACTTCGACAAGGCCTATGAACTCGAGGCCGAACTGGAGAAAGCCAACAAGCAGGACATGCTCGACCTGGTGCGTAACATCCTGCCGTCGAATGTCGCCTGTATCTATATCCGCCAGGCCGAACCGCTCGGCCTCGGCCATGCCGTGCTCTGCGCGCGCCCGGCCGTGGGTGACGAGCCGTTCGCCGTGCTGCTCGCCGACGACTTGATCGACGGCGGTACGCACGGCTGCATGAAGCAGATGGTCGAGAAGTTCGAGCACTACAACTCAGGCGTGATCGCCGTACAAACGGTGCCGCGGGAAGACACCGACAAATACGGCATCGTCGAAGTGCGTTCGATCGAAAAGCGCCTGGGCAAGATCGTGAGCATCGTCGAGAAACCCAAGCCCGATGTTGCGCCGAGCAACCTCGCCGTGGTCGGGCGCTATGTGCTGCCCGGTGAAATCATGTCGATACTCGCCAATACGCCGCGCGGCAAGGGCAATGAAATCCAGTTGACGGATGCCATCGCAACGCTGCTCGAGCGCCAGCAGGTGCTGGCCTACGAGTTCCTGGGCACACGCTACGACTGCGGCTCGAAACTCGGTTATCTCCAGGCCACCGTCGACCTCGCCCTCAAACACCCCGAGGTGGCCGACGAGTTCGCTCGCTGGCTGGCTGGCCGAGCGGGGCCAGGCCTGATAGGCGAATAATCAATCGCCGATCGACCCGCCGTCGTCGCGGCGGATGGCGAGCACGGCGGGGCGGGGCGGCAGGTCGGGATCGAAATCCGGCCAGCGGGTGGCGGGGTTGTCGTAGCCCGTGCCGGGCAGGCCGTCGGCGCCGGGGTGCTGGACGGCGAGAAACAGGGTGCGCCCGTCCGGTGTGAATTCCGGCCCGCACACTTCGGCGCCGACGGGCGCGCGAAAGAAGCGCTTGAACACGGCGCCCCTCGCGCCATCCTGTCCCCATGCCCAGAGCCCGTCGGCGTAGCCCGTTGCGCGCCAGTTGGCACCCTGATCGGTCGCGATCCAGAGGCGGCCGGCGGGGTCGAAGGCGCAGTTGTCGGGATTGGCGAGCCAGCCGCCCCCGGCGGTCGAACCCGGATAGGTCGCGCCCTGGGCCGGCTCGTCCGGGTTGCCCATCAAGGCGAAGACCGACCACTCGAACTCGTCTGCGGCATGGTCGACCGAGGTGCCCGGCGCGCCCGGCGGCAGCAGCCGCAGGATGTGGCCATAGCGGTTGTGTGCGCGCGGATTGGCAGCGTCCGCGGTAGCAGCAGTGCGTGCCGTGTTGTTGGTGAGCATGGCGTACACGCAGCCATCGAGCGGATTGGTCTCGACATCTTCGGGACGATCGAGGCGGGTCGCGCCGAGCAGATCCGCCGCGCGCCGCGTCTCGATCAGAATGTCGCCTTGATCGGCGAAGCCGTTGGCCGCGGTCAACGGCCCGTGACCGTGCCGCAGCGCCACCCACTCGAGCGAACCATCGGCGTGAAAGCGGGCGACAGCGAGTTCGCCGTCGTCGAGCAACGCGCGATTGGCAGCCGGCTGGTCCGCGCGGTAGCGCCGACGCGAGACGAAGCGATAGAGATATTCGAAGGGTGCGTCGTCACCCGAATAGACCACGACCCGGCCGTCGGCGGCGAGCACGCAATCGGCCGCTTCGTGTTTGAAGCGGCCCAGCGCGGTGAGCTTGCGCGGCGCGGCCGCCGGTGCATACGGATCGAGTTCGACCACCCAGCCATAGCGGTTGGCTTCGTGCACCTCGCGATCCAGACGGTAGCGCGAGTGATAGCGTCCCCACCATGGATAGCCACGGCGCCCGCCGACCCCATAGCGCGCATGGTTGCGCGCTTCGCGCGCATCACGGGTCTCGCCGGAAAACGCGACATGGAAGTTTTCTTCGGCGATCAGCACCGTCCCCCACGGGGTTTTGCCGCCGCCACAGGGATTGAGGATCCCGGCGACATGGGTACCGGTGGGATCCTCGCTCGTGCGCAGGCGCGAATGGCCGGCCGCCGGGCCCGTGATATCGACACCGCTTTGTGCGGTCAGGCGTCGATTGAATGCACCAGGCACGACTTGCCATGCGCCGTCGATGAAGCGGATCTCCACGACCGAGTGGCCTATAGCGGCGAGTTCGACGGCGGTGCGCTGCGCGTCCATGTCGCCGTCCAGCGCCCCACGATCCAGCCCCGGCCACATCAGATGGGGATGGGTGTACTCGTGATTGACGCAGAGCAGGCCATGGGTCGACGATGCGCTGCCCGGCGGATACGGGAAATAGGCGATGAAATCGTTGTTGTAACCGAAGCTGCGCGCCTGCGTGGCGGGGTCCAGCGACTTGGCAGAGAACGGCGTGTCAGCGCCGAAGAGCCGATCGCCCCAGCGCAGCAGCACCTGTGCCCGGTAACCGCGCGGCAGATGGTGGTGGGCGTCGACGGCGTGATGCAGGGCCTCGAATCGCAGTGCGGTTGGTGACGGCCGCGGGGCCGGCATGCGCCCGGCGCCCAGCGTAGGCAGGGCCGCGGCGACGCTCAAGTAACGGATGAAATCGCGACGGGTCGGCACGCTGCGGAGTCACCGGGTGGTCCAGGTGACTGCGAGTCTACGACAATCGCGGCAGGGCGAGCCTGTCTGCGATCAGGGCAACCGGTGATTGCTCAACAAAACCCGTCGCGCAGGGCGCGCTTGTGCGCGAGTTCGGTCTGCAGGTAGGTCAGGGCGCGCATGGAATGCTCGTCCTCCGCTTCACCCGCGCTGGCGATGAGCTGTTCGAGTTCTTCGATTTCCTCGTCCAGTTCCTCGAGTTCGTTTTCACTGCCGAGCAGCGGGAAAAAGGCCTCGAGTTGTTTGAGTTCTTCGACCAGGTCGTTGAAACCTTCGGAGAGGTGTCCCGTGGCCATTGTGCTAACCTCCGTCCGTTCGCCAAATAAGTCGATTACGCTCTTTATCTGAGCTGTGATCTTATGATGATCACTTAATCCACTGATCTTTTTGGCGATAGTATAAGATGTTCATAAACAACTTCAACTCCCTTTCGTAACCGAAATTATGCCCGTATCAAGTGCTGCCGCCGAAAGCCGCGCGAACCGCGACATCGTTGCTCACGCGCGTGTTGCACCGCTGGCGGCGCTCGCCGTACTCTCGCAACGCGAGGTCAATGCGCTCTGCCAGCGGCGCGATCCCGAGGTCGAAGAACTGTTTCGGCGTTGTGCCCTGGCTGTGTTGAGCAGCGGCTTCGAAGTCGACGATGCGCGCATCCTGTTCGAGCGGTATGGCGATTTCGAGATCGACCTGGTTCAGGAAGACCGCGGATTGCGCCTCGATCTGCACAACGCGCCGGGCGCCGCGTTCGTCGATGGGCAGATGATTCGAGGAGCGCGGGAACACCTGTTTGCGGTGTTGCGCGACATCCTTTATGTCACTCAGGCCCTCGAGTTCGGTGAACAGCTGGATTTGACGACGTCCGCGGGGATCACCGATGCGGTCTTCCGGATCCTGCGCCATGCCGATGTCCTCGAAGCCCACACCCGCCGCGGTCTGGTGGTGTGCTGGGGCGGGCATTCGATCAACCGAGTCGAGTACGACTACACCAAGGAAGTCGGCTACGCACTGGGTCTGCGTGCCGTCGATGTGTGCACCGGCTGCGGACCGGGGGCGATGAAAGGGCCGATGAAGGGCGCCGCCATCGCCCACGCCAAACAGCGCGTCACTGACGGTCGCTACATCGGCATCACCGAACCCGGCATCATCGCCGCCGAAGCACCCAATCCCATCGTCAATCAGCTGGTCATCCTGCCCGACATGGAGAAGCGCCTGGAGGCCTTCGTGCGCCTCGCCCACGCCATCGTCGTTTTTCCCGGCGGCGTCGGCACGGCGGAGGAACTGCTCTACCTGCTCGGCATCCTGGCCGAGCCGCACAACGAGGATCAGCCCGTACCGGTCGTGTTGACCGGGCCGCGCGAGAGCGCCGGGTATTTCGCTGCGCTCGATGCCTTCGTCCGGGACGTGCTCGGCGAGGCCTGCAGCCGCCGCTACACCATCATCCTCGACGATGCCGATGCGGTTGCCTACCATCTTGCCCAGGCCGTCAAAGACGTGATGCGCTATCGCGATGACATGGACGATGCCAGCTACTTCAACTGGCGTCTGGCGATCGACAGCGTCTACCAGATGCCTTTCGCGGCCACCCATGAGGCGATGGCCGGGCTGACGATTTCCCGCGAGCTGCCGCGCCACGAGCTGGCGGCAAATCTGCGCCGGCTGTTCTCCGGCATCGTTGCCGGCAACGTCAAGGAGAGCGGTGTGGCCGCCGTCGAGGCCCACGGGCCGTTCCAGATCCGTGGTGAGGCCGCCATCATGAACGCGCTCGATGGGCTGCTGCAGCAGTTCGTCGCCCAGGGGCGCATGCGCTTGCCGGGGCGCGCCTATGTGCCGTGCTATGAACTCGTGGTGTGATTCTGAGGCGATCGAACGGGCCCGTCGACAGGCTCAGGGCACATAGGGTCGCCTCCCTGATTGCAATAGCAGCACGGTCAGACAGGGACAGGTTCCCCGAAGGCTTGCAGTTCAGGTGAGTTCGAATTCAGTAACCGGTCAGCTCGACATAGCCGCGGCCCGCATGGCTGCCGCTCACTCTCACCGCGCCTTCCCAATAGTGCAAGCGGCCATGCCATTCCTGGTCGGCCAGGCGTGGGGTGAGGGTCAGAGCGAGGTCGTGGCGGGGCACGCTGAGCCGCCAGCCGTGCGGATAGCGGCGGCCCGTGATGGGGCTGCGCCACCAGTGGGTAACGACGACTTCGACATCGCCGACGCTGAGCGTATCGACACTGCCGTCGGCCATGACGAAGCTGCCAGCCGACTGCGCACCGGCAGCGCCGCCGGCCTCGCGCAGTTGATAGAACATCAGGTTGGAGCCATCGGCGAGCTGCAGTGCGAACCAGTCCCAGCCTTGTTGTTCGGCCTCCAGTGCACTGCTGCTCCATTCGCGGTCGAGCCATGCCTCGCCGCTCACGGCCCGCGTCTGCCCGTCCACGGTCAGTTCACCCGTGGCCGTGAGGCGCGGTAACGAGTAATAGTACGAAGCGTTACCTTCGGTTGCGCTCTTGCGCGACAAACCGTCAGTGCCTTGCAGCACGGCTGGCTGCCGGGTCTCGAGCGTCAGTTCAAGGGCGATGCTGTCCTGCGTGGCCCGGATCTGCCAGTGCTCGGCAGTGGCCTTTGCATCGCGCTCGATCGACCAGTCATCGAGGTGCAGCGCCAGCGGCGATGTTTCGATGCGGGCAATATCCGGGTGCGCGCGCGCGAGACGTTCGAAGGTATGGAAGCGGCGCTGGTCGAAATCGCTGACCGCAAAATGCCCGAGCAGCACGCGCGGCGTGCGCCAGGCCGATGGCGATGGTGTGATCGACGCCGCTATCTCGAAGCGGAACAGGGTGAGCTGAAAACCGAACTCGCTGCCATCCTCACTCGCGAGATGACCGGTGAAATACCACCACTCGGTCTGGAAGTCCTCGTGCGGGCCATGATCGCGCGGGAACTCGAATGCGCGCGGCGCGGCGGCACGGGAGAAGCCTGCGGCCGGTGTCGTCAGCAGCCGGGTGGGGTCTTCGGCATCGGCCGATCCCGGCCGGCCGGGTGTCGCATCGAGCCGCAATAATGCAACGCTGACCACGGCGATCGCGGCGAGCAGTATCCTGGCGCGCCAGTCATTCATTGCGGAGCGCCGCCGCCGGCGCGATGCGCAGTGCGCGCTCGGCGGGGTAGACGGTCGCGGCGAGCGCAGCCAGCAAGGCCAGCAGTGCGGGCACGACAATGGCATCGGTGTGCCAGCCGAGCTGCATGCTCCAGCCGAAGGAGCGCACGTTGATGACCTCGATCAGCATCACCGCAATACCGATGCCGAGAGGCACGGCGCAGAGTATGGTTGCCAGCGTTACCCACAGCGTTTGCGCATACAGCGTACGCCGCAGCTCAGCTGCGCCGTAGCCGTTCGCGCGCAGCATCGCATACTCGCGGGCGCGCTCCAGATGCAGCGCCAGCAGCGCATTGAACACGCCGAGGGCCGCGATGACGGCGGCCAGCAGGGTGAGTACGTCGGTGATGGCGAAAGTGCGATCGAAGACGGCGAGAGAGCGTTCTCGGATGGCCGCGTTCGACCACACGATGAGCATCGGGTTGGTCTGTGTGGCGTGTTCGAGCGCGCTGCGCAGGCGTTCACGATCGCGTCCCGCCGCGGTATAAACGCCAACGCCGTGGGCGCGCTCATCCTGCCAGCGCTGCGTGTAGAGCTGCCAGCTGAGCGCGACCACGCCGCGTTCGCTGCCATAGTCCTGATAGATGCCGGCGATGGGTCGCTCGATCACGCCTGTCGGGGTCTCCAGCCGCAGGCGGTCGTGCAGGTCCAGATCATGATGCCAGGCCAGGGGTTCGGAGATGAGCACGGCGTCGCCGCGGGACCAGGCCGGCCACGCGCTGGCCGCATCGCCGGCGATGAAACGGAAGCCGGCGCGGGCACGGGCCGGCAGTTCGTACGCCGCGAGCCGATAGCCGCCCCGTGGCCCCGGCACCGCCAGCCGCCGCACGCGGCTGATCGCGGCGACGCCGTCGATCGCGGCCAGCGCGCGTACGTGCTCGTCGTCGAGCAGCGGTTGCGCCAGATCAGTGCCCTCCTGAGCAATGTAGAAATCGGCCCGCAGTAACTGCTCCAGCCAATTGCCGACCGAGTCGCGAAAGCTGTCGACCATCAGGCCCACGCCGATACTCGTCGCCGTCGCTGCCATCAGCGCCGCAACGGCGAGTCCGATACGACCGAGCGAGCGCCGCCCGGCCTTGAGCGCGAGCCGTTCGGGCAATGGCAGGCGGTGCGCCCAAAGGCGGTCGGTGGCATGGAGTAGCGCTGCGACCAGGTGTGGCACGAAGAGCATGGCGGCGACCACCACGGCGCCGAGCGCGGCGAAGCCGGCCAGCAGCGAGCGTGAACTGAAGGCCAGGAAAACCACGCCCAGCACAGCGGCGAACAGGCCCGCGACGGCGCTCCAGCGGCTGCGTTGGGTGCCGAGCGTTTCGCGCGCCGAGTGTGACAGCGCCTGTGCCGGCGACAGCGCCGCGGCCTGGCGCGCGGGCTGAACAGCGGCCTCGAGGCTGACGCTGAGCGCGAGGACGAAGCCGCCAGCGGCGAGTGCCGGCGACCAGCTCGTGGTGTCGAGTCCGCCGGCGAAATAATGGTCGCTCAAGGTCTGTGACAAGGGGGCGCCGAGCTGGGCCGCCAGGGTATAGCCGAGCAGGTTGCCGAGCGCGCCGCCGATCGCGCCGAGCAGCAGCGCTTCACCCGCGACCTGGCGGGCGATCGCCTGCCGCGTGACGCCGAGCGCGCGCAAGCGCGCGAAGATGTCCAGACGCTGCACGACCAGGAACGCCATGGTGTTGTAGATCATGAATGCCCCGACCAGCAACGCGAGCAGACTCAGTGCGTCGAGATTGGTATAGAACGCGCGGGTCAGCTCGCGCGCACCGCTCGTGCTGCGCTCGCTGTGGGCGAGTTCGAGCGTCGTCGGCAGCCCCGCGACGAGGCGCGCGAGGGCGTGCGCGGCGCCGGCGCTGTTGTCGGCATGGAGTTCGATGCGCGACAGCCGTCCGGCATTGCCGAGGATTTCCTGCGCCGTCGCGATGTCGACCAGCAGCAGGTCGTCGGCGACGCGGGCGGCACCCGGCATCCCGTCGATGATGCTGAGCAGGCGTAGCGTTGCCCGGGGCGCCTCGAGCTGCAAGGTCTCGCCCGCGCTCAGGCCGAGGCGCTCGGCGGTACGCTGATTGAGCACCGCGGCGCCCGGTTCGGTCATGAAAGGCCCGATGGGGAAGCCGCTGCGCCGGCCGCTTTGCGCCGCGCTGACCGGATCGATGCCGACCAGGCGCAGACTCGTTGCCCCCTGAGCCGTCGGTAGACGCACACTGCCAGCGACGACGGGCGTCGGCTGCAGCTCCGGCGCGAGGCGGCGCACGCGGCGCAGTACGGCTTCGTCGAAACTGCCGGCGGGCGCATGCACGAAGTGCGTGGCTTGCCCGAAGACACCGCGCAGGGCGTCGGCGAAGGCGGCGCGCGCCGCGAGCTGGGTGGCCTGGATGCCGATCACGATGGCGACACCGAGGGCAATGCCGGTTATCGCCAGCAGGCATTGCAGCTGGTGTCGGGCGAGGTAGCGCAGACTCGCGCGGGTGACGAGGCTCATTCGTTCGCGGCGACCAGGCGACCGTGACGCAAGCGCAGTACGCGATCGGCGTGGCCGACCATCTCCAGGCTGTGGGTCGCCATCAACAGCGCCGCGCCGGCTTCGCGCACGGCGTGTTCGAACAGTGCGATCACCTCGCAGGCCGTTTCCTGATCGAGATTACCGGTCGGCTCATCGGCGATCACCAAGGGCGGCGCATGGACCAGCGCGCGGGCGATCGCCGCACGCTGCTGTTCGCCGCCCGAGATCTGATCGGGATAGCGCGCGGCCAGTGTGCCCAGATCGAGTGCGTCGATGATGGTATCGAGGCGCGGCGCGAAGGGCAGGCCGTTGAGTTCGAGCGGCAGGGCGATGTTCTCGCGCACGGTCAGGGTCGGCAGCAGATTATAGGCCTGGAACACGAAGCCCACCTGGCGGCGGCGAAAGCGTGTGCGGCGTTCATCGTCCCAGGTCGCGGTGTCGATGCCGTCGCAACGGATACAGCCGGCGTCCGGCGTATCCATCTGGCCGGCGAGATTGAGCAGCGTGCTCTTACCCGAACCGCTGCGGCCGATGACGGCGACGATTTCGCCGGCGGCGACATCCAGATCGAGCGCGTCAATCACGGCGTGGCGCGTGTCGCCGCCAGGGTAGGTCTTGCAGAGTTTGCGCGCGTGGAGGACGGTGGCGATGGTCATGATGCAAGATTAACTCGAATCGGGTAGACGGCGCGCGAGGTGCTTCGATGGTGTGCGTTCGCAGGATTCACACTCTGCAACATCAGTAGTGAACGAGTTCCGCTTTTTCGGCCGGCGGCAAGCCTACACTGCAACTGCATCATCCCTCCTCCCTTGGCCCCGCTGCGGCGGGGCTTTCTTTTCTCGCCGGCCTGCAGGCGCTCGCAGCCAGCCGTGCGTATTGACGTTGCTCGTCGCCTTAGGGTCCGCCGCAGAATAACTGGGCGATTTGGGGCGTCGAGGCGCCCGGCTGGCCAGGCGCGAGGAGGGCGAATAGTGGTTCTATTCAACGGACGAGCAACGCTGCCAGACGGGATGGATCGGCGATTCCAAATCGTTCGGTTATTTTGCGGCGGACCCTTACACTAGCTTCTACCGGCGGCCCGCCGTGCGCCGCGCACAACCAACGGGCGCCTTATGCAACTCACCGTGCTCATCCCCGCCTATAACGAGCGGCATACGATAGGACCGTGTCTGGTTCGCGTGGTGGCCGCCTTGCCGGACGTATCCAAAGAGATCATCGTCATCGACGACTGCTCCCGCGATGGCACCGGCGAATGGTTGCGCGAACAGGTCGACGGCTGCAGCGGCGAGGCCGCGGCACTGGAACTCGACGAAGCCGGCAATCTGCGTCGCATCGCCGGCAACGCCACGTTCCGCTGCCGGGTGCTGCAGCACGAGCGCAATCGTGGCAAAGGCGGCGCCTTGCAGACCGGGCTGGCAGCGGCCGGCGGCGAGGTCATCGTAATCCAGGACGCCGATCTCGAGTACGACCCGGACGACTGGGCACCGATGTACGACCTCATCGTGGGTCGCCGGGTTGCCGACGTGGTTTTTGGTTCGCGCTTCTACGGCCGCCCCCACCGGGCACTCTATTTCCATCACTACATGGCCAATCGCCTGATCTCGTTCATCTTCAACGCCCTTTACAACCAGACGCTCAGCGACATCGAAGTCTGCTACAAGATGTTCACGCGCGAGGTATTGCAAAGCCTGCGCATCACCGCGAACGATTTCGGTATCGAGGTGCAGTTCAGCGCTCAAGTGGCGCTGGCGCGACGCTGGCGCATCTACGAACTCGGTATCTCCTATTACGGACGAACCTATGACGAGGGCAAGAAGATCAACTGGAAAGACGGCGTGAAAGCGCTGTGGTACCTGTTCCGCTACCGCTTTGCTCCGTGAACGTCAGCTCGTGAGCGCCGGCGGATTCTATCGGCACCTGGGCACCGCCCTGATTGGGCTCGGGGTAGGCGCCCTGTTTCTGTGGCTGGCGCTGCGTGACGTGGCGATGAGCGATGTCGGGGTATTGATCGACAATCTCGACGGCGATCTCCTGCTGCAGGCGGCCGCATTCTACTGGCTGGGTCTGGGGCTGCGGGTCTGGCGCTGGCAGCTGCTGCTGCGCGAGCTCGCCCCGGCGCCGCTGGCGGCGGTCGGCGAGACGCTGGTCGTCGGCTATGCGATCAACAATCTGTTGCCGGCGCGCCTCGGCGAGGTGGCGCGGGCGGCCTACGCCAAGCGCCGTCTGCGCATCGGCCGGGCGCGGGTGTTCGGATCGATCGTGGTCGAACGTCTGCTCGATCTCGGCGCCATTCTCGGCTGTCTGCTGGTCGGTCTGATCCTGTTGCGGATGGGTAGTGAGACTGCCCGCCTGCCGACCTTCGAGCTGGTCGCGCTCAATGCCGGCGCGGTGATCGGCGTGGTTGTACTCGGCATGGCCTGGCTGCGCTCCGGGGGCATAGCCCGCATCCCGGTTCCCGATGCCCTGCGTGACATCTTCGACGATTTCGTTCGCGGCATCGCCACCCTCAATCGCCGTTCGGTCAGCGTGGCACTGTTGCTGAGCGGTGGTGTCTGGCTGTGCGAGGTGGCGGCGCTGAGCTGGGTGTTCGCGGCACTCGACATCCTCCTTTCTCCTGGCCAGGCCCTGCTCGTCATGGGCGCGGCGTCGTTGAGCACCCTGGTGCCGACGGCGCCCGGCTATCTCGGCACCTATCAACTCGTCGCGGTCTTGGCGATGGAGGCGTTCGGTCACAGCGCCTCGGCCGGGATCGTCGCCAGCGGGGCCATCCAGGTCGTGTTGTTCGGTTCGGTCACCGCGGCCGGCCTCGCCATCCTGTCTGGACGCGGCCTGCGCCGGCTCTATCTCACCGGCCGTACGCTGTGGGGTGATCGCGACGTTTCCGCGCGGGCTCAATCGTCGAGCGAGAACGGCGTGAAATCGGTCTCGCGATCGTAGAAGTCCTCGTTCTCGACGCGTTTGAGCGCGCCGACGGCGAGGTAAGTCAGCGGCGTCATCAGCACCTCGACGCCGACCTTGAAGGCAAAGTTGAACGCGAGCACCGTCAACAGCGTGTCGCTGTTCCAGATCCCGAAAAAAGCGATGGGATAGAAGACCAGGCTGTCGACGCCCTGGCCGAGGATGGTCGAACCGATGGTCCGCGTCCACAGATAGCGTCCGCGGGTGAGGAGTTTCATACGCGCCATCACGTAGGCGTTGACGAAATCGCCGATCCAGAAGGCCACGATCGACGCCAGCACGATACGCCAGGTACTGCCGAAGACGAGTTCCAGTGCCGGCTGCAGTGCGGTGTTGTAGGCTTCGGTCGGGCTCGGCGGCAGGTGAATGATGACTTGTGCCATGACGGTGGCAAAAATCATCGCACCGAAGCCGGCCCAGATGACCTTGCGCGCCCGCGCATAGCCGTAAACCTCGGTCAGGATGTCACCGAAGATGTAGCTGATCGGAAAGAAGATGTTGCCCGCACCGAAGATCAGCAGCGAACCGATCAGCGGCAGCGAGAACGGCGCTTCGACGGCCACGACCTTGGCCGGGCCAATCAGATTGGAGCACAGCAGCACGGCGACGAAGCCCGCCATGAGCATGTCGTAATAGCGGTAGCGGCGCGCGTTCAAGGTCGAGCGTCGGCCCTCGACCGGGTGCTGAAGCGGCGCAGGCTGGTGCGAATCGAGGGGAAGCTGTGCAGCGCATCGTGCAGCTCGTCGATGAAATCGACGGCGTAGTAATAGCCATCGATCTCGGCACAAGCCACGATGCCGGTCACGGCCTTGCCGTCTTTCTCACCGGTCCAGCGCCGTTGCACGAGCGCGTGGGCGCCCAGGCTCAGCGAGCGCTCCTGCGCGGCGACAAAGAATTGCTGGTGGGCGTCGCGCAGCGCGTCGACGAACAAGGCGGTGCACTCGGCGCTGCTCAGCCGGCCGAGGTGGGCGCGGACCTCGCTGGCCGGCATGGCCGTGATGGTCAGGCGCAGAGTCTCGGCGCTGTCGTCGGGGAGATAGGCATAGGTCGTGCCCATGCGGGCGTGGGAGATCAGCGGCGCGCGAAAGGTGGCCGGCGCGGTGAAGGAAAACGGTGCTGCCGCCCGCGCCACGGAGTGGAGCAGACCCGCAGCGAGGGCGACCGTCATCGCCGAAGTCAGCACAGCCGGACGCCACATATCAGGGACGGAAGTGTGCCTGCCAGGGCAGGACGAGGGTGGGGTCGCTCAGTGTATGCGGCAGTTGGCGCAGGGCCACCCGTTGGGCCAGACGCCCGCTGCGCGAGCGCGCGGGGGCATGGGCCTGCGGGGGATCGCCGCGTTCGATGGCTGCCCTCAAACGCATCTTTTCCGCCGTGTAGCGATGATCGCCGAAGCGCTCGAGGACGCCTTCGAAGCGCTCGAATGCCGTGCGCTGGAAGGGTCGTCGCCGGCCGTCCGCGTCATGCAGGGGATGTTCGGGATGCAGCGTCAGCAGCGGCACGCTGCCGCCGGGCAGCGGGATGTTGGCCGAGTGCGTGCGGCGCCGTGACAGCAGCGCGGGCAGCAGGTGGGTGTGTGGTCCACAGGGCGTGCGGTGCCGGTCGATGCGCTGGAAAACCTCGATGCGTGCGAGGCGCGATATCGCGACCCGCTGCGGGCTCGCATCGATCACGGCTTCCATGACCGGATGGCCGTCGCCGATCACCGCCTGGCCGATGTGCCGGCGCAGCAGCTTCAGCAGCGCGGGCTCGGCGGTGCGCAGACAGAAATCGACGTGGGGCAGACCGGCGCCGAGGTCGAACAGCAGTTGCGCGCGGTCTGCGTCGAATACCGCCGCGGTATCCGCACCGAGTTCGGTGAGCACCGTGCGCGCGCTCATCCGGTAGTGCTCGACGGGGCCCCACAGGCAGACGCCGTGCTGCCAGGTATCGGGTGCGGCGGCGAGTGCTTCGTAGGCGAGTGTCTCGGCCGGTACGCGCCGGTCGATCTGCAGCGCTCCGTGCCTGCTGGCTGCCGTCCACAGATCGCCGCTGGTGGACAGGACTTGCAGGGCATCGTCCTGGAACTCCGCCAGCGCGCCGAAACCGCCGATGCTGAAGCCGCAGCGGCGATCGCCGAGGCTGGTCGAGAGGAGATCCGCGGAATCGGTGTCCATGGCCACTTGGGTTTGCTGTGGGGCTGTGCGTGCAGAATAACATTCCGCACCGGCCGGGGGAGCGCACGTATCGATGCGGGCCCTTCGGATCCTGCACATACTGCCTTCGCGCGTCGACGGGTCGAATCCGTTAAAATTCGCGTCCCATCAAGCCAAGCCAGGTCAGGCCAGCCATGCAAATCGGTTCATTGATCCGCCGTGCGGCGCTCTACTATGGCGATGCTACCTGTCTCACGGAAGCGTCGCGCAATGTCAGTTTCCGCGAGTTCGATCGCCTCACCGACATCATCGGCAATGCGCTGCTCGCGCGCGGCCTCGAAGCGGGCGACCGCATCGGTGTACTGTTGCCCAACAGCATCGAGTGCCTGGTGGCCTACTACGCATTGGCCAAAGCGGGTCTGGTGCGGGTCGGGCTGAATACCCGCGAAACGCTCGAGAACCACAACTACAAGCTTGCCGACAGCGGCAGCCGCGCGGTGATCCACGACGATATCGATGGCCTCGAAATAGACATCGCCATCGGCCGCGACGAATTCGCGGCGATGTTCGATCACCGCGACGACAGCCCCTGCATCCACGATCGGGCGCTGGATGCGCCGCTGCGCCTCGGCTACACCGGCGGCACGACCGGCAAGGCCAAGGCCGTCACGCTGACCACGCGCGGCGAACTCGCCGAGCTCTCGGCCTTTCTCATGGATCTGGTACCGGATCTCGAGGCGGGCAACACATTTCTGCATGCCGCGCCCATTGCACACGCGTCCGGGGCATTCTTTCTCCCGGCCATAGCGCGCGGCGTACGTTCCCTGGTCATGAAGAAGTTCGACGCAGCCGAGTTCATCACCTTGGCCGAGCGCGAACAGGCCAGCCATACCTTTCTCGTCCCGACCATGCTGGCGATGATCCTCGAACAGCCGGGCCTTGACGGTGCGAAGTTCGCGTTGCGCAAGATCAGCTATGGGGCCTCGCCGATGGCGCCGAGCCTGCTCGACCGCGCCGAGGCGCAGTTCGGGCGCATCTTCGCGCAATGCTACGGTCAGGCCGAGAGCCCGATGGTGATCACCTGTCTGGGGCCTGACGATCATGATCGTGTGGGTTCCTGCGGCCGTCCCTTCACGTTCGTCGAATGCGCGGTATTCGACGAGCATGACCAGCCGCTGCCGCCACGCGAGGTCGGCGAGATCGTGTGCCGCGGGCCGCAGACCATGGCTTACTACTGGAATCGCCCGGAGGCGACCGAACAGGCTTTTCGCAGCGGCTGGCTGCATACCGGTGACATCGGTTACTGTGACGAGGACGGCTTCTATTACCTGGTCGATCGCAAGAACGACATGCTCATCTCGGGTGGCTACAACGTCTACCCGCGCGAAGTCGAAGACGTCCTGATGGCGTTCGAAGGCGTCGTCGAGGCGGCCGTGGTCGGCCTGCCGGACGAGAAATGGGGCGATCGGGTCCATGCTGTCGTGGCGGGGCGGACGGATCTCGATCTCGAGGCGCTGGCCGCCCACGCGCGCGTCAAGCTCGCCAACTACAAGCGGCCCAAGGACATCATCCAGTGGCCGGAATTACCCAAGAGTGCGGCGAACAAAATCCTGCGGCGCGAAGTACGCGATCGCCTGCTCGCCGCCAAAGACTGATAAGGAGGTACTGATCTGATGGCAGCCGCCAATACCGTAGTCGTCACGGCTGAACGCTTTGCTGCGGACGTACTCGAAGCCTCGCAGCAGATCCCCGTGCTGGTCGATTTCTGGGCGACGTGGTGCGCGCCCTGCCGCGCACTCGCGCCCGTGCTCGAGGAACTCGCGGCCCGCCACGGCAAGGCGCTGCGCGTGGCCAAGGTCGATGCCGATGCCGAGCCGGCGCTGACCGGCGAATATGGCGTACGCAGCCTGCCCACGCTGATCGTGTTTCGCCACGGCAAGCCGGTCTCGCAATTGGTCGGCGCGCAGTCCTTGTCTGCACTCGAAGCGGCAATTACGCCCTACCTGCCGCGTCCGACGGACGATGTCATCGCCAAGGCCCGCCGCCAGATCGCGGACGGCGAGCACGGCACCGCGCGGGCGACACTCGAGCAGGCCTTGCAGGCCGATCCCGAGGACTATCGCATCCATCCGCTTCTGGCTGAATGTCTGATTGCCGAGGGCGCCACTGACGAGGCCCACAAGGTCCTCCAGCAACTGCCGGCCAACATCGCCATGGAGGAGGACGTGCGGCGCGTGGTGGCGCGGCTCGATCTCGCCGCACCGCCGGTTGCCGCCGAGGACGACGACCCGGTCGCCAGTGCGTTCCATGCGGCGACGGCGGCGGCCTCGCGCGGCGATTACGAGCGCGCGGTCGAGGATTTGCTCGATCTCCTCGAAGCGCATCGCAACTGGCAGGACGGCGCCATCCGCCGCGCGCTGGTCGACATCTTCAAGGTGCTCGACGACGATCCGCGCCTGAAAGCCTGGCGCACGCGCATGGCGCGGTTGTTGAACTGAACGTTCAGACCGTCGGAATGCGCATCCACAATCCGTTCGCCCTGCGCCTGTCGAAGGGCGACGGGAAGACTTTCGGTTTGTGCGCTGAAGTCAGTCCAGCAACAGGCGCGCAAGCGCCTCGCGCTCGGCCGCGCCGAAATCGAGATCGCGGGCAAGATAGGCATCGATGTGGCCGCATTCGCGGTCGATAGCCTCGAGCGCCGCCCGCAGGTAGGCCGGGTGGGCCGACATGACCATGGCGATGGCGTCTGCCCGCGCGGCGGGACCGAAGATGTCGACCGCCTGATGTTCGCAGTTGCTGAGTTCATAGTCGGCGACGACCGCTTCCACCTCGACCCCGATCGCGCGCAGGATGAGGGCAACCGCGATCCCCGTACGGTCCTTGCCGCTGGTGCAGTGGATGTAATGAGCTGACGAATCGGGCTCGAGCAGATGGTGGAGTACCGCAGCGAGTTCGCGGGCGTGCTCGAACGGGATCCGGCTGTAGTTATCACGCATGATCGCGAACGCCGCGTCGGCATCTGCACTGTGTTCGTTGACTGCGGTGAACAGGTCCAACGAGCCCTGCGGCAGGAAACCGCAATGCCGCAAGCGCGTGCTCGAGCCGGGCGGCAGCCGGTCCGGTGCCCGCTCGCGCTCTTCGTCGTAGCGCAAATCGATGATCGTGCGCAGGCCGAGCCGACCAAGCCGGTCCAGATCGGCATCCGTCAGGCGCGACAATCCATCGCCGCGGAAGACCACGCCGTGACGGACGGTCGCTCCCGTGGCAGTGCGCACGCCGCCCAGATCGCGGACATTCTTCGCGCCTTCGAAGGCGATGCTGCGGTCGAGTCGGGCTACGGTCATGCACAGGGGTCCTCAATCGGGCGGCGGCCGCCGCGACGCGCGATCATAGCGCAGGTGGCTGAAACTCATTGCGAGGTTCGTGCGCACATGCGTAACGGGCTGAAGCCCGACTGGACCATGCAGTTCTCGCCGCAGACATAGCTGCCTATCTCTCCGATCTTGAGTTCGCGCAGTTTTGCATGAGCGGCTTCCCGGCAGGCCTCCAGCGAATCGAAAGTCCCCAGATCGATGACAGACTCCGGATCGTGCCGGTTGCGGTAGACCAGCGCGTCCCAGCGATGAAAGATATCGCAGCCGGCGATGCTCAAGGTCATGACGACGATCGTGCAGCGTAGCGCGGCCGCGAGTGCCGACATGGACGGTGATCGGGCGGTTGGCGACCGATGCATGGCTTCAGGAAGCTCTGTTGCTGCCCACGGGATCAGCGCAGGAGAACGCCCCGGTCGACCGTCGTCAGGAACTCCGAGCCACGGTCGGTGACGACGATGGTGTCGGAGAGGAACGAATCGCCCTTGGCGGTGCGCAGCAGCCAGGACATCAAATGGAACACCATGCCTTCGCGCAGTTCCATCTCGGAGCCCGCACGCAAGCCGACCGGAACACCGCTGCCGGACCAGCTCGGTGGATAACCGATGCCGACCGAATAGCCGCAATGATGCCGCATGTAGCCCGACAGCCCGGCGCGATTCAGCCGTTCCTGCCATTGACGATAGACTTCGCCGGCTTTGACGCCCGGGCCGATGGCTTCGGCGGCGGTGCGCATCGCGTCCTGGCACACGGCGTTGATCGTCGCCGCCTTCTTCTGTGCCTTGCCGATGAACACCAGGCGGCCCATGGGCGCGTGGTAGCGCCGCACACAACCTGCCATCTCGAGGAACAACAGGTCGCGATGAGACAGGCGGTCATCCTGCCAGGTGCCGTGTTCGTGCTCGATGGTATGGGTGGTGCGGACCAGCGGCACGAAGCCAGGGTAGGTGCCGCCGCGGCGGAACATGGTGTCGTAGATGGCGGCGACGACATCGTGAGTCGGCACCCCCGGTCCGGCGGCGGCAATCGCAGCCAGCATCATCGAATTGCTGACCACGGCCGCCTGGCGCGTGCGTTCGAGTTCGAGCGGTGACTGGACGATGCGGCAATCGTCGACGAGGCCGGAGACGTCTTGCCATTCGATACCGCGCGCCTGCTTGCGAATTTCGGTGGCGATGGCGAACGGCATGTAGGGGACTGACTCTTCCATGCCGACCCGGCCCGTCGCGCCCGCTTCGCGCAGCGCCTCGAGCGTTGCCCGGGTCGGCGCCGAGACGTCGAGGGTGGCCTGGTCCGGGTCGCGGATATCGACGCCGAAGCTCATGTCCCACGGCCGCAGGCCGGCCGCGCGGCCGCTCTCGTCGAGGGTGGTCAGCACGGCGTCGTTCGCATGCCGCTCGGGTACGACCAGCTTCTCCTTCGGCTGATCGGAGAAGCCGATATGGCGCAGGTGCGGCACCTGGTCGCGTACCACGGCCTTCTCCATGGCGCGCGTGACCAGTACGGGCGTGCCCTCGATCGGCAGCACCAATACGTGGTACGCGAAGAAACCCTGGTGATCGAGACCGGTCAGGTAGTAGATATTTTCCGGGCTGGAAATGAGCACGGCGGACAGCCCGCGGCGATCCATTTCGGTACGCGCCTCGGTGACGCGGCGGGTGTACTCCTGGGGCGGGAAAATCGGCGTTTTCATGGGGTGGACAGCGGGCCTCGTGGCATGGGATGGAACTCGGCGATTATGGCCGCGACGGACCCTGGAGGATAACCGAATGGCCGCCGTCTGGGGGACGACGGCAATCAATATCCTGGCCGGCAGCACGCGGCGAGCGGGCGGCGGATTGTGCCTCGGGATCGATGGGGAACCGTGAAATAATGTCATCGAAGCGCTGCAAAAATGCCTGAGCATGCCCCGGGCAAGGCGCACGGGCTCCGGGGAGCGCAGTTTATGTGTTATACAAAATCGCCGGGAGCGATTTTGAACAGCTCTGCTGGCCCGAAGGGCGGAGG
>JBBDTC010000256.1:0-3575 GCA_040904625.1 Gammaproteobacteria bacterium
CTGGCCCGGCCGTAGCGGCTGTCCTTGGGAAAATAGGTGCCACCCCAGAACGGCGAGCCGTCGGGGGCGATGAACATGGTCAGGGGCCAGCCGCCCTGCTCGCCAAGCGCATGCAACGCGTCCATATATATCTTGTCGACGTCGGGCCGCTCTTCTCGATCGACTTTGACGCAGACAAAGTTCTGGTTCATGAGCGCAGCGGTCTCGTCGTCCTCGAAGCTCTCGTGGGCCATGACGTGGCACCAGTGGCAGGCGGCATAGCCGACCGACAAGAGAATGGGCTTGTCATTGCGGGCTGCGGCGTCGAACACCTCGGTGCCCCACGGCTGCCAGTGGACTGGGTTGTCCTTGTGCTGAAGCAGGTAAGGACTGGTTTCGCGGTCGAGTTCGTTTCTCATACCCTGTGACATACGAACGCTGTCGCGGCGAGACAAGGAATTGGGCGTCGATTCGGATGCGGAACGGGGATTGAAGGTTTGGATGAAGCGAGCGTGAGCATGGGCGACGACACGATCTACAGCCTGTCGTCGGGGGCCGGACGCGCCGGAGTCGCGGTTATCCGGGTGAGCGGGATGGCGGCGGGAGCCGCGATCAAGGCATTGGCCCGCCGTCTGCCGGCCGCGCGGTACGCCAGTCTGTGCGAACTGACGCATCCGCAGACGGGAGCGGCCGTCGACGAGGCGCTGGTCCTGTGGATGCCCGGTCCCAACAGTTTTACCGGCGAGGACTCGGCGGAGTTCCACGTGCACGGAGGCCCGGCGGTCGTGGCGGCGACACTCGATGCGCTGGGCTCGCTCGAGGGCCTGCGCCCGGCCGAGGCCGGGGAGTTCACTCGGCGGGCGTTCATGAACGGACACATGGACCTGGTTGCGGTTGAAGGCCTGGCCGATCTCATCGCGGCCGAAACGGAGGTGCAGCGGCGCTTGGCGCGGTTTCATTCCGGCGGCGGGGCGAGCGCGGTGTTCGAGAGTTGGCGTGACGAGATCATTCAGGTTCTGGCGCGGCTCGAGGCGGCGATCGATTTTGTCGACGAGGCGGATGTGGCGGAATCCGCGCTGGACGAGGCACTACCGCGTTTGGCACTGCTGCGCGACGGCATGCGGTCCAGACTCGACGACCGGCACCAGGGGGAGCGCATCCGCGAGGGCGTGCGGATCGTCCTCGCCGGCCCGCCCAACGTCGGCAAGTCGAGTTTGCTCAATCGCTTGGCCCGGCGCGAGGCGGCGATCGTTTCGGCGACGCCCGGAACGACCCGCGACGTGATCGAGGTGCACATGGATCTCGCCGGCGTGCCGGTGATCGTGTCCGACACGGCCGGGCTGCACGGGGGATCCGGCGACGAGATCGAGGCGGTGGGGATGGAGCGGACCCGTGCCACCATGACGGGGGCTGACCTGGTCCTGTGGATGACCGCCCCGGATGTGGAGAGTGCCCCGCCCAGCCTCGATTCGGATACGTTATGGATCATGAACAAGTGCGATCTGGCGCCGGGCTGCGCGAGGGATGCCCAGATCGCGATTTCGGCGAAATCGGGCGAGAACGTCGATTCGCTTCTGGAACGACTGTCTTCCTGGGCGCGGCAGCGATTTGCCAATGCGGAATCGGCGCTCATCACCAGGGATCGGCAACGCCGTGCCATCGAGGCGAGCTGTGCTCACCTGGAGGCGGCCACGGCGGTGCGGGATCTGCCGCTGGAACTCGTCGCCGAAGAGGTACGGCTCGCGGCTCGGGCGCTGGGCCGCCTGGTCGGGCGGATCGACGTGGAGGACCTGCTCGATGTGGTGTTCCGCGACTTCTGCATCGGCAAGTGACACTGATCTTCCCATGTTTCACGTGAAACCACACGCCGGTCAGCCTTTGAAAACCGGTGCGATCACGCTAAACGGCCGTCATGGATGAATCGATGAATCGCTTCGACGTCATCGTGGTGGGCGGTGGACACGCCGGGACCGAGGCGGCGGCCGCCGCGGCGCGTCTCGGTGCCCGCACCGCTCTCGTCACTCACCGCAAGGACACCATCGGCGAAATGTCGTGCAACCCGGCCATCGGCGGGCTCGGCAAGGGCCATCTCGTGCGCGAGATCGATGCGCTCGACGGACTCATGGCCCGGGCCGCGGATGCCGCCGGTATCCAGTTTCGTGTCCTCAACCGCTCCAAGGGCCCCGCCGTCCGCGGGCCCCGCACCCAGGCCGATCGCAAGCTCTACCGGCGCGCGGTCCAGGATCTCCTCGCCGAAACGCCGGGGCTCAGCATCATCGAAGCCGGCGTCGCCAGCTTGGTGATCGACGGCCGGCAGGTCACCGGGTTGATCGCCGAGGACGGCCGGGCCTTTTCCGCCGCAACCGTGGTGCTGACCACGGGGACGTTCCTCGACGGCGTCATCCATGTCGGCGAACGGCGCATTCCCGCCGGCCGCGTCGGCGAGGCGCCCTCGCATGGCTTGTCGGCGCAATTCCGGGAGCTCGATCTGCGGCTGGGGCGGCTCAAGACCGGCACGCCGCCGCGCCTCGACGGCAATACGATCGATTGGCAGGTTCTCGAGGTGCAGCACGGCGACGATCCGCCGACGCCGTTCTCGTTCCTGACCGAGCGCATCACCACGCCCCAGATCGTGTGCCACCTCACGCGCACAACGGCCGAAACGCACCGGGTGATCGCCAAAAACCTCCACCGCTCGCCAATGTATTCCGGCCAGATCAACGGCCCAGGCCCGCGCTACTGCCCCTCGATCGAGGACAAGGTGGTGCGCTTTGGCGATCGTGATTCGCACCAGATCTTCCTTGAGCCGGAAGGACACGACGATCCGACGATCTATCCCAACGGGATCTCGACCTCGCTGCCGGAAGAGGTCCAGGCGGAGTTTCTCAAGACGATCCCGGGGCTGGAGCAAGCCAGGATCCTGCAGCCCGGTTATGCCATCGAGTATGACTACGTCGATCCTCGTGAGCTGACCCCCGGGCTGGAAACCAAGGCGCTGTCGGGCCTGTTTCTGGCGGGCCAGATCAATGGCACGACGGGCTATGAGGAAGCCGCCGCACAGGGGCTGGTGGCGGGGCTCAACGCCGCGCGCCGGGCGGCAGGCCAGGACGCGGCCGTCATCGAGCGCTGCGAAGGCTACATCGGGGTGATGATCGACGATCTCGTGACCCGCGGCGTCAGCGAGCCCTATCGCATGTTCACCTCGCGCGCCGAGTATCGGCTGACCCTGCGGGCGGACAATGCCGATCAGCGCCTGACGCCGCTCGCCTGTCGACTGGGCCTTGCAGGCCCGGCGCGCCGGGCGGCGTTCGCAGCCAGGATGACGGAGCTGGACGAGGCGCGCAGGCTTGCCGCCTCGCTGTCGGTCACGCCCAGCGCGGCGGCGCGGGCGGGCATCAGGATCAATCAGGACGGGGTGCGGCGGACCGCCCTCGACCTTCTCACCTACGCGGACGTCTCGTCCGAGGCACTTTGCCGGCTGTGGCCGGAGTTCGGCGCCATGGCGCCCTTCGCCATCGAGCAACTTCAGGCGGACGCGGTCTATTCCGGCTATATCGACCGCCAGCGGGCCGACGTCGAGGCGTTCCGGCGCGACG
>JBBDTC010000257.1:0-3572 GCA_040904625.1 Gammaproteobacteria bacterium
TGGCCAGCCGGGCGCCTCAGCGCCCCATACAGCCGAGTTATTCTGGGACGGGCCCTAAGGCGCGCGGGCTCCGAGGAGCGCAGTTTATGCAGGATAAATGAGCACCGCAGGAGGCCGCGCAACGCCGCCAGCGGGCGGCGCAGCCGCTTTTGCAGAACTCCCTTAGGCAAACCTGCGACACTGAGCATACGCCATCGACCGCCCGTCACGACACCGCCCGCGTCCGCTGGGCCCATACGCCTATGAATCGCACTGTACTCTCGCGGGTTGGTCTGCTCATCGGCATGCTCGGCGTGAGCGCTTGCGGGCTGCTCGGCGGCGGCGCGCCCGCGCCGATCGAAGATCGGCTCCACGCCGCGGCACCGGCCGTTGCCAGGCCGCCTGCCGCACCGGCCCCGGCTGACGATGCCGATTTGGGCAAAGTGCTCTATGGCCACTTTCGCGAATGGCAGGGTACGCCTTACCGCCTGGGCGGCAACAGCCGCAGCGGCATCGACTGCTCGGCCTACGTAGCGCAGACCTTTCGCATGCTCGGTGTCGACCTGCCCCGCACTACCGACGAACAGGCCGCGCGGGGTCGTCGGGTCACACGTGATGAACTCGGCATCGGCGATCTGGTCTTCTTCAGAACCGGGCTCGACAGCCGCCATGTGGGTATCTATCTCGATCGCGGCGAGTTCATGCATGCTTCGAGACGCAAAGGTGTGATGATTTCGAACCTGCACAACCGCTACTGGCGGGCCAAATTCTGGCAGGCCAGGCGCGTGCACGAATGAGCCGTGCCGCGATCGCCCTTATCGAGACCCCTTGAGCAACCCCACGCGGAGCAATAATCCATGTCTACCCTGCTGTACATCGAAGCCTCGCCGCGCAAGGCGCGTTCACATTCGATCAAGGTCGCCGATGCCTTCCTCGACGACTATGCCGCGGCTCACCCCGACGACACCATCGACCGGCTCGATCTGTGGGACACCGATTTGCCCCGTTTCGACGGCGATATGCTGAACGCGAAATACGCGCTGATGCACGGCGGCCAGCCGTCAAGCATAGAGCAGCAGGCCTGGGCGGGGGTGGAGAACCTCTTTGCGCGCTTCGGCGCAGCGGATAAGTACCTGTTCTCGGTGCCGATGTGGAACTTCGGCCTGCCCTATGTCCTCAAGCATTACATCGATGTCATCACCCAGCCCGGGCTGGCCTGGAGTTTCTCGCCGGAGAACGGTTACAGCGGCCTGGTCAAAGGCAAGGTGACGGTGATCTACGCCAGCGGCGGCGCCTATCACGCCGGCAGCGGCGCGGAAGCTTTCGACCTGCAGAAACCGGCGCTCGAGAACTGGCTCGGCTTCATTGGTCTGACCGACATCAGCCGCATCGTCTGTGCACCCATGCTGGCAGGCCCGGACGAGGTCGCCGCAGCCGAGCGCCAGGCCGTCGACGAAGCCCGCGCCGCCGCGGCGATATTCTGAAAACCCATCCAGCGTCGCGCACAACTCGCAATCTCTGGCCCAATCTCCTATGATCCGCCGCCCTTTAAATACCACCGGTACCTATCGCACATGTACCGTGCCGCCCTGCTGATTACCTTGATTGCGCTGAGCATGCTTCCCGCGAGTGCGCTCGCCGAGCGTGCGCCGGAAAGTGGCCACAGCGCCTATCATGGCGCGCTACGCGCTTTCGAGGCCGGTAACTATGCCGATGCCGCTGCGCTGCTCGAACGCCTGCTCGATTCCGACGGCAGCTGCGCACGTTGTGCCCACCTGCTCGGCAAAACCTATGGCCGCATGGCAGAGGAGGCCGGTTGGACGCAGGCCATGCGGCTGGCGCAAAAGACGCGCAGTGCGCTCGAGCAAGCGGTCGAACTGGCCCCTGACGATGTCGACGCCATTTCGGATCTGATCAGGTATTACCGTGCGGCACCGGGCTTTCTGGGCGGCAGCAGCGAAAAGGCCGAACGCCTCGAACTGCGCCTCGAGGAACTTCTCACCGCGCACGCCGGCTGATTCGCCTCGCGACGCCGCCTCGCCCGATGAAGCCCTATCTGCTCACCATCGGCGGCCTCGTGTTGAGCAATGTGTTCATGACTTTTGCCTGGTATGCGCACTTGAAGACGCTCAACCACAAGCCGTGGGTCATCGCGGCGCTGGTGAGTTGGGGGATGGCGTTGTTCGAGTACCTGCTGCAGGTGCCCGCCAATCGCGTCGGTTTCACCGTGATGTCCGTGGCGCAGCTCAAGATCCTGCAGGAAGTGATCACGCTCGTCGTGTTCGTGCCGTTTACGCTGCTGTTCCTGAAAGAGCCACTCAAGCTCGATTACCTGTGGGCAGCGCTGTGTATGATGGGCGCGGTATTTTTCATTTTCCGCGATCGCCTGCTCGCTAACTGAACCCGTACGCCCATGGTTTTCTGCTCCGCGCCTATCGCGCCCAGGCTGCAAACCCTCTCCGGAATCTGCCCATGACCGAATGGATGCTCACCGCCGGCCAGGCCGCACTCGGCCTCGCCCTGCTCTATTTCGGCGGCGAGTGGCTGGTCCGCGGCGCCGCCGCCGTGGCCGCCGAGTTCGGCATCTCGCCGCTCGCCATCGGCTTGACCGTGGTGGCCTTCGGCACCAGCGCCCCGGAACTCGTGGTCTCGCTGCAGGCGGCCCTGTCGGGGGCAAGCGATATCGCGGTCGGCAACGTCGTCGGCTCCAACATCGCCAACATCGGCCTCATTCTCGGTATCGCCGCCGTCATTCAACCGCTGCAGGTTCATGCCAACATCATTCGCGTCGATGCCCCGCTGATGATCGCAGCCTCGCTGCTCATGCTCGCATTGCTCGCCAATGGCGCGGTCTCACGTATCGAGGGTGTGCTGCTGTTTGCCGGGCTGTGCGCCTATGTCGGCTACACCCTGTGGCAATCGCGTCGTGAGACCATAGCCGTGCAGGCCGAATTCGATGCCGGCAATCCGCGCGATCAGGGTTCCACGCTGCATCATGTCCTGTTCATTGCCATCGGCCTCGCGGCCCTCGTCGGCGGCGGCAAAGCGCTGGTCGCGGCGGCCGTCACGATTGCTGCCGGCTTCGGTGTCAGCGAAGCGGTCATCGGCCTGACCATCGTCGCCATCGGCACCAGTGCGCCGGAACTCGCCGCATCGACCGTCGCCGCGCTGCGCGGGCAGGGCGACATCGCGCTCGGCAACGTCATCGGCAGCAATCTGTTCAACATCCTGGGTATCCTCGGCGTCACCGCTATCGTCAGCCCGCTGCCACGCGGCGGCGTCGATTGGGTCACGCTCGGCATCATGCTCGCCTTCGCCCTGGTACTGTGGCCCTTCGCCTGGTCCCAGCGCCGCCTGGTGCGCCTCGAGGGCATCGCGCTGCTGGCCGCCTACGCCGGCTATATCGCGTGGTTGGCCGTGACGGCCTGAAACCCAAGCGAGTCATTTCGTTCTAAGGGCCCGCCGCAAAATAACCGAACGATTTGGAACGCCGATCCATCCCGTCTGGCGGCGTTGCTCGTCCGTTGAATAGAACCATTATTCGCCCTCCTCGCGCCTGGCCAGCCGGGCGCCTCAACGCCCCAAAATCGCCC
>JBBDTC010000258.1:0-3567 GCA_040904625.1 Gammaproteobacteria bacterium
GTGGGGCTATTCAACGAGAACGCGCGCTTATTTGGGCAGCTCACCCACCGCCGCAGTAGATGCGGCCTAAGGCCGACAGGCTGCTAGGGCAGCACGAACCTCAGCCCCATAACAAGCGTCCGCCGTCGATATTGAGCACCTGTCCCGTGACGTAGTGGGCGCGCGCGAGGTAGAGCACGGCGTCGGCGATATCGGCCGGATCGCCGCGGCGTTCGAGTGGAATACGATCGAGTGTCCTTGCCTGCAGTTCATCGTCTTCGGTCGATGCCCACAGGATTGCGCCGGGCGAAATGGCGTTGGCGCGGATATGGGGTGCGAGCTCGAGTGCGAGCGAGCGGGTGACGGCGATCAAGCCGGCCTTGGACGCGCCGTACATGGCGTAACCGGCACGCGGCCGCTCAGCATGGATGTCGGCAATGTTGATGATCGCGCCGCGGCTTGCCGTCAGCAGGGTGACGGCCGCGCGAGCCAGGAAATACGGCGTGCGCAGATTGATCGCTTGCAGGCGCTCCCAGGTCTCCAGCGTATTGTCGTCGGCATTGTCGGAATCGAATATGGAAGCGTTATTGACCAGCAGATCGAGGCGTCCGGCTTTCGTTTGCAGCGTCTCTATCAGCCGTTCGCCGGCGTGGTGGGCGGCGAGATCCTGGCGCAGCGCAAATGCCGACGCCGCGCGTACCGCATTCAGTTCGCGGACGAGTTCACGCGCTGCGCTCGTCGAGGTGTGATAGTGGATGGCGACATCGTAGCCGGCACTGTGCAGCGCACGGGTCGTGACCGCGCCGAGCCGCCGCGCGGCGCCGGTGATGAGGGCGAGTGGCCGCGTGTCGCGCTGGCCTCGTGGAGTGTGCAAGCTGATGTTGTTCGGCCGCGCGGTGCCGCCTCGTGACGATGAATGGCGCCGGCAGCTTACCGGATCCGGATCCGGCGGCGCTAGAACGATCGGCCGAACTCGCCGCATTGATACGCGCTGAAATCACTGCGGCGGCGGGTGCCATCGGTTTCGATCGCTATATGGAGATGGCGCTCTATCAGCCCGGACTCGGTTACTACGCGGCCGGCGAGACCATATTCGGCGGCAGCGGTGATTTTGTCACCGCACCGGAGAGCGGTACCTTGTTCGCGCGTTGCATGCAGCGCCAATGCGCCGAGATTCTTTCCCACGGCGGTACGCGTATCGTCGAATACGGTGCCGGCAGCGGCCGTCTCGCCGCGCTGCTCGGCCAGGCGCTGCTCGCAGACGAGCCGCGGCTGAGCTATCACCTGGTCGAGCCCAGTGCATCGTTGCGCGCGCGGCAGCGTGCCCTCCTGGCTGCACAGACGACAATCGCCCCGGCGCGTTTGTCCTGGTCCGAAACCCATCCGGATGACGCATTCAGCGGCGTCGTTCTGGCCAACGAAGTGGTCGATGCCATGCCGGCCCGGCGCTACCAGGTCAGCGGTGGCAGCGTGCAGGAACTCGGGGTCGGGATCGACGGCGAGCATTTCGTCTGGCGGGTGTTGCCCGGCCGCGCAGTGCCGGGCGAACTCGCTGCGGCACTGCGCGGCTACCCCGACGGCTATCGATGTGAACGCCATCCGGGCCTGCGCGACTGGTGCCGGGCGCTGCGCGGGAAGCTGTGCAGCGGGGTGGTGTTGATCAGTGATTACGGCTACGCCTGCCACGAATACCTGCATCCGGATCGCAGCGACGGCACGCTCAAGTGCCATTACCGCCATCACGTTCACGCCGATCCGTTTTTTCTGCCCGGTGTTCAGGACTTGACCGTGGCGGTCGATTTCACCGACCTGGCCGAAGCCGCCCATGCGGCCGGATTTCGCGTCGCGGGATTTACCACGCAGGCGCGTTTTTTGCTCGCCTGTGGTATCGACGCGATCCTGGCCGAAGCCGGCGCGGCACTCGACGTTTACGAACTCGCTCAGGAGGCAAAACGATTGTTACTGCCGGGCGAGATGGGACAGACCTGCAAGTTCATGGCGCTCGCGGTCGATTACGATGCGCCCTTGTCGGGCTTTGCGGCCGATGAACGTCATCGGCTCGGTGGATTTGCCAGTGATTGAGGATGGATTGCCTTGACGACTCTCCAGTTGATCGTGATTGCCGTCGTGCAGGGGCTCACCGAATTTCTACCCATCTCGAGCTCTGCGCACCTGATCCTGGTTCCGCAGCTGACCGGCTGGCCGGACCAGGGCCTGGCATTCGACGTCGCCGCTCATATCGGCAGCCTGAGTGCAGTGTGCCTCTATTTTCGTCACGACCTGCTGTTGTTGTCCCGGGGCTGGTTCGTATCGTGCGTGACTCGTGTGCAGGACGAACACTCGCGCCTGGCGTGGGCGGTTCTGCTGGGCACGGTTCCGGTTGGGCTGGTCGGCCTCCTCGCACACGATTTCATCGCGGTGGCCCTGCGCTCGCCCTTGTTGATTGCGATGACGACGATCGTATTCGGCATCATGTTGTGGTTGGCGGATCACTACGGTTTGCGACAGCGTCCGCTGGGTCGCCTGATGGCGCGCGACGTGTTCGTGATCGGCTGTGCGCAGGCACTCGCTTTGGTGCCGGGCGTATCGCGTTCCGGGATCACCATGACGGCCGCTTTGGCGATGGGCTTGACCCGCGAAGCAGGGGCGCGCTTCTCGTTCCTGCTCTCGATTCCGGTGATCGTGCTCGCTGGCGGGCTGGAAGTGGTCGAACTGGCGCAGCTGGGCGGGCCGCATCCCTGGGGCGGTTTGGCCTTGGTGGTCTTGTTTTCGGCCCTCAGTGCCTTCCTTTGTATCCATCTGTTCCTGCGCGTCATCGAGCGTATCGGCATGTTGCCCTTTGCGCTCTATAGAATCCTCATCGGCGCTGCGCTGCTGTGGTGGCTATTCTGATCGCACGACGCAACTCCACCGCCTCGCCGGGGTCTGAAGCAGGGACTGAACCGATGTCTGCGGGAGATGGATGATGAACTCGATCCGGCGTAGCGGAAGGCATTTAGTGCTGGTGGCGGCGCTGACCTCGTGCTCGTCCGTCGTGCATGCCGTCGAGCCGGCTCCGCCAGACCGCGCCCTGGCGACTTTCGCGGGAGGCTGCTTCTGGTGTATGGAAGGGCCGTTCGACGAGTTGGACGGCGTGCTGTCGACGACCTCGGGCTATACCGGCGGAGAGGTCGAACAGCCGACTTACGAGCAGGTCTCCGCGGGGACCACGGGGCACACCGAGGCCGTACAGATAGTCTACGATCCGGCGCAGGTCAGCTATGCCGAACTGCTCGACGTATTCTGGCGCAACATCGATCCGACCACCCCCGATCGTCAGTTCTGCGATAAGGGCAGCCAGTACCGGCCGGCGATTTTCTATCACGATGACGCCCAACACGAAACGGTGCAGACGTCTTTGGCGCAGATCAAGAAAGTGAAGACGTTTGCCGAACCGATACAGGTCGAGATCGCCGCCGCCGCCGAGTTCTATCCGGCCGAGGAATACCATCAGGATTTCTATCTGAAAAACCCCATCCGCTATCGCTACTATCGTTATCGCTGTGGTCGTGACGAACGTCTCGAAGCCTTGTGGGGCCAGTCTCACTA
>JBBDTC010000259.1:0-21171 GCA_040904625.1 Gammaproteobacteria bacterium
GCGGAGATTGCGCCGCGGTTGCCGAAGTACGTGCCGGAGTAAGAGGGTGTGGAATAGGGGAATAGGGTGACAGTTTACTTATCTCCACGAGCACGAAAAAAAACGATTACGCAATTGCCGCAGTGGAGATAAGTAAACTGTCACCCTATTCTGCCGCAGTGGAAATAAGTAAACTGTCACCCTATTCTGCCCGCAGTGGAGATAAGTAAACTGTCACCCTATTCTGCCCCGAGGCACCCCGGCGGACCCTTAATCCCTCTGTCCCTTTTACCGCGCCGGCGCGCCAGCAGCAGGCCGGCGGCACTGGCGAACAGCAGCAACGCCGGTGGCAGGGGGACAACGGTGATGCGTTCGATATTGAGCGCGGCGGCGATATCGGGGCGGCTCGCGGCGAAATCCGCATTGAGGGCGAATACCGGGTCGGCATAGGCGAACAGGCCGATGTCGAGGCCGGCGTAATCGCGCACCGGGAAGGCGGGCGATGCCACCAGGGACAAGGCCACCTGGCTCTCCAGTGCAACCCAATACTCGGCGTTCGGACGCACGCTGATGGTCTCGGTGACGCTGGTGAGCGCGGCCTCGCTCGCCACGCCGCTGTTGCTGACGAAGGCGCTGGCGACGAACGGCGCATGTATCGTCCCGGTGCCGAACGGTGGGGCCACCAGGGTAGCCGCCTCGAGCACTTGAACGTCCGCACTCGCCTGGGCGAGATAGGTCCCGGCAACGCCTATCGAGTTGTCATCGATCGCTGACTGCACGGTGAAGGTGATATCGACATCGATGAACTCGGGCAATGCGTTCGCCGCGACGTCAAAGCGCAGCCGCTGCCGATCGATGCCGACCAGGTTGTAGAGTAGCAGGTCGGTGAAGCCGAGCACGGCGCCGTCGCTACGCGCGGAGAGCGTCATGCTGACGGCATCGTTGCCGGCCGTCGCCACACCACTCGCAACTACCCCGCTGCCCGGCGCCGTGGCGGCCGTGAGGTCGTACACTTGGCGCACCGGACCGGAACCCATGCAACTGAAGCTCGGCTCCGGCACCACCGCGCAACTGGTCGCCGCTGGCGTGCTGCCCGGCTTGATGACGGCAAAGGTATTGCCGAGGCTTGCCACTTCGCTGACCGCCTGCCCCGGCACCTGGGTGAAGGTTGCGTCGTTGAACCAATTGACGCTGGTGTCGAAATCGACCACTGCCACGGCCTGCACCGCCGCGCAGGTCAGCATGCCGAGCAGCCCCAGGACTGTCGAGAAAATCACGCGCATGGCCTGTCCCCCATTGTGATGAGGCGTGCGCGTGGCCCTATCAGCGCCGCGCTCGCGTAGGGGGACGCTAGCAACCATCGTGTGCATGCACAAGCAGCGCGGCCCGACGGGGGTGCGGGCGGCAAAGGGAACAGAGGGATTAAATTTTCGCCACTGGTCGATTTTTAATCCTTCCGTCACCTTTCCGCGGCACATCCCTGTACCGCACCCCTCCGGGGCGGCCATCGGCCGTGCCGATCGGTGTTCCTGCTAATTCGTCATTGCACGCCCGGAGGCGCTGCCCACCCCGCAACTGTAGTCGTAGTATTGGAGATTACTGGTCGCCGTCAGTTGCCGTTTCGATTTTGTCGCCCATTCTGTCGGCTGTCTGCTTGGTCTTGTCCCAGGCAGTAGCGCTCGCTTCCTTGGTGCTTTCCCAGGCGCTCTTGGTGTTCTGTTTGGTCTTCTCCCAGGCTTGCCTCAGCTCTTTCCGGGCCTCGACCCACCAGTTTTCATCGTACCGCGGAAAACTCTTCAGTGCTTCCTGGGTAGTCTCCATGTGAACTTGGTAATCGATATCGTCGAACTCGTTATCGGCACTTTCGGCACGAACGGTAAACGTGCCGCGTTTCGCCACGACTTCACGCCCGCCCAAACCGAGAACTTCTCCGGTCTCGATTACCAGCGCATGGAGTGACATGTCGTCGCCGAGCAGGATGTCCTCGACTTCGCCAATCGCTTCGCCCGTGGAATCATAAACGTCAGCGTCCATGAGCTCGTCCGCCGAGTACAGACCTTGCCCGGCGATGGCAGAGAAACTCAAGCTGAGGCTTCCCGCCAGAAGTGGAGCGCCGAGCTTCTTGATAAATGGTCTTTTCATTGTGAAATCCTTCTGCTGTGGCCATTGATTTAATTATTGTGGGGCCGCTCAAGACGGCAGCGAAGTGGTCAGTGCTGCGGCGTGAGCGTGCTGCCAGTGTGTGTTTTAAATTCGTGAACTTCTGTACGGGAGCGAACAATCAACGAAGCGCCCCGGCGCATGTCATTCATCGCGTCGACGCATCGTCATCAGCCCGTCCTGGACGGCGCCGATAGGCATTGGCAATTTCATCGAGTCGGACGTCCAGCGCATGGGGCTGCCTGGAGAACAACAGGCCGACGACCTGTGTACCGTCGGCGCTGACGAGGAATACGCCGCGCCAGGGGCCTTGCTCGAGGTAGTGCAGCCCGTGCAGACGTTCACGACCATCGACCATGCCGGGTAGTTCGTGGAACGAGCTTTCGCGCAGCCGTCGCTCGACCTCTTTGCCCAAAGCCTCGAGGGCCGCGTAGTCGTCGATGGCGGCCCGCAGGCGCTGTTCGGCGCCGCGTACGCAGCGCGAAGCGCCGATGAAGGCTTGCCGGCACTGCTCGATCGCCTGCAGACGTGGCGTGCGGAAGGATGGCTCATCGTCATAGAGGACGGTGGCCACGGCAGCCCGGCCTCAGGCATCGTTGCTGCGTGGCGGCCTCTCCGCCGTTTCGCCACGTTTGCGTACTGCCTTTTTGCGCGGCTTCGCGGTGACGCGTTGCAGCGCCGAGTCGAGTGCCGCGTCGGCATCCCGGGTCGCGGCGTTCGCGGCCTCGCACCAGGCATCGGCGGACTGCGGCGGCGACAGCTCGAGCAGTCCGCGCTGGAACTGATCCCGTTTGAGCCTCAGGAAAGCGGCGGTTACTTCGTCGACCACCTGTTCTTCGTCGGAATCGAGCTCGATTTCGAAACGGTTGCCGGCCAGCTGGCGCACTCGAATGGGGAAATTGTTGCCGCGGCTGGACGAATCCGGGCTGAGCAACAGCAGCGCCTGGCCGGAGGCAAACTCGAGCGCCGCACCGCTGAACTTATTCTGGATCTCGCCCAGACGGTCGAGCAGCACCCGCTTCAGGATGGCCACGACCGACCCTCCTTTGCTGTTGATGGTGACGCTGCTGGTCGAGGTGACGTCGCCAGTGATTTCGCCCGTTCTGGTTCTGTTCGACACGATGGTTCCTTGCAGATCGCGGCCCGCGGCAGCAGGGGCTGCCTGCCCTATGCGAACCCCCGCCTAGAGGAAAGTTCCCAAAAGTTCCAGAACCGTGTAACAGGACACCATTTCCCGGCTGTCCTCAAATCACGTCAAATCAGGGCATGATTCACAGCGCCGGCGGCCGACACGGGCTTGTAAGCTGTTGAGGTGTAGAATGACGCCCCGCACAAATTCCTTCCAGCTTCAGGTATCTCCGATGATTCGACTCTACCGTTTGCTCCCCCTTGTTCTGCTCGCCTTCATGGTTGCCTGTGGTGGTGCGGAAGACCGCAAATCAGCGTATATCGACAAGGGACGCGAGCTGTTCGCCGCGGAGAACTACGAAAAGGCCCGCATCGAGTTCCAGAACGCGCTGCAGATCGAACCGAAGGATCTCGAGGCGCGCTTCGCGCTGGCCGAGACCATGGAGAAGCTCGAGAACTGGCAGGGTGCGGCTGGTCACTATCTGGCCATTCTCAACGAGAACCCGAACCACGTCGACGCGTTGATGAACATGGGCCGCCTCTATCTGCTGAGCGGCAATGACCAGAAAGCGGGCGAGAATGTCGAAGCGGTGCTCGCCGTCGAGCCCGATCACACCGGCGCCAAGACCTTGCTCGCGGCGGTCAAGGCCAAGCGTGGTGACAGCGCCGGTGCGCGTGAGTTGGCGGAGGAGGTGCTCGCGGCCAAACCCAACGATGCCGAGGCGTCTTCGTTGATGGCATCGATTCTCCTCGTCGAAGGCAAGGTCGAGGAGAGCATTGCCGTCCTGCAAAGCGCGATCGACGCCAATCCCGATGAAGTCGCGCTCAGCATCAATCTGGCGCGCGTGCAGGCGCGGGCCGGCCAGATCGAGCCGGCAATCGCGACCTTCCGCGATGTCATCGCCAAGAAACCCGATGAGCTGGCCTACCGCACGGCCCTGGCGCGGCTGCTGATCGGCTTCGAACAGATCGACGAGGCCGAGGCCATGCTCGAGCAGGCGATCGCGGATTTCCCGGACAACGACACCGCCAAGCTCAGCTACGTCGAATTCCTCTCCAGCCGCCGCGGGGTGGATGTCGCCATCGCCGAACTCGAGAAGATGATCGCTGCCGCACCGGAGAACAATGAACTGGCTTTCGCGCTCGGCAAGATTTACGAGGCGACCAATCAAACCGACAAGGCCGCGGCGGTCTATGAAGATGTCATCGCACGGGTCGAAGAAGGCCCCGATCTGCTCAACGCCAAGACCCGCCTCGCCATCGCCAAGACCCGCCAGCAGGATTTCGCCGAAGCGCGTCGCCTGGTCGAAGAGGTGCTGGCCGAGAATGCGCGTGATAACGAAGCGCTGGTGCTGCGCGGCACGCTGCGGCTGAACGAGGGCGATGCCGCGGGCGCGATCGCCGATTTCCGCACCGTGCTGCGCGACAAGCCCGACAATGTCGGTGCCGTACGCCTGCTGTCCCGCGCCCATCTCACCAACAAGGAGCCCGAACTCGCGCTCGATGTGCTGCGCGATGGGGTCAAGAACAACCCCAAGGCCGCGGTGATAGGGCTCGATCTGGCCAACTTCCACGCCTCGCGCAATGAGATCGACCAGGCCCTGGAAGCGCTCGACGGCGTGCTCGAGCAAAACCCCAATGACGCCCAGGCGCTCGAAGGCAAGTTCAAGATCCTGGTCCACCAGCAGAACTATGACCAGGCCATGCGGGTTGCCGAACAGATCAAGACAGCCTATCCCGACGATGTCCGCGGCTACCATTTCGCTGGCCTGGTGCGTCAGGCCAAGGGCGAACTCGAGGCCAGTATCGGGGAGTTCCAGTCGGCCCTGGACCGGGCGCCCTCGTCGGTGCAACCGCTGTCGCAGCTGGTCAAGAGCTACCTCGCGCTGGACCGCCGTGACGACGCCATGACGCGCCTGCAGTCGGTCATCGACGAGCAGGAGGGCAACTACGTCGCCCATAACCTGCTCGGCGAACTGCATCTCGCCGCCAAAGAGCTGCCGGCAGCGGAGCAGGCGTTCAAGCGCGCCATTGAATTGAACAAGGAATGGGCGATCCCCTACCGCAATCTGGCCTCTGTCTATGTCGCCAACGAGCGTCGTGACGAGGCCATCGCACTGATGAAGCAGGGCATCGAGGCGACCAAGGGTTCGGCGCTGCTGCTGACCGGGCTGGCTGCCTATCTGGAACAGACGGGCGATCTGGATGCCGCCATCAGCGAATACGAGAAGGCCCTGGAGCAGCAACCGGATTCGGCCCTGGCAGCCAACAACCTCGCCATGCTGCTGGCCGAGTATCGTGACGACAAGGCCAGCCTCGAGCGGGCACGCGAACTCGCCAGCGCACTGCGTAACTCCAATCAGCCGGCCTTTCTCGATACGGTGGGCTGGATCGAATACAAACTCGGCGAATATGAACAGGCACGAATGTTCCTGGAGAAGGCCGTCGAGGCGGCGCCGGACGCCAATCTGCTCCACTATCACCTCGGCATGGCCCACTTCGCCGCCGGCAACGAAGTCGGCGCGCGTGAGCACCTCACCCGCGCGCTCGAAAACGAAGTGGATTTCAAGGGCCGGGACGAGGCGCGTGCGACCCTCGACAAACTCGCCGGCGACTCGTGAGAGAGGCAGGCGCTTGGAGTAGATCTGACATTAAACAACTCTATTAACTCATTAATAGAATTAGTGTTAGAGTCCCTCTGTTCCAGGGCGAGAGCAGGGCGGCGGTGAGATTATCGATTTTGACGGCGGTTTTCGCGGCGATGAATTTCGCCACACCGGCGGCCGCGCTGGAACTCGATTTCAGTGGCAGCATCGGGATCGAATCGCGGTTGTTCTTCCAGAGCCCGCGCTTTGCCAGCCAGAGCGATGCCAGCGGCTCCTTCGCCTTCCAGCCCGAGTTCTATGCCGCCTGGGCGGATGGCTATCAGAGCCTGCTGTTCATCCCGTTTCTGCGCCTCGACCAGAACGATGCGCGGCGGACGCACGCCGATATCCGCGAACTCAGCTATATCTACGCCAGCAATGCGTTCGAGTTGCGCGCCGGGGTGCGCAAGGTCTTCTGGGGTGTGGCCGAGTCGAACCATTTGATCGACATCATCAATCAGGTCGATTTCGTCGAGAACATCGATCTCGAAGACCGCCTCGGCCAGCCGATGGTCAATCTGGCCTTGATCCAGGATTGGGGGACGCTCGATTTCTTCGTCCTGCCCGGGTTTCGGGAACGCACTTTCCCCGGCCGGCGGGGGCGCTTCCAAGGGCCGCTGCGCATATCCACCAGCGCCGTCGACTACGAATCGGCCGCTGGCGACAAGCACGTCGATTTCGCCGCCCGCTACTCGAACTATTTCGGGCCGTTCGATGTCGGCATCGCGCATTTCTGGGGCACCAGCCGGGATCCGCGGTTCGTGTTCGAAGTCTCACCGGCCGGCGAGCCGATACTGGCGCCGTTCTACGACATCATTCATCAGACCAGCATCGATCTGCAGGCGACGCTGGCGAACTGGCTGCTGAAATTCGAAGGCTATCGGCGCCAGGGTTTCGGTGACGAGACTTACGTCGCCGCCATCGGCGGTTTCGAATATACCTTCGTCGGCGTGTTCGGCTCAGCGGCGGACATCGGCGCGCTGGCCGAATACCACTTCGATGAACGCGGCCGCCGCACCCCGACGCCGTTCAACAACGACTTGTTCGTCGGCACCCGGGTGGCCATGAACGACATCGCCGACAGCCAGCTCCTCGGCGGCATCATTTCCGATCTCGACGGCACCGGACACCTGCTCAACATAGAAGCCAGCCGCCGCCTCGGTAACCACTGGAAAGTGGAGCTGGAATTGCGCATGTTCCTCGACGTCGCCCCCAACGACAGCCTCCGGCCTTTCCACCGCGACAGCCTCGTGCAGCTCGAGATCCTGCGCTACTTCTGAAACAGGGGGACAGTTTACTTATCTCAGCCGTCGTCGCGGCTGAGATAAGTAAACTGTCCCCCTGTTTCCCCCCTGTTTCCCGGGCTGGTGACGAACTTGTTATCATGTGCCGAACATCGCTTCGCTGTTTTGTCCATGCCTGCCTCCGCGCGCCCGGGACCTGTATTTTTTATCTCTCTCGTGCTGCTGGCCGCATTCGTCGCGGCCGGTGTTACCGATCCTGCGGCGCTGGGGTCACAAGCAGAGCGGGCGCTGGACTTCACGCGCGAGCATTTCGGCTGGTTCTACTTGTTCGCGACCACCGGTTTTCTGATTTTCTGCCTCGGCATCGGCTTCAGCAGGCACGGTGAACTTCGCCTCGGCGCGGACGGCGAGGCGGCGGAGTTTTCCTACCCCGCCTGGCTCGGCATGATCTTTTCCGCCGGCATGGGTGTGGGCCTGGTTTTCTGGGGCGTGGCCGAGCCGATGACGCATTACGTCGAGCCGCCGCTCGGCCTGGCGGAGCCACGATCCGCCGCCGCTGCCCAGCTGGCGATGCGCTACTCGGTGTTCCACTGGGGCTTCCATCAGTGGGCGAACTTCGCGCTGGTCGGGCTCGCGATTGCGTATGTCAGCTTCAGACGCGGCCGCGGCGGCCTCATCAGCGAGACCTTCCGCGCCACCCTCGGCGACCGGGTCGACGGTTTCGTCGGCCACGCCATCAACGTGCTCGCCGTGCTCTCGACCGTGTTCGGTGTCGCGACGACGCTGGGCCTGGGCATCATCCAGATCAACAGCGGTCTGGTGGCGGTATCCGACATCGGCTTCGGCAACCAGCAGCATTTGTACATCCTGGGTGCAATCGCCGTGGCTTTCCTGCTGTGCGCAATGACGCCTCTGGAAAGGGGCGTGCGCTACGTCAGCAACGCCAACATGTGGTTGGCCGGCGGCTTGCTGGCGTTCGTATTCATCGCCGGCCCGACTGACTTCATCACCGCCGCCATGACCAATGCGATCGGAGATTATTTTGGCAACGTGATCGGCATGAGCCTGGTGATGACCCCTTACACCGGCCAAGACTGGGTCGAACGATGGACCATCTTCTACTGGGCCTGGGGTGCTTCCTGGGCGCCGTTTGTCGGCAGTTTCATCGCCCGGATCTCGCGCGGGCGTACGGTGCGCGAGTTCGTCTTCGGTGTGATGGGGGTACCGGTCGCCTTGAGCATGGTGTGGTTCTCCACCTTCGGCGGCTCGGCGCTTTACTTCGAATTGTTCGAGGATGCCGGGATCAGTGACGCGGTGATCGCCGAACCCAGCTCGGCCCTGTTCGCGACCCTCGGCCAATTACCGTTTGCGGAAATCCTCGGCGTGTTGATGGTCGCTCTGGTGATCCTGTTCGTCATCACCTCGGCCAATTCGGCAACATTCGTGCTGGGCATGTTCACCAGCGGCGGCACGCTCGATCCCAAGCGCTGGATCCGGATCACCTGGGGCGTCATACCGGTGCTGGTATCCGGTGTCTTGCTGCTTTCGGGTGGCCTCGATGCGCTGCGCACCATTTCCATCCTGGCGGCTTTTCCGTTCATCGTACTGATGGTCTTCATGGCCGCGTCCCTGCTGCGCTCATTGCGCGACGAGCGGCGCCAATACGAGCTGCGCGAAGCGATTTTACGCGCCGAACTCGAGCGGCTGCTCGAAGCCCATCGAGCCGCTGATGCGAGCGAAACTGCCCCGCCGGCAGACGAGCCGGTAGCGGCACGAGAGAGCACCTGACCTATACCGGCCGCGGCGGGGGCAAGCCGTGTGCCTACCCGCCAGAGGCCGCGGCGCGGGCGGCGACCTGCTGTGCCGGTTCGGCGATGGCGGCCTGCAGATCGGCGCCGGTCGGCGACTGGAAGACGCGCAGACCGAACTCCGGCAGGATGGCCAGGAGGTGGTCGAAGATGTCCGCCTGGATGCCTTCGTACTCGACCCATTGGGTGGTGGCGGTGAAGCAGTAGATTTCGAGCGGGATCCCGGTCGCTCCCGGCTGCAGCTGGCGGACCATCTGGATCATGTCCGAATGCACCATGGGATGGGCCTTGAGGTAGGCCGCCGCGTAAGCGCGGAACGTGCCGAGATTGGTGACACGGCGCGTATTGACCGGATCCTTGCCTTCGGCGAGCAGGGTGGCATTCCACTGTTCGATCTCGGCCCGCTTTTCATCGAGGTATTCATCGATCAGGGCGATGCGGCGCAAGCTGCGGTATTCCTCGTCAGTGAGGTGGCGCACCGAGGTCTGGTCGAGGTAGAGCGCGCGCTTGATACGCCGGCCGCCGGATTCACTCATGCCGCGCCAGTTGCGGTAGCTCTCGTTGATGAGCCGCCAGGTGGGGATGGTGGTAATGGTGCGATCCCAGTTCTGCACCTTGACTGTATGTAGCGCGATATCGATGACGTCGCCGTCTGCACCCACCTGAGGCATTTCGATCCAGTCGCCGACCCGCAGCAGATCCTGGCTGGAGAGCTGCACGCTGGCGACGAGCGAGAGGATGGTGTCTTTGAACACCAGCAACACCACGGCCGTCATCGCGCCGAGGCCGGAGAGCAGGATCAGGGGCGAGCGGTCGATGAGGGTTGCCACGACGAGCAGCGCCGCGACGACGAAGACAATGAGCTGGATGAGCTGCAGATAGCCCTTGATCGGCCGATTGCGGGCTTTGATCGGGTCGCTCTGGCGGTAGATATCGTCGATGGCGTTGAGCAGATACCCGAGGGATAGCGCGATGGTGAATATCACATAGGCATTGGCGACATTGTGCGTCACCACGATCGCCATCTCGGGCAGGCCCGGGATGATGCCGACGCCCCAGTAGACCACCATCGCCGGCACGATATGCGCAATGCGGGTGATCACGCCCCGGTTGAGCAGGGCATTGGCCCAAAGGGCCGGGATCGCGGCGACGACGCGCGTGATGATGCGTACCAGAACCCGCTGAGTGACGGCGTCGGCAACCCAGATCAGCAACGCCAGAGCGCTCAGCGCCAGCAGGGTCACGATCCAGGGATAGGCCTCGAGCGGCGCCTTGAGCGGTTCCAGCAACGTCATCAGTTCATCCATGCGCGCTAGTCTAACGTGGACGACGCCCGCTCGTTATAAAGGGGGCGGCGGGATTAAATTTTCGCCAGTGGTCAAAACCTAATCCCTCCGTTCCCTTTTCAAGCATGTCTTTTTGCGTTCTGTTTAGTCTCGAATCGAATAAATTTATAATCATTAATTCTTTTATCGCATATGAGGGCTCCTGTATCGTCCGCGCTTCGAGAACCCAATGGGATCAGCCCGGGGAACGCCGATGCATAGCCCGCTACTGACCGACACCAACAGCCCGCTCAACCGCGAACAGGCCGAACAGATGAGCCGCCTGGTGGTCGATCTGCGCGGTGATCAACTCACCTGGCTCAGCGGCTACCTGGCCGGTTTGTCGGCGGCCAGCGCGACCAGCGCGGTGGCGGGGCAGACGGCCGCAAGCCCGGCAGAAGCACCCGAGATCACCATTCTCTACGGCTCACAAACCGGCCATGCCGAGGCTGTCGCCGGTCAGGCGGCGGCGCGGGCGGCGGCGCGAGGCTTCACGGCGAACGTGGTGGCGATGGATGACATCAAGAAGCCGCAGCTCAAGGCGAGCGGGCGGTTGCTGGTCATCGTCAGCACCCACGGCGAAGGCACACCGCCGGACAACGCCATCGAACTCCACGAACTGATCGGGTCGCCCAAGGCGCCGGTGATGAAAGATGCCGCGTTTTCGGTGCTCGCGCTCGGCGACAGCAGCTATGAGTATTTCTGCCAGACCGGGCGCGATTTCGATGGGCGCCTGGAGGCGCTCGGCGCCACCCGCGTCTACCCGCGGACCGATTGCGACGTCGATTTCGAGGATGCGGCGGCGGCCTGGATCGAAGGTGCGCTGGAGGCCTTCGCCGCGACCGTCGAGACGCGCGAGGAGACCCAGCCCAACAATGTCATTCGTTTCAGTCCGCCGGCGGCCAGCGCCAAGACCTGGTCGAAGCAGCAACCGTATCCGGCGAAGCTGCTCGACAATCAGCCGCTCAACGGCCGCGGCTCGACCAAGGAAACCCGCCATATCGAGCTCTCGCTGGAAGACAGCGGCCTGCACTGGGAGCCGGGCGATTCGCTCGGCGTGTTGCCCGAGAACAACGCGCGCGACGTCGACGATGTGCTCGCCGCGCTCGGCTTCGCCGACACCGAAAGCGTCACCGGCCCGCGCGGCGCAGTCGCGCTCCGCGACGCCCTCACGCACGACTACGAGATCACCACGCTGACCCGCCCCTTCATCGAGCGCTGGGCTGAACTCGGCGGCAGTGGCGAACTCGAGGCCCTGCTGGCCGAAGACCCGCGCGAGACGTTCCGGGCGTGGTTGTGGGGCCGCCAGATCATCGACGTCATTCGCGCCTGGCCGGTGGCCGGGCTCACCGCGCAGGACTTCGTCGAACGCCTGCGCCGGATGCCGCCGCGCTTGTACTCGATCGCATCGAGCCATCGCGTGAATCCGGACGAGGTCCATCTGACCGTCGCCGCGGTGCGCTACCAGACCCACGAGCGCGAACGCGAAGGGGTGGCGTCGACCTGGCTGGCCGATCGCCTCGCAGCGGGCGCAACCGTACCGGTCTACATCGATCACAACCGCAACTTCCGTCTGCCCGACGATGACGACACCCCGATCATCATGATCGGCCCCGGCACCGGCGTGGCGCCGTTCCGCGCGTTCATCGAAGAGCGCGAGGCGCGTGGCGCGCAAGGCCGCAACTGGTTGTTCTTTGGCGATCAGCACTTCGCCACCGACTTCCTCTACCAGCGTGAATGGCTGCGCTGGCGTGAGACCGGCGTGATCGATCGCATCGATGTCGCGTTTTCGCGGGACCAGCCGAGTAAGATCTATGTCCAGCACCGTATTCGAGAGCAGGCTGAGGACTTCCATGCCTGGCTCGAAGCCGGTGCCCACGTGTATGTCTGCGGCGATGCCGAGCACATGGCGCCGGACGTCCACCAGGCGCTGATCGACGTGCTGGTCAGTGGCGGTGGGCTGACCGCTGACGCGGCCGCGGCGCGCCTGGCCGAATGGCAGAAGAGCAAACGCTATCAGCGGGACGTGTATTGATGAGCGAAGTCGATCTCGACACCCTCGACCCCGCCGAGCGGCTCAAGCACGACAGCAACTACCTGCGCGGCGACATCGAGCGGAACCTGGCCGATACGGTCACCGGCGCGATCAGCGAAGACAGCACCAAGCTCCTCAAATTCCACGGCAGCTACATGCAAGACGATCGCGACCTGCGCGCCGAACGTCACAAGCAGAAGCTCGAGCCGGCCTATCAGTTCATGATCCGCCTGCGCATGCCGGGCGGGGTGTGCAGCCCGGCGCAGTGGCTGGCGCTGGACGACATCGCACACCGCTACGCCAACGGCACGCTGCGCATCACTACCCGCCAGACGTTCCAATATCACGGCGTGATCAAGCGTGACTTGAAGTCGACCATGCAGGCCATCAACGCCACCCTGCTCGATACCATCGCCGCCTGCGGCGACGTCAATCGCAATATCAACTGCGCCGCCAACCCGGCGCTGTCGACGCTGCATGCGACGGTCTACGCGTGGGCGAAACAGATCAGCGACCACCTCCTGCCGGCCACCCGCGCCTATCACGAAATCTGGCTCGATGGCGAAAAAATCGCCGGCGGGGAGGGTGAACCGATCTACGGCGAGCGCTACCTGCCGCGCAAATTCAAGATTGCCATCGCCGTGCCGCCGAGCAACGATGTCGACATCTACGCCAACGATCTCGGTTTCATCGCCATCACCGACGCGGCGGGCGCACTCGAAGGCTTCAATGTCACCGTCGGCGGCGGCATGGGCGTCACCCATGGCGAGACCGCCACCTATCCGCGCCTGGCCGACGTGATCGGCTTTTGCCGGCCCGAGCAGGCGCTCGCCGTCGCCGAACAGGTGCTGACCACTCAGCGCGATTACGGTGACCGCACCAACCGCATGCACGCCCGGCTCAAGTACACCCTCGACGATCACGGGCTGGACTGGTTTCGCGGCGAAGTCGAGCGCCGCCTCGGCTGGGCGCTGGCCGCACCGCGGCCCTTCGCATTCGATTCAAACGGCGATCGCTACGGCTGGGTCGAAGGCGAGGATGGGCGCTGGCACCTGACCCTGTTCGTCGAGAACGGCCGCATTCGCGATCACGGCGAACACCGGCTGATGACGGCCCTGCGCGAAGTCGCCGCCGTCCACCAGGGCGAGTTTCGGCTGACCGCCAATCAGAACGTCATCGTCGCCAATGTACCGGCCGCAGAACGCGCCGGCCTCAATGAGATCTTGCAACGCCACGGTATCGACGCGGCGGCCAATCGCTCCGCTATCCGGCGCAGTTCCATGGCCTGTGTCGCCTTGCCGACCTGCGGGCTCGCAATGGCCGAGAGCGAACGCTATCTGCCGACCCTGATCACCCACCTCGAGGCGCTGATGGCCGCCAACGGCCTGCAGGACGAGCCCATCGTGGTCCGCATGACCGGCTGCCCCAATGGCTGCGCGCGCCCATACCTCGGCGAAATCGGCTTCGTCGGCAAGGCGCCGGGCAAGTACAACCTCTATCTCGGCGCCGGCTTCCACGGTCAACGCCTGAACAAGCTCTACCGGGAGAACATCGGCGAGGCCCAGATCCTGGCCGAACTCGAACCGCTCATCGCGGCCTATGCCAGTGAGCGCGAAGCGGGCGAGCGCTTCGGCGATTTCGTCATTCGCGCCGGTTACATCGCGGCCACCACGGCGGGCCGTGATTTTCATGCGGACGGTACTGGCGGTTAGCCGCTCGATGAGTCGCTTCGGTTACCCGTGATCACGAGCGACCGCCCCGGTCGACTGGCGGGTCCGCCTTTGCTGCCAATCTGACCAGATCGCTTTGCGATCGAGCGCCGGTTTTCCCGAAGACTGCTTTGACTTGGCTGCGCACCGTCCCCAACTGTAGAGTTCGACAATCTCATCCCGGGGATAACCGAAAGTGGAACAGATTTGCGTCGTATGGGACTCGACGTTGTCGATCATGAGGTAGATGCCAGCGGTACCGTTAACCAGGCCGGTGGTCTGCTCGAGAACGTCAGCCCAACGTGCATCGTTGCCAGGAACAGCATACACACGGGCTATAGCGTCGAGGATGGCTTGCGAACGAAACATATTCCTTGTCTCCCGCTTGTGTCGATAAGCGTGCTTCCTTCACTATGTTAGAAGCTGGGCGACGCGGCCGTGGCACCAATGGACTACCGCCACTATGATCGGTTCACGAACACTGCTGCGCTGCAGCGGAAGTATCCTTGCAATGCTTCGTTGCCACTCGCACACCCGCAATGAGCGTTTGATGGTTCGCATGGCAACACCGCCATGACGTCGAATGCCCTATCTGCCGAATCTACACAGCCAAAGCGGGCATTGGGACGCATTTCACAACACTACGACACGGACGCCGCCCCTGCGCATCCCCCAAATGGCATACGAGCCCCATTTTCTGCCCCTCGCAGAACTATAGTCCCAAACAGCCGATTATCGACCCCGTCTATCGGACCCCATACCGCGCGAGCGTGGTCTGGTTACGCCGGTCTGATCGGTGCGCTGGCCGCTCGCCGCGGAGTGTGGCCAATCATAGGCTCACGCATCTCCCATTTGGGGGATGGCGAAACGCCAATGCTTCGCTAACCCGGATTTCTCACACATAAGTAGTGCATCGGGCCTCTGAAGGGATCAAACTTGTTTTACGAGAACGAGTTACCACCCCTCAGAGGAGGTTCCCGATGCCGACACAGTGTAACGCCGAACAACTGGCATTTTCATGGGCTGATGGCCGCCGTGTAGTCGCGGCGTTCGACGGCGGCACAGTGAGCTCGGATGGTGGCGCGCTGCTGCTGGGCAAGGCGGATGCGGCGATTGGGCTGGTCGATCGGTTGTCGCGCTGTTTCATCGATGACCGGCGCGTAGATTTGGTCGAGCACTCGGTGCGCACGCTGGTCGGTCAACGGGTGTTCGCGATGGCGCTGGGCTATGAAGACGTGAACGACCACGACGAACTGCGCCATGACCCGGTGATGGGTGCGTTGTTGGGCAAGCTGTCGCCGCGCGTACGCAAGGACTGCGCGGCGTTGGCGGGCAAGAGCACGCTGAACCGCCTGGAGTGCTACCCGGCGCAGGGCGCGCATCGTTATCACAAGGTTCGCCCGGACGGTGCAGCGATTGAGCGCTTGTTCGTAGAGTTGTTCTTGGAAGCCTACGACAAGGCGCCGGCTGAGATCGTGTTGGATCTGGATGCGACCGATGTACCGCTGCACGGTGATCAGGAAGCGCGGTTCTTCCATGGCTACTACGATCACTACTGCTATCTGCCGTTGTACATTTTTTGTGGCGAGCATCTGCTGGCGGCGAAGCTGCGGCCGGCGAACATCGACGGCGCGGCGGGAGCGTGTGAGGAAGTCGAACGGATTGTGGGCCAGGTGCGGGCGTGCTGGCCGAAGACGCGGATCATCTTGCGGGCGGACTCGGGCTTTTGTCGTGAGGCGTTGATGCGTTGGTGTGAAGATCACGGCGTGGATTACGTGTTTGGGCTGGCGCGTAATGCGCGCCTGGTACGCGCGATCGGCGCAGCGCTGCAAGCAGCGGCAGCAGCGTCGGCACGGACACAGTGTCCGGCGCGGCGCTTTCGTGAACTCGACTATCAGACGCGCAAGAGCTGGAGCCGCTCACGCCGCGTGGTGGCCAAGGCCGAGCAGACAGGTGACAAGTCCAATCCGCGTTTCATCGTGACCTCGTTATCGAAACGGCGTTGGGGCGCTCGGGCGCTGTACGAGGACTTCTATTGCGCGCGCGGAGAGGCCGAGAATCGCATCAAGGAGTGCCAGCTAGACCTGTTCGCCGACCGCCTCTCGACGGAGACCTTGCGCGGCAACCAGCTGCGTTTGTGGTGGGCCTCGGCGGCGTATGTGCTGATGCACGCCTTGCGCCGCATCGGCTTGGCCGGCACGACGCTGGCCCGCGCCTGTGCGACGACCATCCGCTTGCGCTTGTTGAAGATCGGCGCCGTGGTCACGGTCAGCGTGCGGCGGGTCAAGCTCGCGATGAGCAGTGCTTGTCCGAACCAACAGGAGTTCATCGCCGCCTGCCGGGCGTTGGACGTCGCGGCGCGTTAAGCCGCACCCTACGAACCAGACAGCTTTCTCCGCCATCAGATCCCACGACCGACACAGTCGGCCAGCCTTGCTCGCCTTCTGTTTGACCTTACGCGCCATTCGGCCTGGCGAGGACGCTCGCACACGACTCGCACCTCACGACACACACGCTTTCCTCCTCAGTCGCCAGGGCCGTGAGAAATGCGGGCTAGCCTTGGGCTTACGTCGCGGCCGCCTCGTGCCGGGCATTCGAACCATGAGGCCGTCGCCACATCAATGAGAGGTACACCGCCATGACATCCGAGCGAAAAAAACATGAGCGTAGCTGTCCCCGCGCGTCCTTTACAACGTTGCTCGCAGCAGTACTCACGGCACCATCTGCAAACGCAATAGTTTGGGACATCGACTGGACTTGGCTGTCCGATCCGAATCCGACCGGCCCGTACTACGACCGGGTACCGGGGGCTGACCTCCTGTTCGGCACCAGTGATGACCTCGTCATCACCGATAGTAATCCCGCCGGGCACAGTACATATTCGACGTCGTTCACGCCGGGGCTCGAATCCTCTGCAGGCGGCACGTTCACGACTCTGTTCGAGTGGGATACCTCGCAGACGCTCTACACCTCCCTCAACCTGAACGGCACGGCATTCTGCGCCGCCGGGGTCTGTGCCCCCAATGAGCTTTCCTTTCCCTTTACCAACACTCTGACCACCTGGCCCGGCCCGGCTCCTGCTGCTTCGTCTAACAGCGCGCTGACGAACCCGGACCAGTCTTTCATCTACGAATTCGACGTCCGTAACCCGAACAACACTGCAGACCCTTTCGACGACGACGTCTACCGCGCTACCGGCACGGGCTGGCTCCTCCAGGCAGGCCAGGATCCGGCTGCACCGCCGCCAGGTGTCTCTTACACACCCGAAGTCGTGGCAGCATTCCAGGCCTCGCTGTCATCGTCTGCGCTGCCCGCCAACTGGCTGACCCTGGCGATCGCCCAGCACGCCTATCAGGTCATCGACGGTCCGTCGCTGGGCGGCGCGTTCTCAACCGGACAGACGACCGCGGTCGCCTATTTTACGGCCAGCGATTACGAGGACGGACCAGGCTCACGTTTCTTCGGCCAAGTGTTCGACGAAGGTACCACGTTCATTCGTACCATCATCGGCGACGAGGGCGAAGGCTCCGGGTACTACTACAACGGCGTCGCGGACAGCCTGGACAATACATACATTGGGCGCAGCGAGGGCGGCAGCGGCAGCCTGACCCTGCTTGGCGGCTCGCAGCTGACCTTCAACGGCGGTGTGGTTGCAGGCGAACAGGGCGACGATGTGCACGAATCTGTGTCCTACGTCGGCCTCGCCGGCCGGGGGCGACTCGACATCTCCGAAGGCAGCACGGTAGATGGTATCCGTTTCCTCGGCGTCGGCACGCGTTCCACTGCGCATGGAGAAGTGACGATTGACGGCGCTGGGTCGCGACTGACCCTGGAAGGCTACGTTGCCGACAATTATTGCAATCAATTCGGCGCGTGCAGTGGTCTTGGCGTCCAGGGCGCAATAAGTATCGGCTCCGGCGGGACGGGTATCGTGCGGGTGCAGGATGGTGGATTGCTGGAGATCAACGAAGTCGCCGCACCGCTCAACAATGGCCTCGGTATCTCTATCGGCGGCAGCGACGGCATCACCGCTGGCGGTGACGGGACGCTAATCGTCGACGGTACAGCATCGCTCGTGCGTGTGACTGCAGCTTCAGGCGGCATGTTCGTGGGCGGAACGGGACCGGATCTGAATAATCCCGGTACGGATCTGAGCGGGTCGGGTACGGTCATGGTCCAGAACGGCGGACGCATGGAGTTCGTGCACACCGGCGCCAGTACCAGCACTACCTTCGGCGTGACAATCGGTTACGGCGGCAACGGCTACGTGAGTATCGATGGCAGCGGCTCGGCAATCAGCATGAGCGGCGAAGCCGCACCACTGTTCATCGGCGCGCCGCAGGATTACGTTGGCCCACTCCAGGGTACGGGCACAGTCGAAGTCATCAATGGTGGCCTGTTGGAAGTCGGTTCCAGCTCTAACCCGTTCACCAATTACATCGCGATCGGCGCTCTCACCGGCAGTACGGGCACACTACGCGTCGACGGTTCGGGCTCCTCGGCAATTGCGCCCTATATCTCGCTCTCGACCAATTTCACCCTCAACGATTTCGGACAAGATCCGATCGACGCTCTCCCCGACATACCACCGGGGGCCGCTACGCTGATTGTCGCGAACGGCGGCCAAGTCCTTACCACAGCAGGTGTCTTCATTGGGAACGGCGGGACGCTGTCCGGCAACGGTACGGTCGGCGGCGGCGTATTCACTGCACCTGGCGGCACGGTTGCCCCGGGGCTGTCTCCCGGCGACCTCACTATCGACGGCGTGCTGGACATGAGTCTCGGTGGAATTCTGTCGCTCGAGATCAACGAACTCGCGACTTTCGATCGCGTCATCGCCGGCGGCTACGCGTTCTCGGAACAGACTACGATCGAATTCCTGTTCGCGGATGGGCTCGACCCAACTACACTCGAAAGCCTGGAAATCGGTGATTTCCTGCGCATCGGCGACGAGAACAGTAGCGTCGCCGCCGATCTGCTTGCTGATCTGCCGGGCCTCGATCTGGTCAACTTCACCGCGTTCTCCAACTCATACCCGCTGATCACCCTCAACGTCGGCGCCGGCGGCGGTTTCGAGGTCACTGCAGTGCCGCTTCCGGCGGCGATATGGATGCTGGCCCCGGCGCTCGCGCTGCTGCTGCGGGCGCGCGGTTCTCGGCGGGTCTGAGCCGGGGCGAAGGAACGAGTGCCGCAAACGTGAAACTGGTGTACATACGCGATAAGCGCTCGTAGCCGACAACGACGCACGAGCAGCGCCGCGCCTGCCGCTTTCGTCAACCGGCGCCGCCAATGGCTCGCGAGAGAATCGCGACGAGTTCGGATTGCTTGTGGACGCCAACCTTGGCGAAGACCTGTTTGAGCAGGAAACGCGCGCTTTCGTAAGTGATGCCATCCTCGGCGGCAAGGGCTCGCAGAGCGCGGCCGGTCAACAATCCTTCGGCCATCCTTGCTTCGGCACGAGTCAGCCCGAACAACTGGCGAATATACGCTGCAGTGCTCAGGCTCCTGTCCGCATCGAGTTCCGTGATCAGAATAAATACTGCCGCTCCAGTTCGTTCGAGGTATTCGAGGGGCGTAGGCGTCACCACCACACTGTAACGGGACTGAATGGCGTCGACGAGCATTGCACCGCCCTGATCAGCCGTTCGCGCCACTGCCGAGCAGACTAATAAGTCGAGACGCGACCCTGGCGCGGAATTGCTGCAGCGTAATCGCCCGCGTTCCACCTTGAACGCTTTCCGCTCATCTGTCAGCTGTTTTGCGGAAGCGTTCATGAGGAGAATCTGACCGTGGCGATTGAGGACGGCGATGCCGGTCGAGAGCCGGTTCAATGCGCCCAGATACAGGCCGTTCTGTAACTCCGCCTCCGCCAGCTTCAGATGAACCGTTACCGCCCGTGCCAGGTGCGGCTGAAAGCGCTGCACCGTCGCCATCAGATTTTTGTCTGGTGCTTCCTGGCCGCGTGGGAAGTGAAGTCCGAAATACGCCAGATGTACGCCGGTCCGCACCGGTGTTGCGGCAATGCAGTAACCCATGTCGGCGCGGCGCAGGAAGTCAGCGTAATAATCGTGGCTCCTGACCGTATCCATATCGACAAAATCCAGGTCGGTGACGACCTGGCCGGGTTTGAGTCGGCGCAGGGCAAGTGACCGCGGTTCGCGATTGATGAAGCGCTCGGTGTATTCGGCCAGGACTTCGGGCGGTTGCGCACCCATGTAGCTGGTGAGCAGTGTCTCGCCGCGCAGAAAGTGAAGGTCGGCCCCTATGGCCCCGACAGCCTGCGCGGTACGCGCCAGCGCCTGCGGCCAGGCAGCAGGGCCAAGTGCGGCGTCGAGCAGCATCCCATGGACCGACTGCAGGCGTTCGTCAGGCGTCATCACGTTTTTCCATCCATGCCCTGAAATTTACACCGACGCTCGAAAAACATAGACCTCGAACGGTGTTACCGCCAGTGAAATGCAGCAAGTCATCTCCCAAATGGGAGGTATTGATGGTCGAGTACCTGTCGTCGTACCACCTCCCGGTACCGTCCGCCGCTATCACTACGCTCGAAGCGACGGATCCCCCGCGCCTTGCATGTATGCATGTTCGTCTTTCGCTGCTTCGTCGCCACGAGTCAGGTAATTTCGAAGACCACGCCAGCAATGCTTCGCGATTCGAGTTCGAGCGAGAGCTCTACGGCCACGCGCGTGGCGTCACTGAGCCGCGCAATGCCGTTCAGCTGCCAGGAATGCCTGCCCTTGGTGGCGAACACCCCGTTCAAGACGCCGCTGACGACCCCGCCATCCTTCAGGTAATAGGACAGCGGAGCAGAGAAGGTGCCGCTTGTGTAGTCTTCGGTGTGAGGCTTTGCGATGAGCGTCGTCAGGTGCGCTCCCTCCCAGCGTCCGGAGACCGGTCCTTCGAAATTCATGGCGAAAATCCGCCTTGCCGAGGCGTCGACCGTCTGTGTGACTGACGTCGCCGTCCCCTCGAATACGCCAATTTCCTCGCCAACCGTCATCGCCATCTCTCCCTGCGCCCTTGGTGAATTTCGACTTTCTCCGGCGACGGCTGTGGGCAATCCATCGCGATGTGATCAACCTAACCCGGATTTCTCACACATAAGTAGTGCATCGGGCCTCTGAAGGGATCAAAC
>JBBDTC010000260.1:0-3521 GCA_040904625.1 Gammaproteobacteria bacterium
GGCACTGTTGGCACTGGCCGCCGTACTGCTGGACTGGTTGCTGGGCGAACCACGCTGCCGACATCCCCTGGTCGGCTTCGGCGCGCTGGCCGATCGACTCGAACGAAAACTTTATGGTGACGCCACGATAACACCGCGGGCCCGCCGCCGGCGCGGGGCATTAGCGTTACTGCTATTGCTCTTGCCCTTCACGGCCACCGCCGCGGCACTCACCGCGCTGCCCTATGTCGGCATGGTCTTCAGTGTACTCATACTCTATGCCGCCATCGGCCACAAAAGCCTGCATGACCATGCCCGGCCTGTCGCGGCCGCGTTACGGAATCAGGATGACGATGAAGCGCGTCGCCTGGTCGCCCGCATGGTCAGCCGCGACTCGGCGGCACTCGACATCACGGGCGCGACTACCGAATCGGTGTTGGAGAACGGCAATGACGGCGTGTTCGGCGCGCTGTTCTGGTTTGCGATCGCCGGTGGTGCCGGTGCCGTGATCTACCGGTTGGCCAATACACTCGACGCCATGTGGGGCTATCGCAACGAGCGCTATCTCCATTTCGGTTGGGCCGCCGCGCGTCTGGACGATGGTCTCAACTTCATCCCGGCCCGGCTCACGGCGGTCACCTATGCCGTCCTTGGCAAAACCCGGCAGGCACTGCGCTGCTGGCGAACACAGGCACCGGCCTGGGACAGCCCCAACGCCGGGCCGGTGATGGCAGCCGGTGCGGGGGCGCTGGGTCTCTCCCTTGGCGGGCCGGCCCGTTACCAGGGGGAGTGGCATCAGCGGCCTGTTCTGGGTGTCGGCAGAACCCCGGAGATTGCCGACATCGAACGCGCGCTCAGGCTGGTGCGGCATGGCGTGTGGCTGTGGCTTGGAGTGCTTGTCGTCGCCGGAGGACTCGCCCATGCCTGACCCTTTCCCCGGGCGCGAAACAGGACGCGCGCTGCGCGTCCCCCTCAGGGAACTTGCCGAGCCCGCCACGGATGGCGGACTTCACCATGGCGGCCGATTGCGCGAGGCGGCCATGCGTTATGACATGCCACTTGCCGACTGGCTCGATCTGTCCACCGGCATCAATCCCAATCGCTGGCCGGTGCCCGAAGTCCCGCCATCATGCTGGTCGCGGTTGCCGGAAGACGATGACGGCCTGGAACGGGCCGCGCGCGACTACTACGACGCCGAGCATGCGTTACCAGTGGCCGGTTCGCAGGCGGCGATTCAGGCGTTGCCGCGGCTGCGTCCGCCTTCGCGCGTGGCGGTGCTCGACCCAGGCTATGCCGAGCATGCGTGCGCCTGGCGGCGCGCAGGCCATGAGGTCAGCGCCGCCGCCGCGGAGAACGTCGATGAGGCCGTGCGCGACTCTGACGTGCTGGTGCTGATCCATCCCAACAATCCCACCGGCGCGCGCTTTCCCGCCGACCGACTACTCGCCTGGCATCGGCGCCTCGCCGCGCGCGGCGGCTGGTTGATCGTGGACGAGGCCTTCATGGATGTCACGCCCGAGCACAGTCTGTGCCCTTTCAGCGCGCGCGAAGGCCTGATCGTGTTGCGTTCGCTGGGCAAGTTCTTCGGCCTGGCCGGCGCCCGGGTTGGCTTCGTCTGTGCGCATCCGGCGCTGCTCATGCGACTTCACACGCTGCTCGGCCCCTGGACGGTGAACGGGCCGGCGCGCCGGGTCGCCACGGCCGCGCTCAACGATCGAGCGTGGCAGGCAGACACGCGGCGACGCCTCCTGGCCGAGGGCGCGCGCTTGCGCGCATTGCTCGCGCATCACAGACTGGAACCCGAAGGCGGCTGCGCCTTGTTTCAATGGTTGCGCACCCCCCATGCAGAGCCACTGTACGAGGCGCTGGCACGACACGGCATTCTTACGCGGCTGTTCACCGAACCTGCCAGTTTGCGCTTCGGCCTGCCTGGCGCTGAAGCGCATTGGGTGCGGCTGGATAGCGTATTGACCCAAACGACGGTGACCGACAGCGCAAGGGCCGTCTCATGAGCGCCCGCACATTGATGATCCAGGGCACGACTTCGGACGCCGGCAAGAGCCTGCTGGTCACCGCGTTATGCCGCTGGCTGGCCCGCCAAGGCGTGCGCGTCGCGCCATTCAAACCGCAAAACATGGCGTTGAACAGCGCGGTCACGATCGACGGCGGCGAGATCGGTCGCGCCCAGGCGGTGCAGGCGCAGGCCTGCGGCCTCGCACCGCATAGCGACATGAACCCGGTGCTGCTCAAGCCAAACACCGATGTCGGCGCACAGGTGATCATCCATGGCCGCGCGGTCGCCAACATGAACGCGCGTGATTATCACGACTACAAGCGCATTGCGCGCGCGGCGGTGCTGGCATCCTTCCACCGTCTCGCCGCGCAATACGACGCGGTCATCGTCGAAGGTGCCGGCTCGCCGGCCGAGATCAATCTGCGCCACAACGACATCGCCAACATGGGCTTTGCGGAGGCGGTCGATTGCCCAGTGATCCTGGTGGCCGACATCGACCGTGGCGGGGTATTCGCCCACCTCGTCGGCACGCTCGAACTCCTGAGTGCAAACGAACGGGCGCGCATGACCGGCTTTGTCATCAACCGTTTTCGGGGTGACATCGCCCTGCTGCAATCGGGGCTGGACTGGCTGGAACAATACACCGGCAAGCCGGTGCTGGGTGTGTTGCCGTACCTGCACGGCCTGCATCTCGAGGCCGAGGATGCGCTGCCGCACAACGCCGCTTGCGTGGCGCAAGGAGAGCAAGAAGAGAAGCTGCGTGTGGTCGTTCCGGCCCTGCCGCGCATCAGCAATCACACCGACTTCGATCCGCTGCGCCTGCACCCTCAAGTGGATCTGCGTTTCATCGGCCCAGGTGAACCCATCCCTCCCGCCGACTTGATCATCCTGCCCGGCTCCAAGAGCGTGCGTTCCGATCTCGCCTGGCTGCGCGCGCATGGCTGGGAGGCCGCGATGCATCGACACCTGCGTTATGGCGGCAAGCTCATCGGCATCTGCGGTGGTTTGCAGATGCTCGGCAAGTACATCCACGATCCACACGGCCTCGAAGGCGAAGCCGGCAGCAGTGACGGTCTCGGACTGCTCGATGTTGAGACGACGCTGGAACACGGGAAACAATTGCGCAATGTCGGCGGCCGTCTCGCGTTCGCCGAAGCGCCGGTCAGCGGTTATGAGATCCATGTGGGCGTAACCCACGGCCCCGCGCTCGCCCGGCCAGCGGCGCAGCTCGGCCACGGCCCGGACGGCGCCATCAGTGACGACGATCTGATCCTGGGTACTTACTTGCACGGCCTCTTCGAATCGCCACAGGCATGTGCCACCTTGCTCGCCTGGAGCGGATTGACCGATGCACAAGCGATCGACTACACGGCGCTGCGCGAGGCGGCCCTGGAACGGCTCGCCGACGCCGTGGAGGCGCATCTCGACACCGGCACGCTCACGCGGATGTTGGGTCTTCAGATCGCGGTGGCGCTGCCGTGAAAACCTTGATCCTCGGCGGTGTCCGTTCCGGGAAGAGCCGGCTGGC
>JBBDTC010000261.1:0-21129 GCA_040904625.1 Gammaproteobacteria bacterium
GTTATCGCTGTGGTCGTGACGAACGTCTCGAAGCCTTGTGGGGCCAGTCTCACTAAAAGCTCTCCTCTCCATCGTGCGCTGGCGTGGCCGAATCGCTCCGGTATCACTCAGAGCGCCCTGCCATTTACGATGGTCGTAGTTGTCTTCCCATGCTAACGTGGCGCAGTTGCGCCGCCAGCCGTGCGCACGAGTGTTGCCCTGAAGATCTCGACGGCCAGGTGCGGTGAATATGGAAGCAGTAGCCGACAACAGCGTAGTCATGTCTGCAGACATCGCCGGCAGCACGGCGCTGTACGAAACGCTCGGCGATGCCCGCGCCCGTGAAATCGTTGCGGCCTGCCTGGGCGGCCTGCGCGACCACTGCGCGGCGCATCGCGGCCACGTCCTGGCCGAAGTCGGCGACCAGATAGTTGCGCGCTTCGACGCAGCGACCGACGCCGCCGGCGTCGCCTCGGAAATCCATGCCCAATTGCACGAACAGGCCGGCGAGACCGATGGGCCGCTGATTCGCATGCGTATCGGTCTGCATTACGGGCCACTGCCGCACCGCGGCGATGTGCTGCTCGGCGAGACCGTCAAGATCGCGAACTGGGCGAGCAACAATGCCAAGCCCGAGCAAACGCTGGCGACGCGGTCCCTGGTCGAGCAGCTGCCGCGGATTTTCCGGGCCGTCTCGCGCTATGTGGATGACGAAACCTGGAATTTCGTCTCCCTCGAGCATGTCGAACTCTACGAGATCATCTGGGATGTGGAAGCGATTACGGCGTATGTCGGTGAGAAGCCCGTACGCAGCGATTACAGCTACGACAAAGTCTCATTCACCCATGCGGGTGTGAGCGCCACCGTCGACAGCGGGCGGCCGGTGATCTCGATCGGTCGCGGCGAACACAACGATCTCGTGATCCGCTGCGATCTGGTCTCGCGCCAGCATCTGAGCGCGCAGTACAGTCGCGGTCGCTGCACGGTTACCGACAACAGCACCAACGGTTCCGTGGTGGTGATGGAGGATGGGACCCGCTACGAGCTCAAGCGCGACTCGCTGAGGCTTTATGGCAGCGGCGTCATCATTCCCGGTCGTCCCGACACCGAAGAAGCCAGTTTCCCGATCAGTTTCCGCTGCTTTTGAGGGCCGCGATCCGCGCCTCGTGGATGGCCACCGCCAGTTCCGCGCCGCGCAGGCCCTGCGCGGTCAGCGCGCCTACGTCGACGTTCGCCGTTACATCGCGCGCCTCGCGCAGGTAGTCGGCCTGCGGGTAATCGCGTTCGGCCCACCCCAGGCGGCCGGTCGCATCGATGGTGCAGGCGAGCAGGAACTGCTCGAAGCGTGGGCGCCGACGCCAGGCGTCGGCTTGCTCCAGTAGACGCACGATGGTTGCCGGCTTCATCTCCAGCACGCGATGGACGCGCGTGTGCAGACGCGAGACCAGGCAGGCCAGTTCGCGATGCTCGCGCGGTACGCGCAGGCGCGCGCACAGCGCTTCGATCAGTGTCACGCCGCGTTCCTCGTGTCCGTGATGTGAGGGCAGGACCTCGGCCGGCGTCGTGCCTTTGCCGAGATCATGCACCAGTACCGCGAAACGGACAGTCTCGGGTGCCGCGAGCCGGACCGCCTGCGCGAGCGCCAGCAGGACATGCTCGCCGGTATCGATTTCAGGATGATAGCGGGGCGGCTGCGGGACGCCGAACAGGCAGTCGATTTCCGGCAGCAAGGCTTTGAGTGCATCGCAGTCACGTAGAACCTGTATGAAACGTTCAGGCCGTGGCGCAGCCAGCGCCCGCCGCAGCTCCTGCCAAACGCGTTCCGGGGCCAGCGTGGCCAACTCCCCGCTGGCGACGACATCGCGCATCAATGCCATCGTCTCCGGTGCAATGTCGAAACCGAAGCGCGCCGCGAAACGTGCACCGCGCAGCACCCGCAGGGGATCTTCGGTAAACGCCTCGGTGACGTGTCGCAGCACGCCCGCGGCGAGATCGCGGCGTCCCTCGAAAGGATCGATGATGGTGCCATCGGCGCTCATGGCCATGGCATTGATGGTGAAGTCGCGGCGCGCGAGATCGGCTTCCAGCGTGACCTCGTTGGCTTCGGTGACGAATCCCTTGTAACCCTTGCCCGATTTTCGTTCGGTGCGGGCAAGGGCATATTCCTCACCGGTCTCGGGATGGAGAAAGACCGGAAAGTCAGCGCCGACTCGGCGAAATCCGCGCCGCAGGAGCTCGTCCGCACTGCCGCCGACGACGACCCAGTCGCGATCGACTACCGGGGTGTCGAGCAGGGCATCGCGCACCGCACCGCCAACCTGGTAGAAGCGCATGGTCAGCCGTAATCAATCGCGGCCGGCGAGCGTCCGGTAGTCGTAATACCGTCGTCGCACGTCGTTTCCGGCGAGATAGCGCGGCACGATGACCCGCATCGGCGTCGGGGTGATGCCGAAAGTGTCGAGCACGTTGATAGGCCCGCACACCGAATCCTCCTCCAGTGAGCGCAGATTGTCGCGCGAGAAGGGTTTCCCCGGCATGTGCTCGAGCACATTGGCCTGGAGCCGGGACAGCAGATTGCCGAGCGGAATGACGCGCACCGGGTGCCCGCTGACGCGTGCAACGTAGTCGACGATTTCGCCCAGGGTGACGATCTCCGGCCCGGCGATATCATGACGTTGCCCGCTGCCGGCCCTGGTCTCCAGCATGTGCACGATGGCGTCGGCGACATCGCCGACATAGACCGGCTGGAAGCGTGCCGTGGCGCGCGCCAGCGGAAAGACTCCGGGGGTGAAACGCACCAGGCGGGCAAAACGGTTGGTGAAATCGTCGTGTGGTCCGAAGATCACCGAGGGACGCAGGATGGTGACCGCCAGGCGTTTGCCGTGTTCGGCCAATAGGAGTTTCTCCGCTTCACCCTTGGACCGCAGATAGTAGCTGGCGGCGAAGCTGTCGGCGTTGAGCGCGCTCATGTGAACGAGCTGCGCGACATCGGCGTGTTTGCACGCTTTGGCCACCCGCAGGGCAAGATCGACATGGACGCGGCGAAAGCCTTCGCCGTTGTCGCCGCGTTCGTTGAGTATGCCGGCGAGATTGACCACGCCCGCGCAGCCCGAGAAAGCGTCGTTGAGCTGTTCCGGCTCGGCCGGATCGACTTCGATGACATGGGTGTTCGGCAGCAGCCACGACTCACGCGCATGGTCGCGCCTGCGGGTAAAGATCCGCACCGTATGGCCGCGTTCGACCAGCCGGTTGGCCAGCACGCCGCCGACGAAGCCGCTGCCGCCCATGATTCCAATTGTCAATTTCTTCATGCTTCGCAATCCATATCGCCGGTGGAGCGTTTGGCCGGTATCGGCGGCATCACACTCGAGAGACGGGTGATCTCATGCCCCAGCCGCCACTCGTAGACCGCGGTGTAGAACAGGGCGCGCCTCGCATAGCGGCGGGTCTCGGTGAACGGGATCGTGTCGATCCAGATGTCCGCCGCCGCGCAGGTGTCGCCTTGCCACTGGCGGACCCGATGAGGGCCTGCATTATACGCTGCCGCAGCCATGACGAAGTTGCCGCCGAAGCGCGCGATCATCTGTTGCAGATAGGCAGAACCGAGCGCGATGTTCTCGCGCGGCTGATAGAGCCTGCTCAGGTGGTCCAGGCGCAGGCCGATACGTCTGGCCGTCTCGCGCGCGGTGGCGGGCATGAGCTGCATCAAGCCGAGGGCGCCGGCGGCGGAGCGGGCATCGTGGACGAAGGCGGATTCCGACCGGATGATGGCCAATATCCGCGCCGCGGCCAGTCCGCGTTTGGCGGCGTATTCCGCCGCCAGATCGGCGTGCCTGACGGGGAAGCGCAGTTCCAGGTCGTCATAGGATTCGGCGCGGCCGAGCGTCGCTATGGTCTGGTTGAGCCAACCCCATTCGGTGGCGATACTGGCCGCGACTTCGCGCTCGCGCCGGTCCATGCGGTCGAGCTCGAATCGCCATTCGCGGTAGGCTTGGTAGCGCCGGTCGAGGCGGTAGAGCTCATGGGCGCGAACCAGCCCGGGCCGCGCCGCCAGTACAGCGGTTTCAGCCGTCCCTGCCGCGACCGGTCGATGATTGAAATCATAGTCCCGCTCGAGCGCATCGGCAGCGAGAAAACCGTAGTAGTCGCGCTCATTGGCGAGTTCCGCCCAGATCGCGTGTGCCGCTTCGGTCTGCCCGGTCGCTTGCAATGCCCGTGCGCGCCAGTAGCGCCAGCGCAGCGGGTAGACATCGCCGCGCGGCGGCTGCGCCGTCCAGCGCACGAGCTCGGGCCACGCGGCGGCGGCGATGCCTTCGCGAATGCGGTAGCGCTCGACGAGCGGGTCGACCTGTTCCGTGGGCACGCGGTCGAGCAACGCCAGGCGCCGCTCGTGGTCGCTGGCAGCCGCGGCTACGGCCAGATCGCGGGCGACCTGTGCGCCATCGGCCGCGCTGAAGGCGTAGCGTTCACGCACACTGCGCCAGGCGGTCTCGGCGCTTTCCAGGCGGATGCGCGCCAGGCGCGCGAGGGCCTGGGCGAGGATCATCTGGGTGGCGGCATCGTCAGTCAGATCGCGGCGCCCGAGTGTCGCCCCCGGTTGCGCCAGCGCTTGCTGCCACAGTGCGTGGCGAGCTCGGTAGTCGGATCCGCGCAGACGCCGGCCGAGATAATCCGCCAGGCTGTTGTTGCCGGCCGCGCGCGCGAGGACGATACGCTGCCACACCAGGTCGTCGTCCATTACCGGGCTTGCGTACAGCCGTTCGAACGGGGGGTCGCAGGCATCGGGTAAAGACTCGCCATCGAGCCAGATCGCGCGCGTTGCCTCGATAACGCCATCGTCGCGGCCGAGATGGATGCGCGCGGTCAGCTCGCGGCAGCGCAGGACCAGGTCGTCGCTAGAGCGGTAGAACTCGAGGAACGTCGCCCAGCGTTTGGCATAGGCCAGTTGGGCCAGCCACTCTTCGCGCAGGCGAGCGGCGAGGTAGCTGCCGTCGTGGGTATTCAGGAACTCGGCCACCGCTTCGACGGGGAGATGGTGCAGTCGACGTTTGAGGTCGTTGTACAGGTAATACGGGTACAGCGGATAGTCCTCGAGACCGGCCGCCAGCCTGCTGGCCTGGTCGTGCCGGCCGGATTTCTGCGCTGCCAGTACCTGGGCGAAGTCCTCGCGCTGAGGATTGACCGCTTGAGTCACAGCCGCGACCGCGCTCAGGGACACGCCGGTGATGACGAGAACGCGCGCAATCGCGGTCAGGCTGCGGATGGTGATGTGGAGCAGCTTACCGGGCCCGCCTGGGGGCGTGGTCGAGGCTGCACGATTCGTCGAGCGCGGCGCGGCCGCGAAGGATGTGAGCATGGACGCGATGTCTGTGGGTGAAGACCTATACTAGCGCGACCGTCCAGCCCCTCCCATGGGCGCCGTCGTCCGGGCTGAGCGAATACCCTGTGCTGGAGGAGTCCGGAATTTGAAGGCCGATCCGTATACTCGGGACGAACATGCCGCAGTCCTGAAAGTGCTGCGGGAGCGGCGCACCGTGCACGATTTTCTTGACGAACCGGTGCCCGAAGCGCTCATCGAAGAAGCGCTCGACTGTGCCCGCTGGGCGCCCAACCATCACCGCACCGAACCCTGGCGGGTCTATCTGCTCGGCGCGCGAGCACGAACCGCCATCGCCCACGCCAATGCCGCCCTGGTGGCGGCCGCACGCGGCGAGCGGGCCGCTGAGATCAAGCGCGACCGCTGGCTCGCGATGCCCGGCTGGTTGGTCATGACGTCGCCGCTCAACGCTGGCGACGCCCTCCGCGAGCGCGAGGATTATGCGGCCTGTTGCTGTGCCGCGCAGAATTTCATGCTGGCGCTGTGGGCCGCCGGGGTGGGCGTGAAATGGACCACCGGGAAGATTGTGACCACGGCGGAGTTCGCCGCGGCGGTGGGCTTCGATGGCGACACCGAGCGGGTCGTCGGCTTGTTCTGGTATGGCTGGCCGGCGACGGTCATCGAGCAGCATCGGCGTCCGCTGTCGACGTTCCTGTCGCGGGTCGAGTGAAGCGCTGGTGGAAATGGTCTACGTCAGAGAACTCGAATATCGCCTGGCGGGGCGCGGTTGTCGCGAGATCAGCGCCGATCTGCAAGGGGCGGTCCGGGCCAGTGGGGTGAGCACCGGACTGTGTTCGGCGTTCATCCGCCACACCAGTGCTTCGCTCATGATCAGCGAGAACGCCGACGGCGAAGTGCTGCGCGATCTGGAACGTTTCATGGCGCGGCTGGTACCGGACGGCGATGCCTTGTTTCGTCATGATGCAGAAGGGCCGGACGACATGCCCGCCCATGTGCGCAGCGTGTTGACTCAGACCGCCGTCACGGTGCCCGTGCGCGGCGGCACGCTGGCACTGGGGACCTGGCAGGGCGTGTTCCTCTGGGAGCACCGCGCGCGGCCGCATCAGCGCGTCGTCGACGTTACTGTCTTCGGCGCCTGAGGCATTCGTGCCGCGATTGAAGGGCGTGCGATACGCTGGCGCGCCGTCCTGACGGATGGGGGGGAAGATCGGCCGGGCGACGCCGCCGATCAGACCTTTGCCAACGAATGGTGGGCAGCGGCGTTCGCATCGGCTAGCAGCGTCGCGCCCACACTGAAATGCGGTCGTTACAACGCGCCGCCGGGTTTGACCCGCCGTGGCCAATCTCATTGAGGAGAATTCATGCCCCGCTCGAACCCCTCCGCTGCATCGTTCGCAGAGCGTCGACGTTTTGTCATGCGCGCACTCGCCGGGGCGGGCGCTCTCGGCGTGGACAGCCTGTTACCAGCATGGGCGCGCGGCGCTGTCGTTGCAGGCGCATCGCGCACCGGGTCTGCCGGTGCGCTCGAGTTCGACCTCGCGATCCGCGAGCAGCGTCTCGACATCGCGGGCGGCCTCGGGCGGGTCATGACCATCAACGAGACCGTGCCCGGGCCATTGCTCGAGTGGCAGGAGGGGCGCGAAGTCGTGCTGAATGTCACCAACCACCTCCACGAAGCCACCTCGATCCACTGGCACGGCATCCTGCTGCCGTTCGAGATGGACGGTGTTCCCGGCGTGGCTTTTCGCGGCATTGGCCCCGGCGAAACTTTTCAGTACCGCTTTCCCGTCGTGCAGAGCGGCACGTACTGGTATCACAGTCATTCCGGTTTGCAGGAGCAGGCCGGTGTCTATGGCCCGCTCATCGTGCATCCGCGCGAGCCGGATCCCGTCGCATGCGAGCGTGATTACGTGATCATGCTCTCGGACTGGACGTTCGAGGATCCGCACCGCGTACTCGCCAAGCTGAAGAAGATGAGCGATTACTACAACTTCCAGCAGTTTACCGCGACCACGCTGTTCGCGACCGGGGAGATGAGCGCGAAAGCGGCCTGGCGCAAGAAGCTGGCCTGGGATCGCATGCGCATGATGCCGACCGACATCGCCGATGTGACCGGCGCGACCTATAGCTACCTCATGAACGGTCTGCATCCGGCCGGCAACTGGACCGGCCTGTTCACGCCGGGCGAGCGCGTGCGGCTGCGCTTCATCAACGGTTCGGCGATGTCGTACTTCAACGTGCGCATACCAGGCCTCGCGATGACCGTGGTGGCGGCGGACGGTCAGGCGGTCGAGCCGGTCGAGACTGACGAGTTCCAGATCGGCGTGGCCGAGACCTACGACGTCGTGGTCGAGCCGCGCGGCGAGGCTGCCTATACCGTGATGGCCGAAAGCATGGATCGCAGCGGCTATGCGGCCGGCACCCTCGCCACGCGGCCGGGCCTCAGCGCGCCGGTTCCGCCGCTGCGCACGCGGCCGTTGCTCGACATGGTGGACATGGGCATGGATATGGACATGACGGACAGCCATGGCGGCGCCATGTCCGGTGGCAGCGGGTCTGGCCACGATGCGCACGCCGGCCATGCCGGCATGGCGGCGGCCGGCGTCGGTGCCGTCGTTGCCCGCCACGACAAGGACCATCACGGCCCCGGCAATATCAGCGTCGCACAGGTCCAGCGCGATCGATTGGGTGAGCGCGGTACCGGTCTGGCCAACGCCGCGCACCGCGTCCTCGTCTATCGCGATCTGGTGCGCCGCGATGACGACTTCGACGATCGCGAGCCCGGGCGCGAAATCGAGCTGCATTTGACCGGGCACATGGAACGCTACATGTGGTCGTTCGACGGCAAGCAGTTCCACGAGGTCGACGGCCCCATCGAGTTCTACTACGGTGAGCGGCTGCGCCTGATCCTGGTCAACGACACCATGATGAACCACCCCATCCACCTGCACGGCATGTGGATGGAGCTCGAGAACGGGCATGGGCGGCACATTCCGCGCAAGCACACCATCAATATCATGCCGGCGGCGCGCGTGTCAGCGCTGATCACGGCCGACGCGCCGGGACGCTGGGCCTTCCACTGCCACCTGCTCTATCACATGCATATGGGCATGTTCCGCGTCGTGCGGGTCAACCGGAGGCCGACCGCATGAAGATCACCTGTTGCCTCCTCGGCTTCGTAACGGGGCTCATCTCGCTGCACACGGCCGCCTACGACCCGGCCGGGACGCCGGACGACTGGCCGTCGCCCATGCAGCATTCCTATTACGGCATGCTGCTGGGCGATCGCGTCGAAACGCGTTTCGCTGACGAGGTCGACGGCTACGTGTGGGACGTGCAGGGCTGGTACGGCAGCGGGCGCAACCGCGCCTGGGTGAAGACCGAAGGCGAGGGTGAGTTCGGCCGCTCGCCGGAGAACGCCGAGCTGCAGCTGCTCTACAGCCACCTGTTCGCGCCGTTCTGGGACTGGCAGGTCGGGATACGCCATGATTCCAGCCCCGATCCGGAGCTGACCCATGCCGTCCTCGGCGTGCAGGGCGTGGCGCCTTACGAGTTCGAGCTCGACAGCGCGCTGTTCATCGACGAGAACGGCGAGGTGACGGCGCGGCTCGAGGCCGAGTACAACCTCAACATCACCCAGCGGCTGGTGCTGCAGCCCCGGGTGGAGATGAACGTCGCGTTTTCCGACATCGCGCGGGTGGGCCGCGGCAGCGGACTCAATACCACAGAGCTCGGAGTGCGGTTGCGCTACCAGATCCGCCGCGAGTTCGCCCCGTATATCGGTGTCTCGTGGGAGCGGCTGCACGGCGAGACCGGGGCTATTGCGCGCCGTGCGGGAGAACCCGTGTCGGTGACCGCCTTCGTCGCCGGGGTGAGGGTCTGGTTCTGATGGCGGTGCTACCCCCCTGTCACTGGCGGTGGAGCGCTTCTTGTCGAGACTCCAGTGCTGCTGGCGAAGCGGACGCAGGGTTCGGGTAGTCAGCGCTCGACGCCTCATCTACACTTGATACCGGTACCCCGAAACGCCCGTTCACCGATGAGTTCGTTCCACTGTCCCACGCAGTCCCGGCGCACTGCGGCCCGCCGCGGGCGGGCCCAGGTGTTGCTCTCGTTTTGGGTCGTGAGTCTGCTGTTCGGCGTACTGCTACCGTGCTGCGACGTGCCTGCCGCGGCGGCCGTCGACGAGGTTGGCCCGGCGCACCACGACTGCGCTTCCCGGAATCCCTTGCCGGAACGGTCCGGAGGCGGCGGACATCACTCGGTCCTCGACTGCGATTTGGACGCGCACGTCGGCAGCGCTGACGGCCCGCCGGCTGATGGCATCGGCTCGCGCGACCATCATGGCGTGGCAGCGGGGGGCTACGTTGGTAGCCTGACCGATGTCGTCGCAGATCCCCATCCTGCGCCGTGCGTGGCTCCGAGTTTTGTCCGCGGATCACGTCTTTATGCGCTGACCGAGCGCCTGCGCTTATAGCCACCCGGTTTCCATGACCTGCCGTCGCGGCTTCGGCCGTGGCGACCCATATCCTCGTCATGGAGGTGAGCCATGCTGCTCAAGGATCTCGCGTACGCCGCCGGGGAAAAGCCCGAGGTCGTGCGCTACTACGCGCGTATCGGGCTCGTCCGCTGCGATTCTCGTGACCTGAATGGTTACCGCCGCTTCGCCGCGCGTGAAGTGGAGCGGATCCGCTTTATCCGCAGCGCGCAGGCGTGCGGTTTCACACTAGGGGACATCCGTGTCCTGCTCGATAACCCACAATCGGGCTCCCAGCGATGCTGTACACAGACCCGTGATCGATTGCAGTCGCGCCTTGTCGGCGTTCGCCATGAGGTAGCCCGCCTCGAGTGCCTGATAGGGCGTATGGAAGTGCTTTTGAACAACTGGGAAGAGCGTGGTTGCGGTCGCGATCAGCCGGCGCGCTGCCCCGTCGTTCGCGGCGAGACACCGTTGAGTCGGTACACGGCGATGCGTGGCGCCGCGCCTCTCGACCACGAGCCAGCCTGCGCGGGCGAGAGTTCCGACGTCGATTATGCCGAGCCCTACTGCGGCGATCCGTTGCGGCGCCCATTCGCGAGCTCAGGGTGCTGAGCGCACCGGGCCGCACGGATCACGACTGAGGATCTGCCACGCGCGGCGCCGACTCGGCGGCCATTGCCTGGCGCGCAAGCACGCGCTCCTGCGCCTGCAGGACGAAACTGTAGATGACGGGAAGAACGACCAAGCTGAGGATCATGACGGTCAGCATACCGCCCAGCATCGGCGCGGCGATGCGATGCGTGATGTCCGAGCCCGTGCCGTCGCTCAACATGATGGGGACGAGGCCGGCCATCGTCGAAATTGCGGTCATCGCGACCGGACGGACGCGCTTCGCGGTCGCGACGGCTACGGCTTCTCGGATTGCTCCGACTCCGAGCGGCTCGCTTTGCTCGGCGCGCCGAGCGGCGACCTCGACGTCGATGAAGCTCAGCACGAGCACGCCGATCTCGGCCGCCATCCCGGCCAGGGCGATGAACCCGACCGCCACGGCAACCGACAGATTGTAGTCATTCAGGTAGACGAACCAGATGCCACCGATCAGGCCAAAAGGTATGGACAGCATGACTATCGACGGTTCGAGGACGTTTCGGAAGTTGACATAGAGCAACAGGAAAATGATCAGCAGCGTGGCCGGTGCGACTATTCGCAGTCGTGCCGCGGCCCGTTCCATGTACTCGAACTGACCGGACCACGTGAGCGTGTAACCGGGGGGAATCCGCACCTGCTGGTCGACCACTTCTTTTGCACGTGCGACGAAGCCGCCGATGTCCGAGGTGGAGATGTCGACGTAAATCCAGGCGTTGGGCCGGGCATTCTCGCTTTTGATGACTGGTGGGCCGCGCTCGTAGCTGATGTCGGCGAGCAGCGCCATCGGGATCTGGGCACCGGTCGGTGTGGAAACGAGCACGCGCTTCAATGCTTCCAGATTGTCGCGGAGCTCGCGTGGATAGCGCACATTCACGGGATAGCGCTCGAGTCCCTCTACCGTCTCGGTCACGTTCATGCCGCCGATGGCGCTCTGGATGACGTCCTGCACGGCCCCGACGGTGAGGCCGTAGCGCGCCGCGGCTTTGCGGTCGATATCGAAATCGAGGTAATAGCCACCGACCGCCCGATCGCCGAAGGCCGAGGTGGTTTCCGGCAGGCTCTTCATGGCCTGCTCGATGTCCAGTGAGACAGCCTGCAGCACCGACAGGTCCGGCCCGGACACCTTGATGCCGATTGGCGTCTTGATGCCGGTCGAGAGCATGTCGATGCGCGTCTTGATGGGCATCGTCCAGGCGTTCGCCAAACCAGGAAACTGGATCGCGCGATCCATCTCGTTCATGAGTTCGCGCGTCGACTTGCCCGGGTCGGGCCATTCCTCCTTGGGGCGAAGCCGTATCGTCGTCTCGATCATGGCGAGTGGCGCTGCGTCGGTGGCGGACTCGGCTCGGCCGACCTTCCCGAACACGTGGTGCACTTCCGGGAACGCGGCAAGAATCTTGTCGGTCTGTTGAAGAAGCTCCTTGGCCTTGGTGATCGATATCCCCGGAAACGTCGTGGGCATGTAAAGGATGTCACCTTCGTCCAGGGGGGGCATGAACTCGCTGCCGAGCCTGGAAAAGGGGTAATACGTCGCGCCGAGGACCAGCGTCGCGAGGACGATCGTGACGAACCGCCAGCGCATGGCAAGACGCAGGACCGGCTGGTGCATCAGATGAAGTATTCGATTAATCGGGTTGGCGTGTTCTGCGACAATCCGGCCGCGCACGAAGAAGCCGATCATCACCGGCACCAGCGTCACAGTGAGGAGCGCGGCTGCGGCCATCGCATAGGTGGCGGTGAAGGCGAGCGGCTTGAACAAGCGACCTTCCTGGGCCTGCATCGTGAAGATTGGCAGGAAGGAGATCGTGATCACGAGCAAGGAGAAGAACAGCGCGGGACCGACTTCGCGGCACGACGCGCCGATGACCTTCCACCGTTCCTCGCCCTCGATCTCGCGACCTGCTTTGTCGCGGGCTTCGGCCAGCCGGCTGTGGGCGTTCTCGACCATGACGATGGCGCCGTCGACCATCGTCCCGATCGTGATGGCGATGCCGCCCAGCGACATGATGTTGGCGTTCAAACCCTGCATGCGCATGATGATGAACGCCATCAGGATCCCGAGCGGCAGGGTCAGGATGGCGACGAATGCCGAACGCACGTGCAAGAGAAACATAATCACGACGACACTGACTATCACCAGCTCCTGCAGCAGAGAAGTCGTGAGGCTGTCGACGGCCCGTTCGATGAGATCGCCCCGGTCGTAAACCGGGACGATCTCGACGCCGGCCGGCAGGCCCTTCCTCAGCTCGTCCAGCTTGGCCCGGGTGGCGCGGATGGTTGCCAGCGCGTTGTCGCCGAAGCGCATGATGACGACGCCGCCGGCGACCTCGCCTTCGCCGTTCAGATCCACAAGGCCCCGGCGCAACTCCGGGCCTATCTGTACATGAGCCACGTCTTCGAGCCGGACCGGTGTCCCGTCGCTGTCGACCGCGATGGGCACCTCGTTCAGATCCTCGATGCCCTCGATGTAACCGAGGCCACGCACCATGTACTCCGTCTCGGCGATCTCGACCAGACGCCCGCCGACATCCTGGTTGGACATCTTGATCGCCATGCGGACCTTGCTCAGCGGGATGTCGAATCTCAGTAAGGCGTTGGGGTCGACCACTACCTGGTACTGTTTGACGTATCCGCCGATTGACGCGACCTCCGCAACGCCTTCCACCGTCTGCAGCGGGTAGCGGAGATACCAATCCTGGATCGACCTCAGCTGGGCGAGGTCGTGCTTGCCGCTACGGTCGACGAGGGCATATTCGTAGATCCAGCCGACGCCGGTAGCGTCCGGGCCCAGAGTCGGCGTTATCCCCGCCGGCAATCTGCCACTCACATAATTGAGCGATTCGAGCACCCGGGATCGCGCCCAATACATGTCGGTGCCATCCTCGAAGATGACGTAGACGAAGGACAGGCCGAAGAACGAATAGCCGCGCACGACCTTGGTCCGCGGTACGGCGAGCATCGAGGTCGTCAGCGGATAGGTGACCTGGTCCTCGACCACCTGCGGTGACTGTCCCGGGTACTTGGTGAAGACGATGACCTGAACGTCGGACAGATCGGGAATCGCGTCCAGCGGCGTGCTCTTATAGGCATAAAAGCCGGCCGCGGCGATGATGGTCGCCAAGATCAGCACCATGATGCGATCGCGCAGGGACGCGTTGATGATCGCTTCAATCATGGCCGTGCGTCTCGTCCGCGCCTGCGGCAGTCGGGCCCTCCGCCGCGTGGCCGTCGTGAGCGTTCATGTCCGACGCGTCCGCCGGGGCGTCGGCCGCGGTAGCTCGATTGCCGCGTCCGGTTACGCCCGTTTCCAACATCTTGGCCGTTGCCTCTCGCAGCTTCGATTCCGAGTCGAGGAGGAACGTCGCGGAGGTGACGACCACCTCTCCCTCGGCTATGCCGTTCGAGACCGCCACCAGCCCGTCTGCTTCCAGGCCCAGCGTGACCTCGCGCGGCTCGAACTTGCCGGGCTCACGCTGGACGAACATGAGCGTGCGCTTACCCGAGCGGACGATGGCCTCGGACGGAACAACGATAGCGTTCTCGCGGCGGTCGGACTCGATGACCACGTCGGTCAGCATGTCGGGGCGCAGCAATTGCTCGTCATTGTCGAAGACCAGTCGGACCTTGGTGGTGCGCGTTCGCGCTTCCGCGTAGGGATAGATGTACGAAACCGTGCCTTTGAACGTCCGGCCGGGCACACTCGCAAGGGTCATCTCGACTTCATCGCCAAGCTGCACCCAGGGGATCTCGTAGTCGTAGATATCCGCATACACCCAGACCTGGCGTAAATCGACGAGGGAGTAGAGTTCGGTGCTGGGCGTCACGTGCTGTCCGGCCCGAGCACCGATGGCAATGACCGTCCCCGCCTGCGGTGCATGAATGTGCAGGCGCTTCTTGATCTTGTGGTCGGCTTCGAGCTCCTGGATCTGATGCTCGGGGACGTCGAGAAGCGTCAACCGGTAACGCGAGCTTTGCGCAAGCTGCTCGGCGCCCCGCCCGATGTCCTCGAACGGGCTGTCACGCAACACCTCCAGACCGTTGAGCGCCAGCAGGTACTCCTGCTGGGCGGTTACCAGCTTGGGTGAGTAGATGCTCAGCAGAATCTCGTCTTCCCGCACGGTCTGGCCGGTCTTGTCCACGCGGATCGATTCGACCCAGCCCTCGATCTTGGGGTGCAGTCGGAACAGGCTCTCCTCGTCGAAAGCGACCCGGCCCACGGCCCGGACCGCGCGGCTCAAGGTGTCGCGCCGGGCCACCGCCGTGCGCACGCCGATGTTTTGCACCACGACCGGGTCGATGGAAACCGTGCCGGACGGCCCGTGGTCTTGCCCTTCGTCAGCGAAAACGGGAATGTAGTCCATGCCCATGCTGTCCTTGGCGGGCACCGGTGATGTCACCGACGGGTTCATCGGATTGCGGTAGAACAACGGTTCGCGCTCGGGCGCTTCGGCGCTCGTAGGGACGGGGAGCGGCGCAAAATAGATGGAGTATGCGTAACCGCCGGCCAAGCCCACGAGCAGCATCGTGACTCCCGTGATGACACTTGCTTTACTCATACAACGCGTCCTCGCCGACACTGGCGGCCAGCCGGGCCAATGCGGCCTTGGCCTCAACGAGGCTCTTCCAATACTCGAGCTCGTAGTTGAGCAGGGTGATCTGACTCCTCACCAGGTTGAGGAAATCCACTTCGCCCACCTGATAGCCCCCGAGCATCGATTCAACCGTTTGCCGGGCCTGTGGAATGATGCCGGTGCCGTAGAGTCGATGCCGCTGCCGGGCCTCTTCATAGTCCGTGACCGCACCGGCGATCTGCTCACGCACCTGTGCGAGCTGGTCGTGCAGGGCGTATTCGTCCGCGCGCAGCTCGCTGCTCCGCTGCGCGACACCTTTGCTCTGCTTGCGGCCGGCGTAGAGCGGGATGCGCGCACTCAGCATCAATGACAGGACGTCCGCCCGTGCCCCGCCCATGAAAGGCGGGTTGTCGCCGGCTCGCTCACCGTAGGTCACCGCTACGCCGAAATCCGGGTAGAACTCGCGTTCGGCCAGCTCGAGGCGGCTGCGTGCCGCCTCGATCCGGGACTGCATCGTTGCGAGCAGGGGGCGCTTCTCGACGGCTATTTCGTACAAGACACCGGGCGGCGGCAGGTCGCCCATGGCCTTGGATACCGTCTCGGGCAGGCGTACTGGCGCCTCCGGCAACCGATCCATGAGAATGTTGAGGTGGATGGCCTGGGTTTGGCGCATCGCCACGAGCCGGATCTCCTGTTCGAGTAGCCGCGAAAGCTCGAGCTGGGCCAGCAGTACGTCCTGCTGCAGGCCTGCGCCCGTCTCGTATTTGGTCGTGGCGACAGTGACGAACTGGCGTAGCAGGTCCTGGTTGCTGGCAACCGTCTCCAGGGCACGGTCGAGATATAGCGTTTCCCACCATTTCGTGCGTACGCTCCTGACGAGCTGCAGCCGGGCTTCGTCCACCGTCCGGGCAGCGGCGATGGCGTCGAACTCGGCTGCCTCCTGCCGCAGCCCGAGCTTTCCTGGAAATGGGATCTCCTGGCGGATACCGAACTGGAGCTGGGTCATTGGCTCCTGGCTTCGCCGGAACGTGTCGGTCGGAAAATTCATCGCGCCGAAGCTGACCGTCGGATCCGGCAGCGTGCCGACCTGGGACGGGACCGCCTCGAGCGCTTCGTAGCGACTCCGGGTCTGCGCCAGATCCGGGTTGTCCCGCACCGCCACCGCGATCGCATCGTCCACCAAGAGCACCTCCGCCGGCGGGCTGCGGTCCGCGGCATGCGCGGGCGCAAGCAGCATGCCCAGGATAACGGCGCTGCAGGCGCTGCCAGTCATTGCACTCCAGGCTCTCGCGCAGCGCGGCTGCGGCCGGACTTTCCCCGGACTCGGAAGCGGCGCGCGCCGCCGAGTGAGGCAGTGCGCAAGAGGCAGGCTGAGGGGCCTGCAATCCTGCTCGTCATCGCGGTAATGTCGTTTCCTTGCAGTCACTTTGTGTCCCAGCGGTAATGGCGCCGTTGGCGCATCGCAGCAGTCGCGAGGACGAACCCCGTTCGCCCAACGGAGCCCGGTACGGTCGAAGCGCTATTTATGGGTCTTCTGGTGGTGGTGGCCGCCCGCATCCCCGTCATCCTCCGGCATCATGGTGCCGGCGCCACCTGCGGGCATGCTCTTCAGACCTCGATGGTCGTGAGCGGGCTCGACGGGCGCAGGAACGCGTTCTTCGCTTGCAACCGGGGCTGCGTGGCCCTTCTGCTGATGGTGATCGTGCCGGGAGTTGTCGGCCTCGGCTCGAGGCCCAGTCTGGGTAGGGGCCTCCGGAGCTTCGGCGGCTGTTTCGAAGGCCGCCAGCGCGAGAGCAATGGCGAGTAGTCGGATGAGCCGTGAATCGAATGAGTCTTTCATCAGTAAATCCTCGGAAGGGTTCGTTAAATGACCTGTGGGCATAGTTATTCATGGGTCGCGAATTATGGCGGCAACACCGATGAGGCATCGTACCTCGCCCGCGCTGCTTCCGGCGTCTCCGTGTCGCCTCAAGAGCCGACTACTGAGTTCCGCTGCACCCAAACATTCAAGCTTAGAGCCTGAGTCCCGCACACAGGTCAAGCTGCAGGCGATGAACGTCAAACTGCTCCGATCTCCCCACGATGGTCTTCGGGAAGCAGTGTTGCCTACCGTACAGATAAACCCAGACGCGATGCGATTAGGTGGGCATGGTTACGACCACGAGATGACTTGAGCGCCGCGGACCGCGTGCGTTGTCAGAACAACGCATTTCGCAAATCCGGTGGCCTACCTATCATTGCCGTGGACCTCACCCGTGGCTACCAAGCTACAGCCTTTCGTCTGGGAGATGCTATGAAAGCTTTTATCATCGGGGTTGTAGGCTCCTTGTCCACGCTGAGCGCCGGCGTCTCGATTGCCCAAAGCGGGCACATGATGGACGGCGGTGGATGGATGGGGGGGTACGGCGGCGTGTGGGGGGCAATCGTCCTTGTCGTGATCATCGCGGTGATCGTTTGGGCCGTCCTGCAACGCCGCAAGTGATCCGGCTCATGGCAATTCGGGCTTTCGTCTCTGCGCGCAGGTTTTGTACGGCGGGAGGTGCCGCATGAAAGAACACAAACCCGCCGCCGAAGACAATTCCGCAACAAAGCCGACGCATGATGAAATTGCTGAAAAGGCCTACGACATCTATGTGAAGGAAGGGCGTCCTCGAGGACAGGCTGTGGCCCACTGGGCGGAGGCAGAGGCAGAGTTGAAGCCCACAACCGTCAGCTCTGCGGCCCATGCCGAGTCAGCCGACAAGTCCGGCGACGCGCCTGCGGAGGAGCACTCCGGCCATCAGAACCACCACGCTCACATGGCGGCGGAATTTCGCAAGCGGTTCTGGATCTCCTTGGCTCTGACCCTTCCGATCCTTGCCCTCTCGCCCTTACTGCAGACGTTAGTGGGGCTGCGCGAGGCCGTAACCTTCACGGGCGATCTCTACGTTCTTTTTGCGTTCTCATCGGCGGTCTTTTGGTATGGCGGCTGGCCCTTCCTGAAGGGCATGATCAACGAGGTCACTACCCTTAGGCCCGGCATGATGACACTGGTGGCCGTGGCCATCAGCACCGCTTACCTGTACAGCAGTGCGGTGGTGTTCGGCCTGCCGGGCAAGATGTTCTTCTGGGAGCTCGCCACCCTGGTCGATATCATGTTGCTCGGCCACTGGATCGAGATGAAATCGGTGATGGGGGCCTCGAAGGCGCTGGAGGAACTGGCAAAGCTCATGCCGTCCGACGCCCACAAGCTCATGCCCGACGGCAGCGTCAAGGACGTGCCGCTCGACGAGCTGGCGGTGGACGACCAGGTCCTGATCAAGCCCGGCGAGAAGATCCCCGCGGACGGGGTGATAGTGGCCGGCGAGAGTTCGGTCGATGAGGCGATGCTGACCGGTGAATCGACCCCTGTTGCGAAGAAAACCGGTGGCAAGGTCATTGGCGGGGCCATCAACGGGGAAGGCTCGCTGACGGTCGCAGTCAAGGGCACCGGCAAGGACTCGTTTCTGTCGCAGGTCATCGACCTCGTCAAACAGGCGCAGGAGAGCAAGTCAAAGACGCAGGACCTCGCCAACACCGCGGCCATGTGGCTCACCATCGTGGCCTTGGGGGGCGGCATTCTCACCTTCTTGATCTGGCAGGTTTTCACAGGGCAGGACTTCGCGTTTGCCATCGAACGTACCGTGACCGTGATGGTCATCGCGTGTCCGCATGCCCTTGGCCTCGCCGTACCGCTGGTGGTGGCAGTGTCCACGGCACTGGCCGCGAAGCACGGCCTGCTCATTCGCAGTCGAATCGCTTTCGAGGCAGCCAGAAAGCTGGGAGCCATCATTTTCGACAAGACCGGCACGTTGACCGAGGGCCGGTTTGGCGTCACCGAAACGCTGGTGCTGAGCCATGACATCACCGAAGAAACACTGCGCAGCTACGCGGCCTCGGTGGATGAGCATTCCGCCCACCCCATTGCCAAGGCGGTTGCCGCCGCATCAGAGCAAAAGCTTCCGGTCGAAGGCTTCAACAGCATCACGGGAAAAGGCGCCGAAGGCAGGATCGACGGCAAGGATATCAAGGTGGTCAGCCCTGGTTACCTTCGCGAACAGAACATCGAAGTCACCGACAAGCGCATCGAGCCGCTGCAAGCGCAAGGCAAGACGGTCGTGTTCGTCCTCGTGGACGGGAAGTTGAAAGGAGCGATCGCGCTCGCCGACATTGTTCGATCCGAGGCGAAGCAGGCCATCACTGCACTCAAGGCGCTCGGTATCCGCTGCTTGATGTTGACCGGCGATAACGAGGCGACGGCGAAATGGGTCTCGGAGCAGATCGGGCTGGATGAATACTTCGCCGAAGTCCTGCCCCAGGACAAGGCCGCCAAGGTGAAAGAAGTCCAGGCTCGTGGCGTCCTGGTGGCCATGACAGGTGACGGCGTCAATGATGCCCCGGCGCTGGCGCAAGCTGACCTGGGCGTCGCCATCGGAGCGGGCTCCGATGTGGCGGTCGAGACCGCCGATGTGATTTTCGTGCGGAGCAATCCGCTCGATGTCGTCGCCATCCTGGCGCTCTCCCGCGCCACCTACCGGAAGATGATCCAGAACCTGGTCTGGGCGACGAGCTACAACATCGTCGCTCTTCCGCTCGCCGCCGGCGCTCTTTACGCGTGGGGCGTGTTGCTCACGCCCGCGCTGGGCGCGGTGCTCATGTCCGCGAGCACGGTGATCGTGGCCATCAACGCGCGAATGCTGAAGCTGAAGACCGAGCCGAAGCCTCCGGGCAAAGCAGACCCCCCTGCCGAGCCAAAACCCGCACCGCTCGCAGAAGACGAGCCCAAGCCCGCAGCCGGGTGACTGAGCCTGAACCCGAAGCCGCCAACCCTCAACCTGGAAGCCAACCTCAACCGACACACCAACCTGAGAACTGAAGCTCAAGCGAATGCGGCTACAACAACTGCAAATCGTCGAAAGAGGCATGACCATGAATGAAGCGACCATTGCCGGCGAAACGCGCCTTGCAGCGACGACTCAGCGACGCCCTCGGTGTGACGAATTTATTCTGGCACGGGCCCTTAGAGCGCGTGGACGATGAGGCGGTCGGGCATCTGTCCCCGTCGCACAACCGAGACCGAACGGCTCCGCGCCCGGCAGGCGCGCGCGCTCGGGACGAAGAGGAAAATCGACCCCATGAAGACCAACACACTGACGCCGGAGCTGCTCGACACGATGGACGCCTACTGGCGCGCCGCCAACTACCTATCGGTGGGCCAGGTCTATCTCTTTGACAATCCGCTGCTCAAATGGCCGCTGAAGCTCGCCGACGTGAAGCACATGCTGCTCGGACACTGGGGCACGACCCCCGGGCAGAACTTCATCTACGTGCACTTGAACCGGGTCATCAGGAAATACGACCTCGACATGATCTACGTGTCGGGGCCCGGGCACGGCGGCCCAGCCGTCGTGGCCAACACGTACCTCGAGGGCACGTACAGCGAGATCTATCCCGACATCAGCCAGGATGAGGTCGGGCTGCAGAAGCTCTTTCTTCAGTTTTCGTTTCCCGGAGGCATTCCCAGCCACGCATCGCCGGAGTGCCCGGGGTCGATCCACGAGGGTGGTGAGCTCGGCTATTCGCTCAGCCATTCCTTCGGGGCCGTGTTCGACAATCCCGAGCTTGTCGTCGCCTGCGTTGTCGGCGACGGTGAGGCGGAGACGGGGCCACTCGCCACGGCGTGGCATTCGAACAAGATGCTCAATCCCGCCTCCGACGGCGCCGTGCTGCCGATCCTGCACCTCAACGGCTACAAGATCGCCAACCCGACGATCCTCGCCCGCATCACGAGAGAGGAGTTGGAGCAGCTGTTCCGCGGCTACGGCTGGACGCCGCTGTTCGTCGAGGGAGACGAGCCCGAGTTGATGCACGAGGCGATGGCCAGGGCGCTCGACACCGCCGTCGAGCACATCAAGGCAATCCAAGAGGACGCCCGCGGTCGCGGCAACCTCAGCCGTCCGCGCTGGCCGATGATCATCCTCAACTCACCCAAGGGCTGGACGGGCCCCAAGGTAGTTGATGGTTTGCAGGTGGAAGGCACCTTTCGGGCGCATCAGGTTCCGCTCCACCCACGCGCCCATCCCGCACACCTCGAACTT
>JBBDTC010000262.1:0-3509 GCA_040904625.1 Gammaproteobacteria bacterium
ATAGAACCACTATTCGCTCTCCTCGCGCCTTGCCAGCCGGGCGCCTCGACGCCCCAAATCGCCCAGTTATTTCACGGCGGACCCTTATTCCAATTCTTTGAGTTTGCCGCGTAAGCGCTCGAGCAGAGAATCGAACCCCTCGCTCTGTATAACGGCCGTGTACTCGGCACGCTTGAGGGACAAATCCGAAACGCCCTGAGCCACTACATTGATGATGCGCCAGCCGTCGTCGCCTTCGCGCAACATGTAGTTGAGCGACACCGGATCGCCATCGCCCGGCTCGAGGTGGGTGCGCACGATGCGTGCGCCGCGGCTTTCTTCGCTGTCACCGGTGACGAATTGCTCTCCACCATAGTCAGAGAAGTTCGTTGCGTAAGTGGCGACGCTGAGGCGGGTGAACACGTCGAGGAAAGCGCGACGTTGCTGATCGCTGGCAGATTTCCATTCACGTCCGGTGACGATGCTGGCGATCGTTTCGAAGTCGAAGCTGGCATGGATCACGGGTTCGAGTAATTCGACGCGCCCGGCGTAGCCGAGTTCTTCGCCTTGCCGCATGGCCTCGAGCAAGGCTCCATGGAGCTGCTCCACGACCGCGGCCGGCCGCGCATCGGCGGCAGCAGGGTCGGCCACCGCGAGATCGGTGGTCATAACGAGGCCTAGCGCGACCAAAGCCAGGCCAGACCACCGGGCCCGTGCGTGACGGGCCGCCAGGGCGGGAAAAGCTGCTATCGCACGTCGCGGTTGCCACGGGCGCCTGGCCAGTTCACGCACGGTACCGGGGCTCTCGACGGCAAGCGAATCGGACAATCTGCTCATTGGCATGGTGGGGTGACCTCTCGTGTCTCGGGGTGGACGCCGCAGTAGATGCGGCCTAAGTCCGACAGGCTGCTCGTGGAGGATAATGTGAACGTCCGGCCGGCTTTGAGTGGGCGCTGCGGTAAAAGCGCAAAGAACGGCGCGCGGCGCAATCCTGCCATCTCGCCGCTGCCCGCTTCATCGGACCCGTGACCAGCGGCAAATGTTCCGCTACTGGATATCTCTTTCGTAGCTGCGGTTCTTCCATCTACTGCGCTCTCCCGACCAGTAGCGTCGCGCCGAGGTCCACGTCATGGCGAGATAAAGACAAGCCGCGGCCGGCAGGGTCAACGCCCAGACCGGTGCGAGACCATAGTACCTGAGCGTCGGCCAATAAGCCGTGCCCATGGCGATCAGGGCGACGGCGCCAGCGGCACTCGAGACGAAACCGGGGCGGAGCAGCGCGACCACGGGAATGACGAAACTCAGAAGCAACAGTGCTGTGCAGAGCAGTAGCAGTGGCGTCGAATACCGCAGCTGGGTGAATGCCGAGCGTGCGACCATGTTCCAGATGTTATCCAGCGTGTCATAGGGACGTATGGCGCGTACGCCGCGACCGAGCCCGAGCCAGGTTCGTCCTCCCCGGTCCTTGATACGCCGCGCCAGCGTGCAGTCGTCGATGATGGCGTCGTGGAGAGCTTCGAAGCCGCCAACGCCGCGCAGGGCTGCGCTATCGAGCAGGATGCAGCCGCCGGCGGCGGCGGCTACACGTGATCGGGGATCGTTGACGAGGGCGAACGGATAGATCAGCTTGAAGAAAAAAATAAAGGGGGGCAGCAACAGCTTTTCCCAGAAATTGCCCATGTGCAGCGTGGCCATCACCGAGACCATGGCCAGGTTCTGGGAGGACATGCGCTGGTCGAGGGCGGCCAATGTGCCGGGTTCGAGATAGATGTCGGCATCGAGCAGCAGCAGGCGCTGGGTTCTTACCTGACCGAATCCCTGATGCAGCGCCCATAGTTTGCCGCTCCAACCCGGCGGCGGTGGGCTGCCTTCGATGACCTGGAGCCGCGGCAGATCGAGTGCGCCTGCAATGCGACCGGTGCCGTCGCTGCTCTGGTCGTCGATCACGACGATTCCGCCCAGGCTGCCCTGCGCGGCCAGCGCCTGCAGCGTCCGGGCAATGCACTGTGCCTCGTCCCGCGCCGGGATCAGCGCGGTGATATCGGCAAAATCGGCGGCGCTATCCGCGGTTCCTGCAACGAGTGCCTCTTGCGTCGACCACGGGCGCCACGGCAGCACGAGTACGACCATCCACAGCAGCGCGGCAAGGAGACTCAGTGCAAGCACGGCAGAGCAGGCGGGCGGACGCCGCGGGCGTCAGCAGCGATTCAGCACGCCGGTACGGTCCCGGCCGTCTTGGGCTTACGCAACGCGCTTCTTGTTGCAACCACTGCTGCGCTCGGTCTTGGCGACGAGTTGCGGCCGGCTGGCGGGCTCGTCATCGTATCGGAACGGCACTTCAGGTGCCATCGGCCCCTCTGTGCGCGGTCCACGCAGGAAGACTTTGAGTGCCTTCAACGGATTGCGGAACGTTTCATTGACCGCCGTCGCTTCGTAACCCGAATGGACCATGCAGTCGGCGCACTTGGGATTGATCCCGGTGCCGTACTTGTGCCATTCGGTCTCTTCGATCAGGCTCTTGAAGGTCGGCGCATAGCCTTCCCCAACCAGCAGATAGCACGGCTTCTGCCAGCCGAACACGTTGCGCGTCGGGTTGCCCCACGGCGTGCAATGATAGGTCTGGTTGCCGGCGAGGAAATCGAGATAAAGGCTCGACTGGTTGAAGCGCCACTTGCGTCCCCGGCCGAGGCGGAAAAGGTCGCGGAACAGACGTTTGCTGCCGAGGCGTTTCAGGAATACGTCCTGGCGCGGCGCGCGCTCGTACCAATAGCCCGGGGAGATGGTAACGCCCTCGACGCCGAGCGCCATCATGTTGTCCATGAATTGTGCGACTTCACCGGCCGCCTCGCCCTGGAACAGCGTGCAATTGACCGTGACCCGGAAGCCGCGCGACAGCGCCTTACGGATCACCTCGACACATTTGTCGTAGACGCCGTCGCGGCACACCGAGGCATCGTGACGCTCGCGGTCGCCATCGAGGTGGATGGAGAAAGTGAGGTAGGGCGATGGCGAGTAGTCGTCCATGCGCTTGTCGAGCAGCAGCGCATTGGTGCACAGGTAGACGAACTTCTTGCGCGCGATGTAGCCCTCGACTATTTGCCGCATGTCCTTGTGAATGAGGGGTTCGCCGCCGGCGATGGAGACGATCGGCGCGCCGCATTCATCGACCGCCTGCATGCAGTCTTCGTAATTCAGGCGTTTGTCGAGGATTTCTTCGGGGTAATCGATTTTGCCGCAGCCGGCGCAGGCAAGATTGCAGCGGAACAACGGCTCCAGCATCAGCACCAGCGGATAGCGGGTGTTGCCCTGCAATTTCTGGCCGAGAATATAACGGCCGACACGGTACTGCTGGATCAGCGGAACGCCCATGCTTATTCCTTAGAGATATCGTGGATTTTTATCGGAGTTTCAATTAATTGCGGTCCAGACCACAATGGCGCGTAACCTTACTGTAACGGCCCTGGAAAGTACAGCCCCAGTCTATTCCAGCATGGTATGAGTCTGGAGCTGGGGTCGTATTTCCAACGAGG
>JBBDTC010000263.1:0-3493 GCA_040904625.1 Gammaproteobacteria bacterium
TTACTGCGCGCGCAGGCGCTCGTTCAACAATGCCCGCGCCAGCTTGCCGACCTTGACATCGTAGAGCGCGAGTTCACCACCCGTGCGGACGGCGCCGACCGCGAGCCGGCCTATCAGCAACAGCAGCAGAATGGCGATCATCCAGGCGATGAAATAGGAGAAACGGAAACTCGTGGTCTCCGCTTGCGGCGGCGCCACAGCGTCGAATTCGGCATTGTCGCGGACTTCTGCGTCGGCCTGTCGGCGGCCGGCCGAGACCGCGCCGGACAGGGTCAAATCGAGATTGGATCCGCGCTCGATTTCGCGCGCGAAGGCCTCTATGCGAGCGGGGTTCTCGTACAGCGACCAGGCGCTGGCGATGGTCATGAGGGCGACGATGAAACCTACGCCGAGCAGCATCAGGCCGATGATCCTGACGATCAGGTTGAGCAGCCGCGAGCCGCGATCGACCCAGTCATCGTGCGCGTCGTCTTGATTGAACTGGTGGCGCGGCATTGCCGGGATTCTACACCGTTGGCGATCCGTAAGCAGCCGCGCGCCAGCAGTTCGACAGGCTGCTAGAGTAGCGTCCAGTGAACCCGGCACTGACCCATCTGACGGCGCGCTTTCTTGCGGCGATGGTCGTGATCGCAGGCGTGAGCCTGCTGGTTTTTCTGCTCCTTCATCTCGTGCCCGGTGATCCGGTCGAAGTCATGCTGGGTGAGTTCGCCGCGGCAGCCGATCGGACTGCGCTGCGCGAGGCCCTGGGTCTGGACCAGCCGCTATGGCGGCAGTGGCTGGGCTTCGTCGGCGGTCTCGTGCGTGGTGACTTCGGCACCTCGCTGGCGACCGGACAACCGATCGGCGCGCTGCTGGCGGCGCATTTCCACATGACGCTGCTGCTCGCCGGCACTGCGTTGCTGATCGCCGTCATCATCGGCTTGCCGCTCGGCGTAGTCGCGGCGCTGAACGCGGGGCGCGGCTGGGATACGCTGTCGTCGCTAGTCGCCATCCTCGGCATGTCGGTACCCAACTTCGTCCTCGGGCCACTGTTGATCCTGCTTTTCGCCGTCGTACTCGGCTGGCTGCCGAGCGGTGGCGCGGCGCAGCCGGCGGCGATCGTGTTGCCGGCATTGACGTTGGGCTTTTCGCTCGCGGCGATCCTGGCGCGGATGAGCCGTGCCGCCCTGCTCGATGTGTTGCAGGCGCCCTACGTGCTGGCTGCCAGGGCCCGCGGGCTGAGCGAGACGCGCGTGGTGCTGGGCCATGCGCTGCGCAATGCCGCCTTGCCTGTGTTGACCACACTCGGGCTGCAGCTCGGCGCCCTGCTCGGCGGCGCGGTGATCACGGAAGTGGTTTTCGGCTGGCCCGGACTCGGCCAGTTGGTCGTCGAGTCCATCCATCGGCGTGACTACCCTGTGGTGCAGGCCGGCGTGCTGCTGATCGCGTCGTCCTACGTGGTGGTGAACACCGCCACGGATGTGCTGTGCGTCTGGGTCGACCCGCGCAGTGGTGGAGTGGCGTGAGTCGCAGCAGGGCCTGGCTGGCCGTCTTGCTGACCGGGCTGAGTCTCGCCGGGCTCACGACACTGGCGGATGATGCGGCGGAGCGCATCGATCTCGATCGGATCCTCGAGCCGCCGTCATGGAAGGCCCCGCTCGGCTTCGACGATCTCGGCCGCCCACTCGGCGCGCGTATCGCCGTCGGCGCGCAGACGGCCGTGCTGGTCGCCGCCACCGTCGTCATGCTCAGCGCCACACTGGGGACCCTGCTCGGCATGCTGGCCGGCTGGTGCGGTGGTTGGATCGAGCTGCTGATCGTGCGCCTGATCGATGTCTTCATGGCTGTGCCAGGGATCCTGCTCGCCATCGCGCTGGCCGGTATTCTCGGCCCCGGGCTCGACAATGTGGTCATTGCCCTGAGCGCGGTCGGCTGGGTCGGGTTCGCGCGGCTCGCCCGCGCGCAGACGCGCTCCCTGCGTCGACGTGATCACGTGCTGGTCGCGCATGCGCTGGGCACGCCGGTGCCGCGCATACTGCGCCTGCATGTCCTGCCACTGATCAGCGGCCCGTTGATCGTGGAAGCCACGTTCGCTCTGGCAGCGGTGATCGTGGCCGAGGCCGGGCTTTCCTTTCTCGGTCTGGGCGTGCAGCCGCCGACGCCATCGTGGGGTGGACTGATCCGCGATGGCACGCGCTATCTGCTCATCGCCCCGCACCTCGTCATCATGCCCGGGCTGGCCTTGATGACCCTGGTCATCGCCATCAACCTGGCCGGCGATCGCGCCCGCGATCGCTGGGCGGGACGCGCACTGTGACGCTGCCCGGGGGTGGTGGCCGACGCGTATACTCCTAGCCATCAACCTGTCGAGGATTCAGCGCCGTGCTCGGACCATTGATGATCGACGTCGAGGGCCTCTCCCTCAGCGGCGAGGAGCGAGAACTCCTGTGCCATCCCTTGGTGGGCGGGGTGATCCTGTTTGCCCGCAACTACGCCGAACCCGCGCAGCTCGCGGCCCTGGTCGGCGAGATTCACGCACTGCGCGAGCCGCGCCTGCTGGTTGCGGTCGACCAGGAAGGCGGCCGCGTGCAGCGCTTCCGGCATGCTTTCGTTGAACTGCCGGCGCTGGCCGTGCTCGGCGACTACTACGCCCGCGAGCCGGACGCGGCCTTGACGCTCGCTGCGGACTGCGCCTGGCTGATGGCGAGCGAACTCCGCGCGGTCGGCATCGATTTCAGTTTTGCGCCGGTGCTCGATTTACGCAGCGCACACAGCGCCGTGATCGGCGATCGCGCCTTTCATGCCGAACCGCAGGTGGTCGCGCGCCTGGCCCAGGCCTATGTCGGCGGCCTGCATACGGCGGGGATGGTCGCGGTCGGTAAACATTTCCCCGGCCACGGCTACGTCGCCGGCGATTCGCATGTCGAACTGCCCGTCGACGAGCGCGATCTCTACGATATCGAAACCACCGATCTGCTGCCTTTCCGCGCCCTCATCAACGCCGGTATCGAAGGCATCATGATGGCTCATGTCCTTTATCCGCGAGTCGATGCCGTGGCAGCCGGCTATTCGCGACGCTGGATTCGCGAACTGCTCCGCGACGAGATGCAATTCCAGGGCGTCGTGTTCAGCGATGATCTGGGCATGGCCGGCGCCGCCACCGACGGTTCGTGGAGCGATCGCGCCGAACGCGCTTTGGCGGCCGGCTGTGATGTGCTGCTGGTTTGCAACCAGCGTGGGGCGGTCGAGGAGATAGTCCAGGCGATCGGGCCTGACGCCCGCTATCCGCAGATCCAGGCCCGTTTGATGCGCATGCATGGCCGGGGTGCGACGCGGGCACTCGACCAACTCCAGTCCGAGCCGCGCTGGTTGGCGGTGAACGAACGCGTACGGGATTTGACGCTCTGTCCGGAACTCGAACTCGGCGACGACAACCTGCTCGGATGAACGCACTAAGGGCCCTGGCCAATATTATCTGGTCAACACCGAGGGTGCTCCTGAGCGGGTGCTGCAA
>JBBDTC010000264.1:0-20962 GCA_040904625.1 Gammaproteobacteria bacterium
GCCTCGCTCTCCCACTCGCCTCGCGACGATTCCCTAAGTCCGACAGGCTGCTAGCAGCCTGTCAGCCTGCACGGCAGCCGCGTCATTGCTACAATCCGCCGCCACATCGTCGGCCCTGCCGAGATGGACATTATCCTGCCCGCCGCAGCAACGCGCGACCCGGACGGTCGCGACGGAAGCAAGCATGACCGAGACGACATTTCGCTGGAACCTGGACGCCGTCGACTGGGCACGGATCGATCCTGATGCCGTCTCGGCGCCTTTGCTGGCCGCCGTCAAGACGGCGGCGCTGGTGGAGGCCAATAGTGCCGATTACGTGAAGTATCTGCACAATGTGTTTCAGGGCGATGACGCCTTCTGCGCGGCTGCCTCGCAGTGGGGACGGGAGGAGGCCCAGCACGGCGCTGCGCTCGGCCGTTGGGCGTGTCTGGTCGACCCCGATTTCGATTTTGCGGCGGCGCTGGCCCGCTTCCAGGCGGACTATAGACTGCCGCTCGACGTCAGTGACTCGGTGCGCGGTTCGCGTGCCGGCGAGTTGCTGGCGCGCTGTGTAGTCGAAGCGGGCACTTGTTCGTATTACTCGGCGCTGCGCGACCGCACGCGCGAACCCGTGCTGCGTCAGATTTGTCATTTCATCGCCCAGGACGAAGCCCATCACTATCGGCTGTTCCACGATCATTGCCGGCGCTACCCGCCGCTGGCCCGCTGGCGGCGACTGCGTATCGCCCTCGGGCGCGTCGCCGAAACCGGCGACGACGAACTCGGACGGGCCTGGTACAGCGCCAATCTGGCCGGCCTCGGCGAGGTTCCGCCGTATTCCCGTGCCGCGTGTGCCGGTGACTACCAGGCGATCGTCACCGCGCTCTACGACGAGCGCCACGTGCGCACGGCCGTGCACATGATCGCGTTCGCCATCGGGGCCCGTCCGGGCTCGCGCGTGGCCCGCTGGTGTGGCAACGCGGGCTGGTGGTGGCTGCGCCGCAGAACGCCCGTTCACGTGCCGGAGGCGGTCGGCGCCGCCGCCTGAGCGGTTTGCCGGCGAAACGGCTGGGCAAGCTGGGCCAGGAAGGTGGCGGGCATGTGATCGCGGATGCCGATCCTCTCCACGCTGCTGCCCGGTCGCCAGAAGAACGTGCCGAAGAGGTGATCCCACAGCATCAGGTTCTCACCGTAATTGCGATTGCCGATCGCGGGATCGATGGAGTGGTGCCAGCGGTGGAGTTCCGGCGTGTTGAAGATCAGACTGAGGGGACCACAGCGCATGTCCACGTTGCAGTGAGTCAAGATGCCGATATAGGCCGTGATCGCACTGACCCAGATGATGGCTTCCATGCTGATGCCGGACAGCAGCAGGAAGGGCAGGCTGAACCCGACGCTGACGAACGAATCGACGAAATGAAAGCGGCCGGTGTTGACCAGCCACAATTTGCCGACGCTATGGTGTATGGCATGGAAGCGCCACAGCCACGGCCACTCGTGGGCCAGCCGATGGGCCCAATAGAGGCCGAATTCAGAGGCGATCAGGCCGAAGGCGACTTGCGTCCAGAGGGGCCACTCGGCGAGCCCGGTCGGCACCGGGTTTTCCATCACCCCCGCGGCGAAGAGGGTGACGACGAACAACTGCACCAGGCCTTTGTTGAGCACGGTGTGCGCGAGATCGGGACCGAGTTGTCCGTCCGCTTCGCGCCAGGCGGAGCGAAAGGCGAGCAGCCGCTCGCCGAGCAGCAGGCATAATACGAGCCAGGCGTAGGACAGGTTGAAGTAGAGCGTTTCCTGTCCGCGCAGGAACCCGCAGGCGAGAATCGCGCCGGGCCCCAGCAGCAGCAACGGCCAGGTCAGGCGGCGGACGACGCGGCGCAGCCGCGGCGAGATCCGCGAGGCGGGCTCCGCAGTGGTGGCTGGCACGTTCAGTGGGCCGCGCAGGAGCGACGCAGGGCGGTCGAAATCAGATATTGATCATTGGCGCGATCCCGGGCGAGCCCGCAGAGCACTTCAGCCTCGACCGTATAGCCGCTGTCTGATCTACCGATGACGAACGTGTAGCGCGGGCTGCAGTTGGACGAACACTGCTCGTAGAGGCGCTTACCGTGATCGCCGCGCCCTTGCGAGAAATCGGATAGCCAGGCATTCAGGGCGCCGACATCGGCGAACGCAGGGGGCTCGAAGCGGAGCGGATTGGCCGCCGTCTCGTCCTCGAAACGCAGGCACACGTCATTTTGCTCCGCGCGCGGCAGAAAGGCCGAGGGTGCAACCCGGTAAATGACTGCGGCAACACCGTCGTCCGGGCAGTCGGGAGAACAGCCGGGCGCCGCCTTGGTGCTCTCTACCGTCAACGCCTGTTCGAGCAGGCGGCTGGCGATGGCGCGGATCGAATCTTCCGTTTCAGCCATGTTTTTCATGATCCCGGCCGAGCCGTATTCCGTTGCCAGGGGCTCTTCGGGCAGGGTCCGTGGACATTCCTGCGCCGATGGCAACGTCGCCTGCGGTCGGTCGAGGACGTTATCGGCGACCGCAGCGATGGAGAACGGCACGGCAACGATGCCGAACAGGCGTCGTAGGTGGGTCATGGCGGTGCGCTCGCGGCTGCGATTCATGAGGGAATGGTAGAAAAAATGATCTTTTTATTCAATGGATAGGGTTAAATAGCTAAGTGCTGACATTAGAAATGTCGCGAGGGTGAGGAGCGCGTATTCTACGGTTTTGCGCAGCGACGAGCCGAATCTGGCGCGCGCATGGTGCGCTGCAGCGAAGTAATTGTAAAGCGCTATCTCGCTCGAGCCGGCCTTGTCAGTGGCGGCGCTCGACGATGAACTGCTCTACCGCAGCCGTGTCCAGCGGTCCGCTCATGTGGGCGGCGAGTTCACCCTCGGCGTCGAACAGCAGGTAGGTCGGGGTGCCATCGAAGGATTCACCGGTCAGGCGCCGATAGCCCGCTGCGACCTCGGCCGGCTCGGCAACGAGGCTGTTGAAACCGGGGCGGCGCTCGGCGAGGGTCGCGGCGACCCGCTCGACCGCCGCCTCGCCGTCTACCGACAGGCCGAGCACCTTGAAATCGTCGTTGCGGTGGGCGTCGTGTAATGCGGCGACGATAGGGAATTCACGCTCGCACACCGCGCAATACGTCGTCCAGACCATGACCAGGGTCCATTTGCGGGCGTCGAAATAATCCGTGAGGCGGACGGGTTCGCCGTCCAGGGTGATGGCGTCTATGGTCGTCGACGCGCCAACCGCCGACGGCAGCGCGAGGCCTAAAGCCATGATGAGCGCCAGGGCTCGGGCCTGCATCGGCAACGTGCTGTCCTCCGTCGAGCTGCAAAGATGGGCCATTAGAGCCCGCGTCTGGTCGCGAGTTCAACCATGCGCCCGATTGACGGTCAGACTGTGCGCATCCTATAAGGGCCCGTGCCAGAATAGCTCGGCTGTTGGGGGCGTCGAGGCGCCCGGCTGGCAAGGCGCGAGGAAGGCGAATAGTGGTTCTATTCAACTGACGAGCAACGCCGCCAGACGGGATGGATCGGCGTTCCAAATAGCTGAGCTATTCTGGCACGGGCCTAAGTAAGGCCCGATACGCAGGGCCTCGCGCTGGTCCGCGGACGGACCCACCACCACAGGAGCAGAGTATGAAATTATTGAATTCGTTCGGACCCAATCCACGGCTGGTGCGCATGTTCGCGCAGGAGAAAGGCCTGTCGCTCGATACCGAGGATTTCGATTTGCTGGCCGGAGAGAACCGCGCGGCGCCCTATGTCAGTAAAAATCCGGGCGGCCAGATGCCGGCGCTCGAACTCGATGACGGCACGATCATTGCCGAAACCGTTGCGATCTGCGAATACCTCGAAGAGATGCAGCCACTGCCGCCGCTGATCGGTGCGACGCCGGTCGAGCGCGCGAATACCCGCATGTGGGTGCGCCGCGTCGAACTCAACATCACGGAGTACATGTACAACGGCTTCCGCTTTGCCGAAGGCATAGACATCTTCCGCAACCGGATGCTGTGCCTGCCGGACGCCGCGGACGGGCTCAAGGCCAAGGCCCGCGCCGGGCGTGAATGGCTGGACGGCCTCATTGCCGGGCGCGATTTCATCGCCGGCGAGAAATTCTCGCTGGCCGACATCGTGCTCTTCTGCTGCGTCGACTTCTGCAAGGATGTCGGTCAACCGCTAGAGAAGGAACTGGTCAATTTGAGCGCCTGGTATGCGCGCGTAGCAGCGCGTCCCAGCGCGCAGGCGAGCCTCCATGCCGCGGCAGCCGAGGTCAAGATGGCCGGCTGATTGGCCTGTCCCCGCGCTGGCGCGCGGCGGGAGCGCTGAACTTGACGACACATCGCAGCCGCTCCGGCCGCCGCCGGGACGGCCGCTTCGAATGGAGCGCATTGGCGGGCCTGCTGCCCTATCTGTGGCCGGTCGGGCGGCCCGGCATGCGCGTTCGGGTGGTCGTGGCCCTGGGCTTTCTGGCCCTGGCCAAGCTTGCTACCGTCACCGTTCCAATCCTCTACCGGGACATGGTCGATCTGTTTTCGGATCCGGACCGTCTCCCGCTCGAACTGCCGCTGGCACTGCTGCTGGCGTACGGCGGCCTGCGCGTACTGCAGATCGCTTTCGCCGAACTGCGCGACTGGGTCTTCGCGCGCGTCGCGCAAAGCGCCATTCGGGACGTGGCGCTGGAAACCTTCAGACACCTGCACCGACTCGCTCTGCGCTTTCATCTGGATCGGCAGACCGGCGGCCTCTCGCGAGCGATCGAACGCGGCACCAAGGGCATCGATTTCCTGCTCACGTTCATGCTGTTCAATATCATCCCGACCTTGCTCGAGATTGCTCTGGTCTGTGGGATCCTGTGGGCGTTGTTCGACGTCCGCTATGCGCTGGTCACATTCTCTACCATCGCCGTTTACATCGTGTTCACGCTGGCCATCACCGAGTGGCGCTTGAAATATCGGCGGCGCATGAACGAGACGGATCAGGAAGCCAATACACGCGCCATCGACAGCCTGCTCAATTACGAGACGGTCAAGTATTTCGGTAACGAGGGCTGGGAGGCCAAGCGCTTCGACGACGCCTTGGCGCGTTACGAGAACGCCGCCGTCGCGAGCAAGCTGTCATTGGCGATGCTCAACATCGGGCAGGCTGCAATCATCGGCATCGGGCTGACACTGATCATGGCCATGGCCGGGCAGGGCGTCATCGCCGGTGAGCTGTCGGTAGGCGATTTCGTGCTGGTCAATACCTACCTCATCCAGCTTTACATGCCGCTCAATTTTCTCGGTTTCGTCTATCGCGAGATCAAGCAATCTCTGACCGACATGGAGGCGATGTTTCATCTGCTCGATGTCAATGCCGAGATCGCCGATGAGGCCGGTGCGACGGCACTTGCCGAGGGCCCCGGGCTGGTCGAGTTCGACCGGGTCAGCTTTGGCTATGACGATCGCCGCGCCATTCTGCACCAGGTCGATTTCCGTATCGCGCCCGGCCGGCGCCTGGCCATCGTCGGATCCAGCGGCGCGGGGAAATCGACTATCGCACGACTCCTGTTCCGCTTCTACGATGTCACGGGTGGCGCCATTCGTGTCGATGGCCAGGATATTCGCAAGCTCACCCAACATAGCCTGCGTCAAGCCATCGGCGTCGTGCCGCAGGACACGGTGCTGTTCAACGACACGATCTACTACAACATTGCCTATGGCCGTCCCGGAGCGGCACCAGTGGAGATCGAGCAGGCGGCGCGCCATGCCCAGATCCATGATTTCGTCATGAGCCTGCCGGACGGCTACCAGAGCATGGTCGGCGAGCGCGGCCTCAAACTCTCCGGCGGCGAGAAGCAACGGGTGGCCATTGCCCGTACCATTCTCAAACATCCGCGCATCCTGATCTTCGATGAAGCGACCTCGGCGCTCGACACCCACACCGAGCGCGAGATCCAGGCGGCGCTGCGCGATATCTCGCGCGGGCATACCACGCTGGTCATCGCGCATCGCCTCTCGACAGTCGTCGATGCCGACGAGATCATCGTTCTCGATGATGGCCGGGTCGTGGAGCGCGGCCGTCACGGGGAGCTTTTGGCCGCCGGCGGCGTCTACGCCGCCATGTGGCAACGGCAGCAGGAGATCGAATCGATTGCCGCGCCAGGCATGGGCGACCCGATGCCCCGTCCGTCATGATTGGCCTGCGGTGATCGGCAGCGCGGCGGTGGCAGCGCTTGGCTATAATCCGGCGACCTGTCACCTGCGGGAGTCCGTCATGGAACTCGGCACCATCGTTCTACTGGTCGTCATTGCCGGCGTCGTCTTATATGCCGTCGCCATGTACAACGGCCTCGTCACGGCGCGCAATCGGTTCAAGAACGCATTTGCGCAAATTGATGTGCAGCTGCAACGCCGTTACGATCTGATCCCGAACCTGGTCGAGACGGCGAAAGGCTATCTGAAACACGAACGGGAGACGCTCGAAGCCGTGATTCAGGCCCGCAACCAGGCCCAGGCCGCCTCGCGAACCGCGTCGGCACATCCCGAAGACGGCACCGCGATCGCCGGACTGGCCGCGGCCGAGGGTGTGCTGAGCGGTACCCTGGGGCGCTTCTTCGCGCTGGCCGAAGCCTATCCCGATCTCAAAGCCAATCAGACCATGCAGCAGCTGATGGAAGAGTTGACCTCGACCGAGAACAAAGTGTCTTTCGCCCGCCAGCATTTCAACGATGCAGTGACGACCTATAACAATCGGCGCGAGCAGTTTCCGGACACCTTCATCGCCGGCGCATTCAATTTCGGCCCGGCGCAATGGCTCGAAATAGACGATCCCGCGGTTCGTGAAGCGCCCAAGATTTCCTTCACCTGAGCACCATCGGGTCGCGCATGAAGCGACGCCCGGAGCCGGGCCCGGGCGATGAACTTCTACGAAAGCCAGGATCAGGCGCGGCGCCGGACGGCGCTGCTCGTGGTGTATTTCGCGCTCGCGGTGCTGTGTATCACGCTCGCTCTGAATGGCGTCTTCTACCTGGCAGCGAAGGCGGCGCGAAGTGAGCCGCTGAGCCTGCAGGCCTGGCTCGCGCAGCCGTACTGGCTGTGGATCAGCGTGGCCGTCGGCGCCTTGATCCTGCTCGGGACGCTGCACACCTCGTTTCGCCTGCGCGGCGGCGGGCAGGCCCTGGCCGCGATGGTGGGTGCCCGGCGCATCGACCCGGGCACCCAGGCTATGGACGAGCGCCGTCTGCTCAATGTCGTCGAGGAAATCGCCATCGCCTCCGGCACCCCGGTGCCGGCGCTCTATGTTCTCGACAGCGAGGCCGGAATCAACGCCTTCGTGGCCGGTACGCGGCCCAGTGAAACCGTGCTGGTGGTTACCCGCGGCGCCCTCGACAGTTTCGATCGTGACGAACTGCAGGGCGTCGTGGCCCACGAATACAGCCATATCTTCAATGGCGACATGCGTCTCAACCTGCGCCTCATGGGTGTGCTGGCGGGGATACTGGTGATCGGGCAAATCGGGCGGCTGATGCTGCGTTCGGGCGTGCATGGGCGCAATCGCAAGGGCGGACAATGGGCTCTGATCGGACTTGCGGTCCTCATCATCGGCTACATCGGGCTCTTCTTCGGCGCGCTGATCAAGGCTGCCGTGTCGCGCCAGCGCGAGTTTCTGGCCGATGCCTCGGCGGTGCAATTCACCCGTATGCCGGACGGCATTGCCGGCGCGCTGTACAAGATAAAGCAGCATGCCGCGGGTTCCCTGCTGGACAATCCGCACGCCGAGGATCTGAGCCATTTCTGCTTCGGCGAATCGGTGCGTCACGCGTTCAGCGGCCTGCTCGCGACCCATCCGCCGCTCGAGGCCAGGATAGAGGCGATCAAACCTGGCTTCGTGCCACGACAAATCACGGCGGCGTCCGGGGCCGCCGTAGCAGCGCCGGGGGCGATGGGCTTCGCCGGTTCTGATGCTGCCATGTCGCCGCCGCAGGTGGCGGACGCCGCCGGTACGGTCACCCGGAGTCACATCGAGCATGCCCGCCATCAGCAGGCCGAATGGCCCGCTGAACTGGCCGTGCTCGCCCATGCCACGGACGACGCACCGAGGCTCGTCTACGGCCTGTTGCTGGCGGCTAGCCCTGCGCATGGGAGACCAGTCCTCATCGACCTGGTCGAGCGTCGCGATCCTCGGGGTGCTGCGGATCTCGAGGCGCTGGCCGCGAAGCTGGATGCGCTGCCGCGGCAGGCGCGTCTGCCCTTGCTCAATCTTGCCCTGCCCGCGCTCAAGCAAGCCGGAAGCGCGGCCCGTCAGCGCCTGCAGGACACGGTGCGGGCACTGATCGCGGCGGACGGGCGGTTCACTGTGTTCGAGTTCGCACTCGAACACCTGCTGCGCGACCATCTGCGCGATACGGCCGGTGAGGCCGTGCCGGTGACGGTCTTTCGCTTTGCCGACGTTGCCGCAGACGTGCGCCTGCTGCTCTCCGTTCTGGCCCGCGCCGGCAGCCCTGCACCGGCCGCAGCGGCCGCCGCCTTCAGGCAGGCCTGGCGGCCGTTCGCGCTGGGCGAGGCCGAACCCGCCGCGTCCGCGGCGTGCACCCTGGATGCGCTCGATGCGGCACTCGATCGTCTGGCGCAGGTGTCACCCCTGCTCAAGAAGAACCTGATCGAGGCCTGCGCGGATTGTGTCCAGCACGACGGCCGGGTGACCGCGGCCGAGCATGATCTTCTGCAGGTCATCGCCTTGACGCTCGATTGCCCGCTGCCGCCATTGCCATGAAAAGCAGCGTCGCCCTCAGCCATCATTGAACTGCAGCGCGGCGAGGCGCGCATAGAGACCCTTTTCGGCGATCAGTGCCTCATGTCTGCCGCAGGCCACGATACGTCCCTCGTCCATGACCACGATGCGGTCGGCATTGCGCACGGTCGCCAGGCGATGAGCGATGACGAGCGTCGTGCGATCCTGCATGAGGTGGCCGAGGGCCGCCTGTACTGCCGCTTCGTTTTCGGCATCGAGCGCACTGGTCGCTTCGTCGAGGAGTAGCACGGCCGGGTCGCGCAGTAGCGCCCTGGCAATCGCAATGCGCTGCTGTTGACCGCCCGACAAGCGCACCCCGCGTTCGCCCACCGCGGTATCGTAGCCTTGCGGGAGGGCGCCGATGAAGTCGTCGGCCGCCGCCGCGATCGCTGCCGCCCGCACATCGTCGTCGCTGGCTTGCGGGCGGCCGAGGCGGATGTTCTCGCGCACGCTGTCGGCGAACAGGACGCTGTCTTGCGGTACGAGCGCGAGATGCTGGCGGAGATCGGCCGGATCGAGTTCCGCCAGATCGATGTCGTCGAGCAGGATGCGGCCGCGCTGGGCCTGATAGAAATCGAGAACGAGTTTGAAAATCGTCGTCTTGCCGGCGCCCGAAGGGCCGACCAGTGCGATGGTCTCGCCAGCGGCGATGTCGAGACTGAAATCCTGCAGCGCCGGCGGCGTGGGGCGTGCCGGATAGGCGAAAGACACTTCTTCGAAACGCAGCGCGCCCGCGGGCCGCGCCGGCAGACGGCGCACATCGCCGGGTACCGGGCGCTCGGAAACCGTGCCGAGAAGCTCGGCCAGGCGTTCGGCGGCGCCGGCGGCCTGCTGCAGAGAACCCCATACTTCGGACAGCCCCGCCGTGGAGCCGCCGACGAATAGCGCATAAAGCAGGAATTGCCCGAGTTCGCCGCCGCTGAGCACGCCGCTCGCGACATCGTGGGCGCCGCTCCAGAGCACGCCAACCAGACCGCCGAAGACGGTCACGATGGCCCAGGCGGTGAGTGCGGCACGGCTGCGGATACGCCGGCGTGCCGTGACGAAAGCGCTTTCGATGGCACTGTCGTAACGCTCGCTCATACGCGGTTCGAGGGTGAAGGCGTGAACCAGCGGCATCGCGTTCAAGACTTCGCCGGCCAGCGCCGAGGTGTCGGCAATGCGGTCCTGGCTGGCCCGTGACAGGCCGCGCACGCGGCGCCCGATGACGACGATCGGCAGCACCACGAGGGGTACGACCAGCACGATGAGCAGCGCCAGACGCGGGCTGGTAACGCCAAGCATGAGCAATGCCCCGCACAAGGTGACGGTACTGCGCAGCGCAATCGAGACACTGCTGCCGACGACCGTCTGGATCAGCGTGACGTCGGCAGTGAGGCGGGACAGGAGTTCACCGGTCCGGGTCGTCTCGAAAAAGGCGGCCGACAAGCCGAGCACGTGGCGGAACACGGTCGCGCGCAAGTCCGCCACGACCCGCTCGCCGACCCAGGAAACGAGGTAGAAGCGCAGCGCGGCGAACAGCGCGACCAGTATGGCGAGTGCGAACAACAGCACGAAATAGCGATCGTCGATGGTGCCGGCGTCGGCGCCGAGGCCGCTATCGATGACGTGACGCACCGCGATCGGCATGCCGAGGGTCGCGGCCGCCGCGGCCACGAGCGCGGCCAATGCGGCGGCGATGGTCCAGCGATAGGGCGTGAGAAAGGGCAGCAGCAACGCCAGTCGAACGAGACTGCGTGAGCGACGGGGCCTGGTGTTCATGGCGGCGCGGATTGTTGAGGGGGCGCGACGATAGCACAGCGTTACACTGTGCCGTGTGGACAAATTCGTCCAATACGGCGCATTTCATGGCGTGGCCAGCGGTTGAGGCGATGTTCGAGGGTGTCGGCCGTCTGCTCGGGCCGGGCGGCTGCTTTGCGCTCTATGGTCCGTTCAATTACGGCGGCCGCTATGTCAGCGACGGCAATCGCAGACTCGATGCGTGGCTCGCCGCCCACCACCCTGATTTCGCTATTCGTGACTGCGAAGCGCTGGCCACACTGGCCACCAGTGCGGGTCTCGAATTGTGCGAAGATTGCGCCATGCCCGCCAATAACCGGCTACTGATCTGGCGGCGCTGATCGATGTCCATCCCGGGGGAGGAACCGCGTGTGTCGAATGCACTGCTCGCGCTGCTCGAAGATGCGCCGAGCGCGGCCGTAGCCGTCAGCGATGGCCAACGCGAACTGAGCTTCGGCGAACTCCTCGACGACAGCGCGCGGGCCGCCGCCGGACTCGCTGCGCTGGGCATTGGTCGTGGAGACCGCGTTGCCGTGTGGCTGCCCAACATTCCGGCCTGGCTGCTCGTGTTCTTTGCCTGCGCCCGCCTCGGCGCCATTGCGGTATCGGTCAACACCCGCTTTCGTGCCCACGAGGTGGGCGACATCATTGCCCGTTCCGGGGCGCGGGTGCTGGTCGTATGGCCCGATTTCCACGGCATCGATTTTGCCGGCATCCTCGCCGCCGTCGACGACGCCGCGCTGGCGGGCCTCGAACACATCGTCACCTATGGCACGGCGGATGAGGCGGCCGCCGTGCCCGCCAGCGCGCTATGCGGTGTGCCGGTGACGCCTTACGAGAGCTGGCAGGCACTTGCACCGCTTGCAGCCGTCAACGGCAGCGATGCCGATCGCTGCGTAATCTTCACGACTTCGGGTACGACCCGTGCACCCAAATTCGTCTGTCATGTGCAGCGCACCGTCGCCGCGCATGCGCGGGACGTGGTTGCCGCACTGGCGCTGGACCGTCCCGGCACGCGCGTGCTGCAGGCCCTGCCCCTGTGCGGGGTATTCGGTTTCACCCAGGCTCTGGCATCGCTCGCTGCCGCCGCCCCGATGGACATGTTGCCGGTATTCGATGCCGCAGCCGCGGCGCACTGTCTGCGTACGCATCACGTGACGCACATGCATGGTGTCGACGACATGATTGCAGCGCTGCTCGATCACGAGCCTCAGCCTGAGCCATTTCCGGCCCTGGAATTCATCGGCTATGCCGCTTTCAATCCGGCACTGGAGGATATCGTCGAGCGGGCGGCGGCGCGCGGCGTCACCGTCTGCGGGCTCTACGGCATGAGCGAATGCCACGCGCTGTTTGCCATCCAGCCGCCCGAGCTGCCACCCGCGGAGCGCCGCAAAGGCGGCGGCCGGCCGGTCTCGCCAGCGGCCCGGATACGGGTGCGCGACGCGGAGTCCGGCGCCCTGCTGTCAGCGGGGGATACCGGCGAACTGGAAATCAGCGGACCGAGCCTGTTCGCGGAATATTTCGGCGATGCGCAGGCCACGGCGGCAGCATTGACCGACGACGGCTATCTGCGCACCGGCGATCTCGGTTACCTCGAGCCCGATGGACGCTTCTGCTACGTGGCGCGGATGGGCGATGTCCTGCGTCTTGGCGGCTTTCTGGTCAGCCCGCTCGAAATCGAGTCCGTCGTCGATGCCCATGGCACGGTGGCGGCCAGCCAGGTTGTCGCCGTCACGCTCGCCGGCCGCATGCGTCCAGTGGCTTTCGTGCTCGCCGCCGCGACCGAAGCCGTCAACGAGGCGGCCATCATCGCCTGGTGTGGAGAACGCCTCGCCAGTTACAAGGTGCCGGCGCGGGTGTTCGCGCTCGATGCCTTTCCCGCCACCGCGAGCGCCAACGGCACCAAGATCCAGAAGGCGCGCCTGCGTGAAATGGCCGCCTCGCTGAGCGCCGCGCAGTGATGCCAGGAAACATCCCGAATACCCACATCACCAACGACGACACCACCAATAACGACACAGGAGAGATACATGACCCGCTTGAGCAAGTTGAGCCGCAGCATCGCCGGTAAAGTGGCGCTGATCACGGGGGCCGCGAGTGGCATGGGGCGCGCGACGGCGCACCTGTTCGCCGATGAAGGTGCACGCGTGGCGGTGACCGATCTCGATCAGGCCAAGGTCGACGTGGTGGTCGAGGAGATCACGGCGGCCGGCGGCAGTGCGCGCGGTTACGTGCTCGATGTCGCCGACGATGCGGATCGCCAGCGCGTCGTCGCGGCCATCGTCGCCGATTGGGGCGGCCTCGACATCCTGGTCAACAATGCCGGTATCGCCATCGAGCGGCCGCTCGATGCCGCCGATTACGCCAGTGTGTGGGCGCGGACGCTCGATGTCCTGCTCACGGCCCAGGCCCTGCTGATCCGCGAATGTCTACCGCACCTCGAAGCGAGCGGCGGCGGTCGCATCGTCAATATCGCTTCGACCGAGGCTCTGGGTGCGACCAAGGGGATCAGCCCCTATACCGCGGCCAAGACCGGCGTGATCGGATTGACCCGATCGCTTGCGGTCGAATTCGGCTCGCGCGGTATCACCGTCAACTGTATCTGCCCAGGGCCCATACGCACGGGCATGACGGCCGGCATCCCGGAGGAGGCCAAGGCCGAGTTCGCCCGCCGTCGGGTCGCGCTCAAGCGCTATGCCGAACCCGAGGAAGTCGCGCATGCGACGCTGAACTTCGTGCTGCCCGCGGCGCAGTACATCACCGGTACCCACCTGCCCGTGGATGGCGGCCTCACCATCAAGAATGCCTGAGAAGCGAGTTGATGCAGAAGCGAGTTGATGCCGGTCACGATGCCAGATCGCTGCCGTTTTACGATACGTCCATCAGAAGCCCGAGGAGAGACCCCATGAGCCAAACCTGTCGTACGATCTTGCAGCGCCTCACCGGCCTGCTCCTGATGGCCGTCCTCGCAGCTTGCGGCATGGATGACGCGCCGTTGACCGCGGATGGCTTCGTCCTGCCGCCCGGAGATGTCGAACGCGGCCAGGCCGTGTTCGTCGAAATGGGCTGCAATCGCTGCCATGTCGTGACCGGTCTCGATTTGCCCGCCCACGCCGAGGCCGGCGAGCTGCGCATCGAACTCGGCGGCAAGCGCGCCAAGATCAAGGATTACGGCGAACTGCTGACCTCTGTAGTCCATCCGCAGCATGCCATCGCGGAAGCCTACGAGCGCACCCTGAGTGAACAAGAGCGCGCTCGCGGAGAGACCCCGATGCCCGATTTCAACAGCCGCATGACAGTCGCGCAGCTCATCGACCTGGTGCAGTTCCTGCACTCGCGCTACGAGGAGTTGGTGCCGGATTATCGAGGGTATCGGTATTACTACGGGCCTTGAGGGCCCGCAACGGTCAGGAGGCGACGATCGCCCGCAGCCCCTGCGGGCTCAGGATTTCGATCCAGTAACCGTCCGGATCCTTGACGAAGGCGAGCCCCTTCATCTTGCCGTCATCGGGACGTTTGACGAAAGGCACGCCGAGTTCTTCGAAGCGTTGGCAGGCAGCATAGACGTCAGGCACCGAGATGCCGATATGGCCGAAGCCCTGCGGCTCGGCATTACCATCGTGATAACCGCTGAATTCGGCATCGCTCTCGGTGCCCCAGTTGTGGGTCAGCTCGATCAACGCGGGCCGCGCGAAAACCCACTGCGCCCGGCTGCCGGCATCGTCCGGGATGCTTTCGCCGGGGGCCAGATATCCCATGAAATAGAGCGAGAACTGCATCGCTTCGAAATCGTAGCGGTCGAGCAGTGTCATGCCGAGTACATCGCGATAGAAAGCAACGGCGACTTCGGGGTCGCGCACGCGCAGCATGGTTTGATTCATGACGAAACCGGCCGTGGGTGATTGATCGGCCATAGCAGTCCTCCTGTATTGTTGGTGTGGCACGGACCCTTAGTCGGCCTGGAAAGCCTCGTCGACGGGAACCTGCAATGCCGTCACCAGGCCGTTGGTCTGGTGGGCGAGGCCGATGATGGCCAACAGTTCGCCGTATTGCGCCTCGCTCAGGCCCTTGGCGCGCGCCGCAGCGGTATGCGAATGAATGCAGTACTCGCAGCCATTGGCGACCGAGACCGCGATATAGATCAGTTCCTTGGTCACAGGGTCGAGCACGCCCGGCCCCATGACGACCTTGACCTGCTCCCAGGTGCGGCGCAGTTGTGCCGGATCGTGTGCCAACGCTTTCCAGAAGTTGTTGATGAACTCGCTCTTGCGCACGGCACGGATGTCGTCATAGACGGCGCGTACTTCGGCGCTGGCATCGGCGTATTCGATCAGGCTGACGGTGGCCATGCAGGGGTGTCCTCGTGGTTTTCAAGTACCGATGCGGCGGTTCGTCTCGAGCCCGTCGGCGTCGGCGTCGACATCGATGGTTTCGGTCCAGCCGTAGGGATCCGGGCGCCGGCCGTACTGCAGACCAGTGAGCGCATCGTAGAGCTGCGTTGCGACCGGACCGGGTTGGCCGTCGCGCACCTGGATTTCGCGATCCTGGTAGCTCAGGCGGCCGACCGGCGCGATCACCGCCCCCGTGCCCATCCCGAAAATCTCGGTGATGGAACCATCCGCGAGGCCATCGAGGATTTCGTCGATGCCGATGCGCCGTTCGGTCACCGGGAAGCCCAGATCGGGCGCGAGCTGGAGCAGGGACCGCCGCGTGATGCCGTGGAGAATGGCGCCGGTCAGGGTCGGTGTGTGGATTTCCCGACCGTGGCGCACGAAGGCAATGTTCATCGCCCCGACCTCGTCGACATAGCGGCGTTCCACGCCGTCCAGCCACAAGACCTGCTGATAGCCACGCGCCAGCGCGACTTCGGTGGCGGCGATGGAACCGGCGTAATTGCCCGGCGTTTTGGCCTCGCCGGTACCGCCGCGCACGGCGCGGACGAAATCGTCGGAGACGTAGACCGAGACCGGTGCAAAGCCCTCGGCGAAATAGGGCGCCACCGGCGACAGGATGACGTAGTGCAGGTATTCGCGGCTGGCCCGTACCTCGAGCGTCTTCTCCGTCGCGATCATCACCGGCCGGATGTAGAGCGCCGTGCCCGGGCGGTCGGGCACCCAGCGGTGTTCGAGGCGGACCAGCTCGCGGATGGCGGCGACGTGGTCGTCGACTGGGACCGGCGGCATACCCATGCGCGCGGCGGACGTGTTGAAGCGTTCGGCATTCAGCGCGGTGCGGAACAGGTTGATGCGGCCGTCGTCGCGGCGATAGGCCTTGGTGCCGTCGAAGATCATCTGGCCGTTGTGGTAGACGGTCGTCGCCGGGTCCAGGGTCAGCGGGCGATAGGCGCCGATGGTCGCATCGTGCCAGCCGCGTTCGACGCTATAGCGTTGCGTGAACATGCGGTCGCTGAACACGCGGCCGAAGCCGAGGCTCTCGGGCAATACGATCGGATGGGTCTCGACGACCGGTTCGATGGTCAAAGTCTGGGTCATGGCGGATGCTGCTTTGGTCTGGCGGTAGGGGAGCGGCGGTCGATCAGCCGACTGCCGTGGACCAGGCCGGATCGCTGTGGGCGTCCCAGTAGGCCTGGCGCAGGGCGAGGGTCACCGGCCCCGGTTGGCCGTTGCCGACGGCGCGGCCGTCGAGTCGGGTCACCGGCATCACGCCGCCTGCGGTGCTCGTGATAAACAATTCGTCGGCCTCATGCAAGCGTTGCGCTCCGAAACGGGTAACTTCGATCGGCCTGTTCGAACGCCGGGCCAGGTCGATCACCGTTTGGCGAGTGATGCCTTCGAGTACACCGGCAGCCGGGGTACACAGGGTGCCGTCGCATACGGCGAAGATATTGAAACCCGGTCCTTCGGTGACTTCGCCCGCAGCATTGAGCAGGACCACATTGGAGGCGTCACGGTCATAGGCTTCGAACAGGCCCTGGGTGAGGTCACCCCAGTGGAAATTCTTCATCGTCGGATCGACCGCGCCGGGATCGATTCGGGTCGTCGTGCGTGCCACGACCAGGCTGATCCCGCTGGTCTGGGCTTCGGGGCGGGCGATCCAGACATAGGGAATGGCCAGCGCGTAGAAGCGGTTGCGGAAGCGGCGCGGGTCACGCTCACCGCCTTCGGCAACGCCGCGGCTGACGATCATCTCGACATAGGCATGCTCGAGAGCGGCCCGCCGCACACACTCGAAGAGGATGTCGCGCATGGCGGTCCGGGCCAGCGGCGGGTTGAAGCGGCCGCGCCGCCAGGAGCGTTCGAAGCGATCGAGATGGTCTTCGAGGCGAAAGAAACGGCCCGCCCACACCGCGACGACGTCATAGGTACAGTCGGAACGGGTGAAGCCGGTATCGAGGATGGGGATGCGAGCATCGCCGATCGGCACATAGTCGCCTTCGATCCAGGCACAGCCGGCGGCATAGGGGTTGGCGGCGGTGCTGATCGCTGATGGTGATGTGCTGCTCATCTCGGCGCCTCGCAATGCATTCGAACCGATTCGGGTCCGCCCAGCATAACCGCCGCCGCGCGGCGCGAGAATGCCGGCGCACCGGATCCATCGAATTGCCCGCTGGCGAAGGTTAGACTGGTGGCCTTTGCGCAAGGGGGGGAAGGCATGGCGCGCTACCTGCTCGGCGTCGACGTCGGCGGCACGTTCACCGATTTCGTCGCCTGCGATCGCGAGACCAAGACGGTGACGGCGTGGAAGAATCTGACCGTCCCCGATGACCCCACGGCCGGCATCGTGCAGGGGCTGGGTACGCTCGGCACCGCGGAGCAGATCGGCGTCCTGCGTCTCGGTACCACGGTGGCGACCAACGCCCTGCTCGAGCGCCGCGGGGCCGAAGTGGCCTATCTGACGACGCGCGGCTTTCGCGACATTCCGTTCTTGCAGCGCGGCAATCGCGCGCACCATTACGACAGCAGTTGGATCAAGCCGCGACCGCTGGTCAAACGCCGCCATTGCCACGAAATCGACGAGCGCGTGCTGGCCGACGGCACCGTGCTGACACCGCTCGATGAAGCCGGTGTGCGCGCACTGGCGCAAGCCATCGCCGCGCAGGGCGGCGTCGAGGCGGTCGCGGTCAATCTGCTGTTTGCCTATGTCGAACCGGTCCACGAACGGCGTGTGCGCGACATTCTGGCCGAAGTGCTGGGCGACATACCGGTATCGCTGGCCAGCGATGTCCTGCCGAAATGGAAGGAATACGAACGTGCCTCGACCGTGCTTGCCGATGCCTATCTGAAACCGGTCGTACACCGCTACCTGCGTGACATGCGCGCGCGCCTCGCGGCCGCGGGCGTCGCCGCCGCGCCGGTAGTCATGCGCTCGAACGGCGGGGAAATGACGCTGGCGGGCGCCGCGGCCCAGCCGGTCCACCTGACGCTGTCGGGACCGACCGGCGGCGTCGTCGCCGGCGCCGAGATCGCCGCGACGCTGGGGCTCGATCACGCCGTGACGCTGGATATGGGCGGCACGTCGACCGACTGCTCGACCATCGTCGACGGCGCGATCACGTTCACCACCAATTTCGAACTCGAGTTCGGCGTGCCGATCCAGATCCCCATGATCGATATCCGCACCATCGGCGCCGGCGGCGGCTCGGTCGCCTGGATCGACCGCGGCGGTATGCTGCGCGTCGGGCCGCACAGCGCCGGGGCGCAGCCCGGCCCGGCCTGTTACGGCTTCGGCGGTACGGCGGCGACCGTCACCGATGCCAATGTCGTGCTCGGCCGGCTCAGCCCGACGCGCTTCCTCGGCGGCGAGATGCCGCTCGATGTCGCGGCGGCCCGTGCGGCGGTGGCAGCGATCGGTGCGCCGATCGGTCTCGATGCCGAGCAGACCGCGCTCGCCATCCTGCGTATCGTCAACAACAACATGGTCGGCGCGTTGCGCACGGTGCTGGTCGAACGCGGGCAGGATCCGCGCGATTTCGCGCTCATGGCCTTCGGCGGTGCGGGCCCGCTGCACGTTACCGACCTGATGGAGGAGGCCGGGATCCCGCACGGAGTCGTGCCCATCCATCCCGGCCAGTTTTCGGCGCTCGGCTTCACCTTCGCCGATGCGCGGGTCGATCGCGAGCGTACGGTGCAGATGAACTCGGCCCGCTTCGACGGTGCCCGGGCGGACGCTTTTCTCACGGAGCTCGTCGCCGAAGCGCGCGACGAACTGCTCGCCCAAGGCTATGCCGACGACCTGACGGTAAGCTGTATGCTGGAGCTGCGCTACCTCGGCCAGAACTACGAACTCGACGTCCCCTTCGCCGCTGACAGCTTCGATGAAGCCGCCTGCGCCGCACTGTGGGCCGCTTTCCACGCGCTGCACGAAGCCCGTTTCGGCTTCGCCATCCCGGGTGAGGTCATCGAGGTCATCACGATCAAGTGCACCGCCGTGGCGGTGACGCCCAAGCCGGATCTGCCGGCACTGCCTTCCCGCCCTGACGCCAAACCCCTGGAACGGCGCTCGGTCTGGTTCGCCGAGGGTGCCCTCGACACGGCGGTCTACGCCCGCGACGACCTCGCCCCTGGCCAGGCCATCGACGGGCCGGCGCTGATCGAAGAGGCGGCCTCGGTCACGGTCTTGCGGCCCGCTTATCGCCTGACGGTCTCGCGCCAGGGTCATCTCGAACTCGCGACTGCGGACGGTCGCTCTGGAGACAAGCCATGAATGCGCAAAACGGCCTCGACCTCGTCACCATGAACGTGATCGAGAACAGCATGATTTCAATCTGCCGCGAGATGGGCATCACGCTGATGAAAACCTCGTACTCGACGGTGTTCAACGAAGCGCTGGACTTCACCTGCGGACTGGCTTCGCCGCAGGGTGAGATGCTCGCCGTGGCCGAATTCTGTCCGGCCCAGATCGGCGGCATGCCGCTGCTGATCCGCTCCTGCCTGCAGGAGGTCCCGCTGGACAGCATCGATCCGGGCGATGTGCTGGTCCACAACGATCCCTACCGCGGCGGCCTGCATACCCCCGAACACACGCTGTTTTGCCCGCTGTTCGTCGACGACCAACTCATCGCCTTCGCCGTCGCCATCGGCCATGTCGCCGAGGTCGGCGGCATGGTGCCGGGCGGCTTCGCGGCCGAGGCCACCGAAATCTTCCACGAAGGCATCCGGGTGCCGCCGGTGAAGATCAAGAAACGCGGTGAGGACGTGCCCGAAGTGTGGAAACTGTGGCTCGCCAACGTGCGTACGCCGCGCTACAACTACGGCGATATGCGGGCGCTGATTGCCGGCGTCGAGACCGGCGTGCGCCGCCTCGGTGAGGTCGTGCGGAAATACGGCAGCGAGCGCTTCGTGAAGACCTGCGACGACCTCATGGATTACGCCGAGACCCGCATGCGGGCCGAGATCCGGGACATCCCAGACGGCCTCTACAGTTTCGTCGATTACATGGACAACGACGGCGTGTCGGACTCGGAGATCCGCATCGAAGCCCATTGCCACGTCCAGGGCGAGGAGGTCGTGGTCGATTACACCGGCTCCACCGCGCAGGTCGCAGGTCCGATCAACGCCACCCTGGGCGTGGCCTGGTCGGCGGCCTACAACGCCATTCTGCACCTGACCGATCCGTCCATTCCGCGTAATTCGGGGTGTTTCCGTCCCATCCGCATCATCGCCCCGCACGGCACTATCGTGAACGTCGACTACCCCGCCCCCGAGGTCGGCGGCAATACCGAGACCCATCCACGCATCGCCGGCGCGGTCATCGGTGCGCTGGCCCAGGCCGCTCCGGGGCGGGCCATGGCCGGGGAGGGCGGCACTCATCTGAATTTCGTGTTCGGCGGCGTGGACAAGCGCTACGACGAATACTTCGCCTGTTACGACATCGAAACCGTGGGTTGGGGTGCACGCCCTTTCGCGGACGGCAATGACGCCACCGATTCCATCAACGGCAATTGCCGGGTGATGCCGGTCGAGGTGTTCGAGACCCGCTACCCCTGGCTGACCGAGGAATTCTGTCTGCGCCAGGATTCCGGCGGCGCGGGCGAGTATCGCGGCGGCCTGGGCACGCGCAAGACCTGGCGCTGTCTCGATGCCGACATCACCTGCAGCCAGCTCACCGATCGCCACGACCACCAGGCCTGGGGATTCGCCGGCGGTGGCGCCGGCGCCGCCGGCATGACGCGTTACATGCGCGCCGGCAGTGCCGACTGGCAGACCATGGTCGAGGCTTTCGGCAAGGCCTCGACCAGTAAATGGTCCAACGTCATCATTCGCTCCGGCGACCGCGTCCAGCTCGACACCCCCGGCGGCGGCGGCTGGGGGGAGCCGTCTCGGCGCGTACCGCAGCGTGTGGCCGACGACGTCGCCGACGGCTTCGTCAGCGCCGCTGCGGCTGCGCGCGACTACGGCGCGGACTAGCCCGCATATCTCACACCCATCCTGCTGCGGCCGCCGATCTGCGCGCAAACTCGGGCCGTGCTC
>JBBDTC010000265.1:0-3467 GCA_040904625.1 Gammaproteobacteria bacterium
GTGGCTTCTGATCCAGATCAAGCTGGACTGGGGACATCCCTGCGATATTCACCCGATCAAGGCAGGCCCGCGACGCCATAGTTTCTAGGAACGGGAAGCTGGCAGGGCGACTAGATTCTGGTTCACGGGCAACTGGCAAGGAAATGGCGGCGCGAAGTTCGAAACCTCGGGGACGCGTCTGGCTGTGGCTGGTGCTGCTGGCGCTGGCCGGCGCCGGCTTCTATCTCTATTTGGAGCGCCCTTGGGAGCGGCGCGTGGTTGCGGTCGCCGTCGAGACTGTGACGCCCGGCACGGTGACCCAGGCGCTGGCGGTCAACGGACGCATCGCGCCGCGCCACTCGGTCAACGTCCGCTCCGCCGTCTCCGCCCAGGCCGTCGAGGTCTTCGCCGACGAGGGTGAACGTGTCACCGAAGACGAAATGCTCCTGCGCCTCAACACCTCGCAGCCGCAGGCGCTGGTGGCGCAGGCACAGGCCGCGCTTGAAGCCGGTCTCGTGCGCCAGAGGCAGACGCAAGCGGCGTTCGACCGTGCCACGGCGCTGGGCGACAACGTCACGCGCAGTTCGCGCGAGGATGCCGAACTCGCCCTGGCTTCGGCCACCAACGAGGTCGAGCGACTGCGCGGCGCGCTGGACCTGAGCCTGAACGAACTCGCGCTTTACACCATAACCTCGCCGCTCACCGGCGTGGTGATCATGCGCGGCGTGGACGAGGGGCAGATGGTCGACACCCAGACCGAGCTGTTCACCATTGCCGACCTGTCGACGTTGGTTGTCGAAACTGACGTCGACGAGGTCTATTCGGCGCGGATGCGCGTGGGGCTCAGCGCAGTGCTGAGACCGGCTGGCGACGGCCAGAGCCGCACCGGCTCGGTCTCCTTCGCGGCCCCCAGCGTCGACTCGGCGACCGGGGGGCGCGCCATCCGCATCGCCTTCGACGAGCCGGTTTCGCTGCCGGTGGGCCTGACGGTGAGCGCGAACATCATCGTCGGCGAGCACCCGGAGGCGATTTCGGTGCCGCGCGGCGCGATCCTTACCGAGGCGGGGCAGAGCCAAGTCATGCTGCTCGAGGACGGCGTCGCGACACTGCGCGACATTGCCTTCTCCGACTGGCCGGCCGAGCGCGTCATCGTCACTTCGGGAATTGCCGCGGGCGACCAAGTCATCCTCGATCCTGCCGCGGTGAAGCCCGGGCAGGCCGTCGCGCCCCGGACGTGAGCCCCGTGCCCTACGGCCTCAAGATCGCTCTCCGCTACCTCACCGCCGGCAAAGCGCAGACGGCGCTGCTCACGCTGGGCGTCGCTGTCGGCGTCTTCGTCTTCATCTTCATCAGCGCGCTGATCGGGGGGCTCGGCGTATACCTCGTCCAGCGCACGGTGGGCGACATCGCCCACGTCACGGTCGAACCACCCGGCCGTGACGCGGGACTCCTGCTGCCGGCCGATGCGGGCGAAGTGCTGCTGGTCGCGCAGCCGGCCACCACGCAGCGCGAGCAATTGCGGACGGCTGCAGCCTTCCTGCCGCTCATCGAGGCGCTGCCTGGCGTCTCCAAGGCCTCTCCGCAGATCGTGGGAAACGGCTTTCTGGTGCGCGGCCAGACCCGGGCACCCGTCGGGGTTACCGGCGTCGAGGCGGACAAGGTCTCGGCCATCGCCGATATCGGCGGGCACATCATCGCGGGGAGCGAGGCGCTTCCCAACAACACCATGCTCATCGGCAGCACGCTGGCGCGCGATCTTGGGCTCGAGGTGGGGCAAGTGGTGACCCTGCTCTCCGAGCGCGGCGTCGAGCGGCCGCTGCTCTTGGGTGGCATCTTCGAACTCGGCCTCGACGCCCTCGACAGCCGTGCAGCCTTCGTGGGGATCTCGGTTGCGCGCACCCTGTTCGATCTTCCGCAGGGCATTTCGCGCATCGAGATCAAACTTGCCGACGTGTACGGGGCGGATGCCTATGCGGGGCGCATCGCCGCCGATACGGGCCTCGTCGCGACACCGTGGACGGCGGGCAATGCCCAGCTCCTCTCCGGCATTCGGGCGCAGGAGAGTTCGGGCACCCTCATCAAGGCCTTCGCCCTCATCACCATCGTTATCGGCGTGGCGAGCGCGCTGCTCCTCTCCACCTACCGGCGACGCGGGGAGATCGGTATCATGCGCGCCATGGGCGCGAGCCGGCGCTTCGTCGTCACCGTCTTCGTCATCCAGGGCGCGCTGATCGGGATTCTCGGCGGACTCTTCGGTGCAGGCTTCGGCTGGCTCGCCCTCTCGCCCTTTCCGCCGCCCGAGCTGACGACGACGGGGGGTCTCCCCATCGACGTGCGTCAGGGTGCCTTCGGCCTCGCCATCATCCTCACCGCCATTGGCGCCATCCTCGCCTCCATCCTGCCGGCCCGGGCGGCGGCGCGGGTGGACCCGGTCACGGTGATCACGCAATGAGCGCGCAGGCCCTATTCGAGGTTCGCAATCTCGTCATGACCTACGGGGACGGCGAGACGGCGACACGCGTACTGCGCGGGCTCGATCTCAGGATGGAGCGAGGCGAGCTCTCGGCCCTGCTCGGTCCCTCCGGCTCGGGCAAGAGCACCCTCCTGACCATCCTCGGCACGCTGTTGCGGCCGACCGCGGGCGACCAGGAAATGCTCGGGGAAGACCTCAACCGGGCGAGCGACCGCGAGCTCACCGAGTTCCGCAACCGCCATATCGGCTTCGTCTTCCAGTTCCATCACCTGCTGCCGGACTTCACCGCGCTCGAGAACGTGATCTTCCCCGCCGCCGTCCGCGCCGGTCTTGAAACCGGGGCGATGCGCGAGCGCGGCCGGAACCTGCTAGTGCGCGTGGGTCTGGTCGACCGCATCGACTTTCTCGCGACCGAGCTTTCGGGCGGACAGAAGCAGCGCGTCGCCGTCGCCCGCGCGCTCATGAACCGACCCGCGCTGGTCCTCGCAGACGAACCCACCGGCAATCTCGACCGTGAGTCCGCCGATCAGGTCATGCGCCTCATCGAGGAGATCAACCAGGAGGAGGGCACCACCTTCCTCATCTCCACCCACGACGAGAAAATCGCCGCTTACTGCCGGCGGTCAATCCGGGTGGTGGATGGGAAAATCATGTGAGGGAACAGGTACTCCGATGGCGTAGCGGCGCGACCGCGAGAAGGAACCGATGGCCGCGAGCACGATGATGAGGCCGCGCCGCAATGCGCGGGCCGAGGTCGTGGATGTCTTCGGAAACCCACCCCTGGCCTCTACAGCGCGGGGGAACTGGTCTAAATCTACGTGCAGTATCCACAGGGCGGGGCAAATTTGGGAGAATGTCTCGCCTTCGGCCGTATCGCCGGACGCAATGCTGGGGCGCTTAAGGGATGATTTTGTCAAGGCCGGCCCCGCAGCAGGCTGCTGCATTGCCACAGTCAGGGAGACCTCGATGAGAACGTTCTTGGTGAATGGTCCGTGCCGGATAGCTGCCGTCTGCG
>JBBDTC010000266.1:0-3463 GCA_040904625.1 Gammaproteobacteria bacterium
CGGGTCACGACAATGGCCACAGCAGCGCCGAACAATGAATGATCAACAGGCCCTAACGTTGGCGCTGGCGTTCGGCCCGTCGCCGCCGGATAACTTTCGGATCGTCGCGCAGCGGTTCGTAGACTTCGACCCGATCACCGCATCTCAGCGGTGTATCGAGACCGCACTCGACACCGAAAATCCCGTAGCGGGCAGCGCCCCAGTCCGGCAGGGTCAGCGATCCTGCGGCGCGGACACGCTCGACCGCGCCCCTGACGGTGGTACCGAACGGGACGTCCAGCACCGTTACACAGGCGGCGCCGACCGCTGTCGTGGCGACTTCGACGCAAATGCGCTCAGGCGGCATAGAGGGCATGCGCGCGGCGCTTGAATGCATCGACCTGAGAGTCCGCAATCGGTTTGAATACCGCATTCAGCGCCGCCGCGAGCAGGCGGTTGCTGAACTCGAACTCGAGTTCGAAATGAACCATGCAGCCGCCATCGGCATCATCGAAGCGCCACGCACCGGTGAACTTGCGAAACGGGCCGTCGATCAGCCCAATGCGGATGCTGCGCCCGCGCTCGAGACGATTGGATGTCGTGAAACTGTAGCGAAACCGGCCCTTGTTGATGGTCAAGCGCGCCTGCATGCACTGCGGTTCATCGATCAAAATGGTGGCCGCTTCGCACCAGGGCAGGAACTCTGGATAGGACTCGACATCGTTGACGACATCGAACATCTGGGTAGCGGAGAAGGGCACGAATGCTGCCCGGCGGACTTTGGTCATGAGCTATTGTCGTCAGCCGAACACGGCATTCACCAACTGGGCCAGCGTCGCCGTCAGCAACGTGCGCAGGCCGGTTCCTTCGAGAAAAACCAACAACACTCCGAGCGGAGCGATGATCAAAATCAAGCCGAGCCAGGCGCGATAACCCGCCGACGGCCCGGAGCCGAGTTCTTCCATGGTACTCGCCAGGCGCATACGCCAACCCGCGAAGATGGCGATGAACAACCCACCCAGCGGTAACAGGATACTGGTACTCAGGAACTCGGACCAGTCGAAGAAGTTCCGGCCGCCAGGCGTGAAATCCCGCCAGTGATTGAACGACAGCAGCGAACCGAAGCCTAGCAGCCACGCTGCCAGGCCACCCGCCAGGCAACTCTTCAAGCGACTCCAGCCGCGCGATTCGACCAACCAGGCCGCGACCGGCTCGAGCAGAGAAATGGCCGAGGTCCAGGCCGCGATGCTCAACAAGAGGAAGAATACCGTGCCGAACAACTGCCCCCCCGGCATATGGCCGAAAGCAATGGTGAGGGAGATGAACACCAGGCCCGGGCCCTGACCGGGTTCGAGGCCATAGCCGAAGACGATAGGGAAAATCGCCAAGCCCGCAAGCAGCGCAACCAGCGTATCCGCCCCGGCAATGATGCCGGATGTCTGCATGATGGAGGCGTCATTGGGCAGATAGGATCCGTAGATCATGATCGACCCCATGCCGAGGCTGAGACTGAAAAATGCCTGGCCGAGCGCGACGAGCACGCTGTCGCCGGAAATCTCGCTGAAATCGGGCTCGAACAGGTAAGCCAGTGCGGCCATTGGGTCGCCGGACAGGAGCGCGTAACCGACCATCACCAGGAGCATGAAAAAGAGCGCCGGCATCAAGTACTTCACAGCCTGCTCGAGCCCCCCGCGCACACCGCGCGCGACGACCGCGATGACCAGGACCATGAACAGGCTGTGCCATGCCAACAGGCGCCCAGCCGATCCGGTCAGGCCGTCGAAGGTCATCTGCGCGGCAGCGGCGTTCGCATCGACGAACAAGCCCTTGGCGACATAACTGACGTAGGCCAGAGACCAACCCGCGACGACCGAATAGAAGGACAGGATCACGAAACCGGCGACCACCCCCATCCAGCCCAACAGATGCCAGCGCGGATTCAAGCCCTCGTCATCGGCCAGCGCCGCCATGGTGTTGATGGGACTGCGCCGGCCCCGCCGGCCGAGCAGGATCTCGGCAATCATGATGGGCAGGCCGACCATCAGCACGCACAGCAGATAGATCAACACGAACGCGCCGCCGCCGTTCTCTCCCGTGATATAGGGAAAACGCCAGATGTTACCGAGGCCTACCGCCGACCCCGTCGCCGCGAGAATGAATACCCAGCGCGAGGACCATTGTCCATGCATCGACTCCCGGCCTGCGGCCATCTGGCACTCCTGATCGGTAATGAAGGCGGCATTCTGGTCCATCGGCTGGGGGGCGACAAGGTTGCGCCAACCGAGCTGAGCAGAGCCAGCCAGGGCCGCCGCTCCAGCCTCGGTTCAGGCGCCGTCCAGCAACCACGAAGCAGGCAACGACAACAGCACGGAGACGCCCGGACTGCCCTCTCCCGCCGTCGATAACAGGCCTGACGACGGCAGGCTCACGGATGTCGAACGCGCCATAGCTATCCTCGGCGACGCAAGCCAAGCAGTGCTGTCCCCGTGGCATTGCTATAATCGCTCCCCACCGCGCGTTCCCCGCCCGGTTCACAGGCCCGCGCATGACGTCCCAGAAAAAAGCCAAGTCCAAGACGCCGAGCACGATTGCGCAGAACCGCAAGGCTCGCCATGACTTTCACATCGACGAACGCCTCGAGGCCGGCATCGTCCTCGAAGGCTGGGAAGTCAAGAGCATACGTGCCGGCAAAGCGCAGCTCCGCGACGCCTATGTCCTGTTCAAGGACGGCGAGGCCTTCCTCTTCGGCTCACAGATCAGCCCGCTGAACTCGGCATCTACGCACGTCAATCCCGACCCCCAGCGCACCCGCAAGCTACTGCTCAACCGACGCGAGATCGACCATATTCGCGGTGCCGTGGAGCGCAAAGGATCGACCGCCATTGCCCTTGCTCTGTACTGGAAGAATGGCCGCGTGAAGGTCGATGTCGGGCTCGCCCACGGCAAGAAACAGCACGACAAGCGCGCCGCCGAAAAGGACCGCGATTGGGGCCGCGAAAAATCGCGCCTGCTGAAGGCCGCCCGCTGAATTGACGCCCGGAACTTCTGCGCCCGCGATAAGTCTGTATACTCACTTTTCCCTGGGGGCGTCACGGCTTCGACGTGGGTCGCGAAACCGAAGGGGCATGCCGAGGGGCAGAGCACCTCGTAAATCCAACTGCAAAAAACATAGTTGCCAACGAAGACAACTACGCACTCGCTGCTTAAAACCCAGTAGGGTGCCGTCTGACTGGAGCCGTGCTTGTGCGTCCAGTATCAGGCGTCATTTCTCACAAGATCGCGCTGATGCCTGTCCGGGGCGGATGCGTTAAAACCCTACGGAATCGCCGGGCGTTTTCCCTGCCGGTCGGGTAGCGCACGGTTAAAACAATAGATTGGCTAAGCATGTAGAACCGACGGCGGAGGACTTGCGGACGCGGGTTCGACTCCCGCCGCCTCCACCAATATTTTGTTATTTGTCATAGGGTTATGATGCGTTCATAAA
>JBBDTC010000267.1:0-20707 GCA_040904625.1 Gammaproteobacteria bacterium
GCCTGGCCAGCCGGGCGCCTCAACGCCCCAAAATCGCCCAGTTATTTTGCGGCGGACCCGAAGCCGGGGGCGAGTGCCGCCGCACCGTGCGGGCGCTTCAAGCCTCGCCCTTGAGCACCTTTTCGGCATATTCATCCATGGTGATCAAACCACCTGCTTCATCGACACGAGGCAGGTCCTTGGGCGGCAGCACGTCCTGTACCGCGTCGAGGCGTTTCCATTCGGCCAAGGGTGCTCGACATTCCGCGCGCGGCACATTCTGCGAGGGCGCGAGCTTCTTGTAGCGGTGGATGTAACGCGGGCAGTTGACCCAAATCTGCTGGATGGCGACGCGTACGATAAGCTCGGCCTCGGCATAGTTCGCGAGCAGCGGATCGTCGGCCGTCACCGAGGCGCGCCCCTGCAGGCGCAGGCGATTGGGCACTTCCAAATCGATGAACAGGATGCCGATGTCCGGGTTGCCGGCGATGTTGCCCATGGAGAAGAACATACCGTTGCCATCGTAGCTCGGGAACGCGATGGTGCGCGGATCGACGATGGTGATGAAACCCGGATCGCCGCCTTTGTACGAGACCGTCGGGCGACCCTGGTGATCGACGGTGGCGAGGAAGAACATGTCGCGTGTAGCGACGAAACCCTGGTCGTTCTCGTCGAGAGAATCCTTGATGATCATCTCTTCGAGGCGATCGGCCATCTTGCGCGTCTCGAACTGGTTCTGCAGGACGCGATGTTCGTCACCGTAAAAGTCGCTCATGTTCCACTCCCCTGCTCATTAAAAGGACTTACTCCCCGCCCGGACATCGTAGCAAATTGCCGGCATCGCGCCCGTAATCGAGCACGAAGGAGCGGCACGGGTCAGGGCTTGTTCATCAACAAATCGCGGATTTCCGCCAGCAGTTTGACTTCTGCACTGAGCTCCGGCGCCGCCGCTTCGGGTACGACTTCCTGCTCGCGGGCACGCTGCAGTGAGTTCATGGCCTTGATCGCCATGAAGATGGCAAACGCGACGATGACGAAATCGAGCACGGTCTGAATGAACACCCCGTAATTGATGGCCACCGCGGCGACCTCCCCCTCAGCCTCTTTCAAGACCACCGCGAGATCGGAGAAATTGACGCCGCCGAGCAGCAGACCTATCGGCGGCATGACCACATCGTTGACCAACGACGACACGATTTTTCCAAAAGCGGCGCCGACGATGATGCCGACTGCCATATCGACGACATTGCCCTTTACGGCGAATTCCTTGAATTCCGACAACACGCTCATGCGATCCCCTTTCATCTGTCGAGTGCGCACGCCGGTTCGCGCGAGCTACACCGAGGACTTATTTCACTTGCTCCGCCAGCTGTCAATCTCGGCCCCACAGGCGACGGCTTGCCGGGTAATTGCCGTCGGCGCCGAGAGTGTGCTTTGATGCCCGGCATCACGCCTCCGGGGACTCGCGTCATGAAAACCATTCGTACCAACTGCCCGCGGGATTGTTACGACGGCTGCGGCATTGTTGTCGACATCCGCGACAGCGGCCGCCACCGGGTACTGGGGGATCCGGATCATCCGGTTTCCCGCGGCAAGCTGTGCAGCAAATGCGCCATTTCCTACAACGGCGTCTGGCAGGATCCGACGCAGCGCCTGCTGCAGCCGCTGAAGCGCGTCGGACCGCGCGGCAGCAGCCAATTCGAACCGATCGGCTGGGACGAAGCCTTGGCGGCGGTCGCCTCACGCATGAACGCGGCCCGCGCCGAACACGGCGCCGCTTCGATTCTGCATACCCATTATTCCGGCACACTGTCGCTGATCGGCTTCCTGTTTCCGAACCGCCTGTTCAATTACCTGGGTGCTTCCGAAGTCGATCCGGACAGCATCTGCAACGCCGCCGGCCACGTCGCCTGGACGCTGCAGTTCGGCAATTCGCTGATTGGTTTCGATCCCCGTACGGCGGCTGACGCCGCGTGCATCCTGGTGTGGGGTGCAAACCCTTCGCATTCGGCACCCCATGCCCACGAGCACTGGCTGCAGGAGGCACCGGGGAAGATCGTGGTGGTGGATCCCATCCGCACGGAAAGCGCGGATGCGGCCGACCTGCATCTCCAGCTGCGACCGGGGACGGATGCCGCGCTGGCCTTCAGCCTGTTGCACTGTCTGCAGCGTGACGGCAATTTCGATCAGGCCTACATCGACGCCCATACCCTGGGTTTCGAACACCTCGAGGCCGATCTCGCCCGCGCCACGCCGCAATGGGGGGAAGTACAGACCGGCGTACCCGCCGCAGACATCGAGCAGGCCGCAGCCTGGTACGGCGCCGGCCCGGCCTTGCTCTGGTGTGGCCAGGGTCTGCAACGGCAGGCAACGGGCGGCAACATCATGCGCGCGGTCGGCCTGCTGCCCGCGCTGACCGGCAACATCGGCAAACCGGGCGCGGGCTTCTGTTACCTGAATATCACGCCCCTACTCGCCGGCATCGACCTCGGTTGGCTCGGCGGTGAATCGATTGCCCGCGAAGGCGGCAAGAAAGTGAGCCACATGCATCTTGCCGAGCGCCTCGAGACATCTGACGAGTTCAAGGTGTTCTTCTCCTGGAACACCAACCCGCTCGCTTCGGCGCCGGAACAGGATCGATTGCGTCGCGCACTCGAGCGCGACGACCTGTTCACCGTGGTCTGCGACGTGTTCATGACCGATACCGCCCGTTATGCCGATATCGTCTTGCCGGCGGCGAGCTTTCTCGAATACGACGACGTCACCTTCAGTTATTTCCATTTCCACATGGGCGCGCAGAGCAAAGCCGGCGAACCGCTCGGCGAGGCGCTGCCGAATGCGGAAATCTTCCGTCGTCTGGCCCATGCCATGGGTCTCGACGAGGCGGCACTGTACGAAAGCGATGAGTCGCTGATCGATTGCATGATGCAGCAGATGAATACGGGCTTCGATTTTGCCGAACTACAGCGCCGCGGCTGGTTCGCGCTCGACGATACGCCACTCCAGCCCTGGGCCGAACAGCGCTTCGAGACACCGAGTGGACGCATCGAAATCGCCTCCGAACAGGCCGTTGCCATGGGTCTGCCGCTGACTCCCCAACCGTGGGCCGACGCCGAATTACCGGACGGAGAACTACGCCTGCTGACCCCGGCCTCGAAATGGCGCCTCAACGACAGCTACGCCAACGACGCCCATATCGCCGAGCGCAGCGGTGCGGCCGCGCTGCACCTCAATCCGAGCGACGCGGTGCGCCTGGGCATTCGCGAAGGCAATCTGGTCGAAGCCAGCAACGCCACCGGCAAGATCGTCCTGACCGCCCGCCTCGACGACGCCGTTCTGCCAGGCACGGCGGTGAGTTACAAAGGGCGCTGGCCGAGCCTCGAAGCGCACGGCGGCAACGTCAATTTCGTCCACACCGCACGCGCCGCGGACATGGGCGAGAGCACCAGCGTGCATTCGACGGTGGTCAACGTGGTGCGCTGCTGAAGGGCTCCGATGGCCGCAGCGGGCATCGCGCGCCAACCCGGACACGGCGCCCCGGTGCGCAGACGTAACGCCAGGTGATCTACCTCTACTGCGAGCGCAGTGGCCCGGGGCTGTGGTCCGAGCCCTTGAATGCCGCGACCAACGTCCTGTTCCTGCTCGCCGCACTCATCTGCGCGTGGCGCGCACGGCGTCGCCGGCAAGTCGACAGCGAGATCCTCGCGGCCATCCTCGGCAGCATCGGCATCGGCAGCGGCCTGTTCCATCTGTTCGCAACGCGCTGGGCCTTGTGGCTGGATGTGCTGCCCATACTCGCTTTCGAGTTCACCTACCTCGGCTTGTATCTGGGCCGCGTCGCAGGCCTGTCCCCAGCGCGCGTCACGGTGACGCTGGTGCTGTTCGCTGCGAGCATCGCGCTCGCCGGCATGGAGCCGGCGCTGTTCAATGGTTCGCTCGGCTATGTGCCGGCCTGGCTCGCTCTGGCCTGGCTTGGCTGGGACTATCGGCGCCGCACTGGCAATAGGTTGCTGTTGGCCATGGTGGCCCTGTTCGGCCTCTCACTGGCGCTGCGCACCGTCGATCTCCTGGTCTGCCCGGTGTGGCGCTGGGGCACCCATTGGGCCTGGCATGCCTTGAACGCCGTGGTGCTCGGCGGCGCGCTCGAAGCCTATATGCGCTGCCGGGCGCAGCCGCCGTCTGCCCCGCTCAGGGCGTCGGCCCGAGTTTGAGTGGCAAGTTTTCGTCGCGCACCCATTCCGACATCGAGCCGTCGTAGACCGCTACCGCGCGCTGCCCACAGAGTTCGAGAGCAAGGCAGTCCATCGTCGCCGAGATGCCACCGCCGCAGTAGGTGATGACTTCGTCCGCCGCCAGTGCGCCGCTCGCCGAAAACAGCCCGGCAAGCTGATCAGGAGGCAGAAATTCGCCGCTATCGGGGTCGATGAGGCTGCCGTAGAACACGTTGTGGGTGCCGGGCAGGTGTCCCGGGCGGCCATACTGGTTTTTCTCACCGCTATAGACTTCCGGCGCCAGCGCATTGATGGTTACCGGCGCGCCGCTGGCGATGACCTCGAGCATACGGTCCTTGTCGACCCACATCTCGGGGCGGAAATTCACGCTGAGTCGGCCGCGCGGATAATCCGGCGCCGCGGCGTCGACTGCGCGACCCTCGCGCACCCATTTCTCGTAGCCGCCATTCAGCACGGCCACCTTGTCGAAGCCTATCGAGCGCAGCATCCACCAGACCCGCGTCGACCACATCGGGAAGCCCTTGTTGTAGAGGACGACGGTGGTATCGTCGGCGACGCCGTGGCCGGCCATGGTCTCGGCAAAGGCTTCCGGCCGCGGCATCATGAACGGGATACCGGCGGCCGCATCGGAGAGTTCGCCCAGGACGTCGAGGAAGCCGGCGCCCGGAATGTGCGCCTCGGCCCATTCTCCGCGACCGCTCTCGGGCAGATAACCGAAGCCCTCTGGTTTGTGTTTGAGATAGATGGTGGTGTCGTAGATCCGGAGTGCCGGGTCGCCCAGATGGTCGGCGAGCCAGGCTGTCGAAACCAGCGGTCCGCTGAGTTGCATGTTCGTGTCCCCTACGTCAGTACATGTTCAGCGGGCTATCGTACACGAGGTCGGGTACCCGAACAGAGATTCCACCAGGGTCGCGGCAGCACCCGTTTCAGCGGCGCAGCGCCTCGGCCCGTGCCGCGAGCATGGATGCGCCCGCCAGCGTACCCGCCCGACGGAACCGGCGCCTGCGACTACGCCGTGCGATACACGGCAGGCGGCAGGGACCCGGCGCATGCAGCGCAGCGGCCCCGCGTCTACAATGCACCGACGTAAATTCCGGCTGCCGCATCCATGACCTGGCATCACGCCGTCTGTCCCCATGACTGCCCCTCGACCTGCGCGCTCGAAGTCGAGCGCCTCGCCCCCGATCGCATCGGCCGCGTGCGCGGTGCCGCGGACAATACCTATACCCGCGGCGTCATCTGCAGCAAGGTCGCACGCTATGCCGAGCGCATCCACCATCCCGAGCGCCTGCTGCATCCGCTGCGCCGCCGCGGCGCCAAGGGCGGTGCAGCATTCGAACGCATCGCGTGGGATGACGCACTCGACATCGTCGCCGAGGCCTTCCTCGCCGCCGAGCAGCGCCACGGACCGGCAGCGGTCTGGCCGTATTTCTACGCCGGCACCATGGGCCTGGTCATGCGTGACGGCATCAACCGTCTGCGCCATGCGAAACGCTATTCGGGCGAGTACGCGACGATTTGCGTCGCCCTGGCCTGGAATGGCTGGATGGCCGGCGCCGGGCGTCTGGCCGGGGTCGACCCGCGCGAGATGGCGGATTCCGACGTCATCGTGATCTGGGGCACCAACGCCGCTTCGACCCAGGTCAACGTCATGCATCATGCCCTGGCTGCACGGCGCGCCCGCGGCGCCCACATCGTTGTCGTCGACGTCTATGCCAATGCCACTGCGCGCCAGGCCGACAGCTTTCTGTGTGTACGGCCCGGCACCGACGCCGCACTGGCCTGCGCAGTGATGCACGTCCTGTTTCGTGATGGCTACGCGGATCGCGACTATCTTGCCCGCTATACGGCCGATGCGGTTGCGCTGGAAGAGCATCTGCGCAGCCGCGACCCGGCCTGGGCGAGTGCCATCTGCGGCGTGCCGGCGACCGAAATAGAAGCGTTTGCCGCGCTCGTCGGCAGCCATCCACGCAGCTATTTCAGGCTTGGCTACGGCTTTGCCCGTCAGCGCAACGGTGCAGTCAATATGCACGCCGCGGCGTCGATAGCGGCGGTCACCGGCGCCTGGCGCCATCGTGGCGGCGGCGCGTTCCACAACAACGGCGCGATTTATCATTGGGATCGCACCCTGATCGACGGCCTCGACGTGCGCGATCCTGCGGTGCGCCTGCTCGATCAGTCGCGCATCGGCGCCGTGCTGACAGGCGATCCCGACGCGCTGCGCGGCGGCCCGCCGGTGACGGCGCTGCTGGTCCAGAATACCAACCCGATGTCGGTCGCGCCCGATCAGAATGCCGTCCGCCGCGGCTTCGCGCGTGAGGATTTGTTTACCTGCGTCCATGAACAATTCATGACCGAGACCGCCGACATGGCCGATGTGGTCCTGCCGGCGACAATGTTCCTCGAACACGACGATCTCTACCAGGGCGGAGGCCACCAACACATCCAGTTCTCACCGAAGGTCATCGAGCCGCCGGGAGAATGCCGCTCTAACCACGAACTCATCTGCGCGCTGGCCCGGCGCGTGGGCGCCAGCCATCGCGGTTTCGACATGAGCCCGCGCGAGATCATCGACTGGACGCTGCGCGCCTCCGGCTGGGGCGAGTTGGCTGCACTCGAACGGAGCCACTGGATCGACGCCCAGCCGGATTTCGAGGCCGCGCATTTTCTCGACGGTTTCGGCCATGCCGACGGGCGTTGGCATTTTTCCCCCGATTGGTCCGCTTTGGCTCCCGCCGGGGTGGTGCCGGATCAGACGCTGTCGAACATGCCCGCGCTGCCCGACCACTGGGATGCCATCGAGATTGCCAATGCTACGTTGCCGTTCCGGCTGGTCACCGCGCCGGCGCGCCATTTCCTCAATTCCACATTCACCGAAACACCGACATCCGTACGCCGCGAACGCCGGCCCACCGTACTACTCCATCCCGGCGATGCGGCGAGCCTCGGCATCGAGACGGGGGACGCGATCGAAATCGCCAATGAGCGCGGTGCAGTGGTCGTGCAGGCCGAAATCTTCGACGGCCTGCGGCAAGGGGTCATCATTGCAGAGAGCGTCTGGCCCAATGCCGCCCACCGCGGCGGCTCGGGCATCAATGTCCTGACTGGTGCGGATCCGGCCGCGCCGGCGGGCGGCGCCGCGTTTCACGACAATCGTGTTCGAATGAGGCGCCTGGCCTGAAAGTTCCCCGCACCCGGCGGCTACCGAGCGTAAATTGACGATGGTCAAAACGGTCCTGTGTCGAGTCGGCTATCAGGATGGATTCACGGAGCTTTCTCAACAGCCACGGAGTTCACAACCATGTTCGAAGCCGCCGAGCTCGGTCGCAAGGTCAAAAAAGCGGAGTTTGCGCAGCGCGAACCGGGGATCCACACGACGCTACTCGAAGTTCAGCGGCGCCTGCGCGACGCCGACTTCCCAGTCATCATCATCGTTTCCGGTGTCGAGGGTGCTGGCAAGGGTGATGTCGTCAGCCTGCTGCACAAGTGGATGGATGCACGCGGCCTCGAGACACATGCATTCTGGGACGCGACCGATGAGGAGCGCATGCGTCCGCGCTACTGGAAATTCTGGCGCGCACTGCCGGCCAAGGGCCGCATCGCGGTCCTGTTCGGCTCCTGGTATACCCAACCGATCATCGATCGCGCCCTCAAGACGAGCAAGAAAGACAGCTTCGATCGTGAACTCGAACGCATTCGACATTTCGAAGACATGCTGGTCGACGACGGTGCACTGATCGTCAAACTCTGGTTTCATCTCTCGAAGCATGAACAGATGCAGCGTCTCGTGGATGAAACCAAGGGTAAGCACGGCAAAATCTCTCCCCTGACGAGGTCTTTCTCCAAACGCTACGATCAGTTCGTGCGGGTCTCGGAACACGCGCTGCGCAAGACCGATGTCGCCCACGCACCCTGGCACATCATCGAATCCGGCAATGCACGCTACCGCGATCTGAAGGTGGGTGAAATCCTCATCGAGCGCATCGGCATGCGCCTCGATCGGCCGGCCCCGGACAGTGTGAGCGTCCGCATGCCCTCGCCCACCTTGCAGAAAGCGGGAGAGCCGGGCGCTCTGAGCGGTGTTCCGCTCGATCGTAAAATGAGCGAGCAGGCTTATCACAAGACCCTGCGTGACTATCAGGACGAACTCTACAAGCTGGCCTGGAAAGCCCACAATCGAGGCCTGAATTCCGTGGCCGTATTCGAGGGTTGGGACGCCGCGGGCAAGGGCGGCGCCATCCGCCGCGTCACCCAGGCCATGGATGCGCGCCTCTACCGGGTGATATCGGTCGCCGCTCCGACCGACGAGGAGAAAGCCCACCATTACCTGTGGCGCTTCTGGCGCCACCTACCGCGGGCCGGCTACAACACTTTCTACGATCGATCCTGGTATGGGCGTGTGCTCGTCGAACGGGTCGAGAATTTCGCCACGGAGCTCGAATGGCAGCGGGCTTACAGCGAAATCAACGGCTTCGAGGAGCAGCTCATCGAACACGGCACTATAGTGCTGAAATTCTGGGTTCATATCAGCGCCGACGAGCAGCTGGCGCGTTTTCGCGAGCGCGAACAAACGGCGTGGAAGCAGCACAAGATCACCGCCGAAGACTGGCGCAACCGCGAGCGCTGGGAGGACTACGAGCGCGCAGTCGGTGACATGGTGACGCGCACGTCGACAGAGATTGCGCCGTGGACCCTGGTCCCGGGCAACGACAAGCGCGTTGCTCGCATAGAGGTTCTGAAAACCTATTACGAGCGTCTTGCGGCGCTGGATTGAGCGCCGCCGCGGTTGATGGCCTGCATTGCCGTTCGAGAACGGCGCTGCGCCGTCCTCGAAGGGCTCGTCACGATATCAGCCGCCGACCTTGATCTTCCTGGGTTGGAGCTGGGCCTTCTTGGGAATGGAGATCTCGAGCACCCCGTGCGCGCTGCGCGCTTCGACGCGTTCGGCATCGGCTGTGTCGGGCAAGGTGAAGCGCCGGTAGAACGAGCCGTAGACGCGTTCGACGCGGCGCGCCGTGCTGCCGTTCTCGGTGCGCTTCTCCTCCTGGCGTTCGCCCGATATGGTCAGCACACCGTTTTCCATCGTGACTTCGATCGCGTCCGGCTGGACGCCGGGCACGTCGGCCACGATGACGTAGCGGTCGGCTTCTTCGTGGACATCCACGGCCGGGGCCCAATGGCTGACCGCCGAGCTGGAACTGTCGTCGGGGGTAGTCAGAGCACTACCGAAAGCACGGTTCATCTCGTCCTGCAGGCGGCGGATGGTGCTCAAAGGTTCGTAAATCGTCGTGCGCATGGTGATCGCCTCCATTGGCTGCATGTGTCGCTTGCTGGAAGATGGTGGGTCTGGCTGCGATTTCAAGGGCGATGATCAGAACGACCGGCGGTCTTGAAAATGCCGCCGCCTGCCACCATTTTCATCTGGAGACACACCCAGGTGAGTCATCATCACAATGCGGGAGTACGACTCATGAGCACCTTGCAGGATTTGAAACATGGCTTGGCACGCGCCTGGGATGGCATCGCCGAGGGCTGGCGTGATTTCACCCAGCGCGCCGGCGACGCCCTGACGCGCTTCAACCCCGTCCATCGAGACGCACCCGACGACGAGCGCACTCAAAGCATCGCCGTTGCCGCGAGCCGCTGGGGGGTACTCGCCGCCGAGGTAAAAGTCGGCGATGACGAGGTCGAAGTCAGCCTCGAATGCCCGGGGATGAACGAGGACGACTTCACCATCGACGTCATCGAAGACCTGTTGGTCGTACGTGGCGAGAAACATGTCGAGCAGCAACGCACCAGCGGCCGCTTCCACATCATGGAGCGGGCCTACGGCAGCTTCGAACGGGCCTTGCCCTTGCCGGTTGCCGTCGATCAGCAAGGCGGCAAAGCGAATTACCGGCGCGGCGTCCTGCACATCACCCTGCCGCGTGCAGCCCACACACGTTTGCGCCGCATCTCGGTCAAGGGTGCTTGAACGACCTCTACGCGGAGGTGTACTCCACCTCCGCGATGCCATGAGGCAACAGCGCCCGCAGCGCGCGGGCGGCGACGGACAGCATGGCCAGATCACGTGACTCGCTGCTCTTGAGTTCCGCCAGCATGCCCTGGCAGCGCTCGACCGCGCTGTTGTGTCGTTCCAACCACGCTTCAACCCGGGCGTCCACAGCGCCTGATCGGCTCCCTGTCCTCAGCACGAGTGCGGTCAAGGCTGCCTGTAAATCGTAGAGTTCGTCCGTCAACGCCGTCCGCGCACGCTCCTGCCACGAGTTGTCGGCCGGCAGCGCGACGGTTTGTTGCCGCAGCCAGTGCAGATCGAGGCGGCTGCCGAGCTGGAAATAGACCCCGATCACGTGGCCGATCGCGACATCTGTCGTCGCCGCGATTTCGTGAATGTCGAGGCTCGAATAGATCGGCTCCAGGCCGGCGATACGATAGGCCAGGCGACTCGGCATTCCCTCCGCACGCAACTGCTGCACGGCGCGATCGAGCGCCTCACGCTCGCTGCCGGCAACGAGCCGGGAAACCCGTTTGGCGACTTCCTGTACGGCGGGACGGAAGCGCTCGACGGTCTCTCCCAGAGCGGTATTTTCACGCTGGTGGCGCAGAAACCAGCGCGTACCGCGTTCGAGCAGACGCTGCGTATCGATGACCGCGGCGATCTGCACCGGCTGCGGCAATTTGCCGTCCATGGTGTCAATGGCCTGCCACAGCTCGCCCATTTCGAACACGTCGCGGGTCACGGTATGGGCACGCGCCAAATCCGCCAGGCTGGCGGCGGTTTCGTCGCGCAGGCGCTGAACAAAGGTAATGCCGGCGTGGTTGACCAGTCGATTGGTGCTGACCGTGGCGATGATCTCCCGGCGCAGTCGGTGGCGCCGGGCGTCTGTCGCGAAACGCGACCACAAAGGCCGCGGGAAGTAACGCTCCAGATCGCTCTCCAGGTGCGGGTCGTCGACGAATTCCGACGCCAGTATCGCCTGGTAGAGCGCAATCTTCTGGTGCGCCATGATCACGGCAATTTCCGGGCGTTGCAGCCCCTGGCCACGGGCGCGGCGGCGGCCCAGCGCCTCATCGTCCGGCAACTCCTCGAGGCTGCGCGTAATCTCCCCGCCGCGTTCCAGCGCGGCGATGACCCGGCGGTACCACTCGAGCTGGGTACGCGATTCCGTTTCGGCCACACTGACCGCACGGGCCTGGCGATAATTGTTGTCGAGAACCAATGCGGCGACTTCGTCGGCCATTTCCACGAGCAGCTGGTTACGTTGCTTCAGGGTCAGGTCTCCACGCACCACGACCTCGTTGAGCAGGATCTTGATGTTGACCTCACGATCCGAGCAATCGACGCCGCCCGAATTGTCGATGAAGTCGGTATTGATGCGTCCGCCATAGTGCGCGAACTGCATTCTGCCGCCTTGTGTGAAGCCGAGATTACCGCCCTCGCCGACGACCTTGCAGCGCAGTTCATTGGCGTCGACCCGCAGTGCATCGTTGGCGCGATCACCGGCGTCGGTGTGAGATTCGCGCGAGGCCTTGACGAACGTGCCGATGCCCGCACTCCATAACAGGTCGACCGGGGCGCGAAGCAGCACCCGGATTACCTCGTCCGGAGTCAGGCTCTCGTCGCTGACGTCCAGTGCCGTGCGTATCTCGGGCGATAGCCGGATCGCCTTCGCGCTGCGCGCGAACACGCCGCCCCCGGGGGAGATCATGTCTCGACGGTAATCCGCCCAGGTACAGCCGTTGGTCTCGAACAGGCGGCTGCGTTCGGCGAAGCTGCGCGACGGATCGGGCGTCGGATCGAGAAAGATATGTTGATGGTTGAACGCGCCGATGAGGCAGATATGCCGCGACAGGAGCATGCCGTTACCGAACACGTCACCAGCCATATCGCCGATACCGACGACCGTGAAATCATCGCTATCGACATTGCGTCCCAGGCCCGCGAACAAATGCCTGACCGATTCCCAGGCACCGCGCGCGGTGATGCCGAGTTTCTTGTGGTCGTAACCAGCCGAGCCGCCGGAGGCGAAGGCATCACCCATCCAGTGGCCGTAATCGGCTGCCACCGCATTGGCAATATCGGAGAACGTCGCCGTGCCCTTGTCGGCAGCGACGACCAGGTAGGGATCGTCGTCATCGTAACGAACCACAGCCGGTGGCGGCACGATGCCAGCGGGACCGCGGTTATCGGTCAAGTCCAGCAAGCCGCGAATGAACAGCCGGTAACATTCCACCGCTTCGGCGCGCAGATCGCTGCCATCATCTGGCGGCCGCTTGATGACGAAGCCGCCCTTGGCGCCGACTGGGACTATGACGGTGTTCTTCACCGTCTGTGCTTTCATCAGACCCAGGATTTCGGTACGGAAATCTTCGCGTCGGCTCGACCAACGCAGGCCGCCTCGCGCCACTTTCCCGCCGCGCAGATGGACACCCTCGACACGGGGTGAATAGACAAATATTTCATACAAGGGGCGCGGCAGAGGAAGATCGGTGATTCGATCACAGGCCAATTTGAACGACAGGTATGGCTTCGGTCTGCCGCCTTCGTCGCATTGGAAACGATTCGTCCTCAGAGTCGCCTCGATGAGATCGAGGAATCGGCGCAGAATCCGATCCTCGTCGAGGTTGACGACCGCATCGAGGGCTTGCTGGAGGCGGCCGAGCAGGTCTGCCAGATGTTCTTTCGCCGTCGCCTGCCGCGCGGGATCGAAGCGAGTCTGGAACAATTCCGTCAGCAGCCGGGCAATCCCCGGATTGTTGGCCAGGCTTTCCTCCATGTAGCTCTGGCTGAACGCGATACCAATCTGACGCAGATACTTGCAATAGGCGCGCAGGACAGCAATGTCGCGGGCCGGCAAACCGGCACGCAGGACCAGGCGGTTGAAACCGTCGTTCTCGATCTGTCCGGTCCAAACCTGGGCGAAAGCGTCCTGAAAAGTGCTTCGCAGCTCCTCGATCTGCAGATCGGCGCGATCGTAACGCAGCCCGAAATCATGTACCCATACGGACATGCCGGCGGCCGGTTCGATTTCGTAGGGCCGCTCATCGAGCACCACCACGCCCATGTTCTCGAGCATAGGCAGGACTTGCGTCAACGGAATGCCGCTGCCACAGCGGAACAATTTGAAGCGCAACATCGAATCCGGGGCCTCCGGCGGCCGATAGAGCACCATGTCCAGCGGCGCGCCGGCACGCACGGCTTCCATTCGTTCGATGTCATGGACGGCCGTACGCGCCGGATAATCCTCGCGATAAGCGACCGGGAAAGCGTCGCGATAGCTGTGGATGAAATCGTTGCCGTGTTCTTCACCATGACGTTCGAGCAGCAACTGTTGGAATTCATCCTGCCAATTACGAGTGATGCGAAGCAGCGCCTGTTCGAGTTCGGCGACGTCATACCCGGGAATCGAGCCGGGTTGGGTGTGAACGGTGAAATTGATCCTGGCCAGCAGTGATTCGGAGAAATGGACATCGAAATCCGAATTCTCTCCGTTGAAAGCCGTAACCAGCTCTGCCTGCATGCGCAGCCGCACTTCAGTGTTGTAATGGTCGCGCGGGACGAACACCATGCAATGGACGAATCGCTTGTAGAGATCCTCGCGTACGAACAAGCGCACGCGCTGGCGCTCCTCGAGGTGCAGGATACCGAGAATGTGCTCGTACAACACCTCGCGGCCGGCCTGGAAGAGCTCGTCGCGTGGATAGCTCAGAATGATGTTGAGCAGCGCTTTGCCCGAGTGGCTGCGGGGCGGCAAACCGGATTCATTCAGCACATATTCGACTTTGCGACGCACGATCGGCACGAGCCGTGGATCGGTCTGATAGGCAGCCCCGGTGTACAAGCCGAGAAAGCGATACTCACCCGCGACTCGGCCGGCGTCATCGAATTGCTTGATGCTGAGGTGATCCATCTGCACAGGACGGTGGATGGTCGACCGGGCTCGAGCCTTGATCATGGCCAGCAGCTCCTGAGAGGTCGCGCGGCGATCGATCTCTACCGGAATGCCCAAGTATTGCCGCAAACGCGCGGCGTCATCGTCGTCGCGCAGGATCCCGAGGCCGGAGCCGACGGTGACCCGATAGGCACGCTCGCCGGGATCGAGGTGCGCGTGTTCGAAACCGAGAAAAGTAAAATGACGCCGCTCCACCCAGTCCAGAAACTGGCTGACTTCCGCCACTTCTGCCGCAGCATGATGTGACGGCGGATTGCGATCGAACTCCGCGCGAATGGTACTGACGCGCTCGCGCATCGGCAGCCAGTCATCGACTGCCGCGCGCACCTGTTTCAGGACTTCATCGAGGTCGCGTTCCAGATCGCGCAACAGGGCAGGATCGGTCTCGCGATCGAACTCGACGTGAAGCGCCGCTTCGGAAAGGGCGTCTGCTTCAGCGTCGTCCTGGTCCACGATTCGGAGCAGAACGCCGGCGCTGTCGCGTTGGACCCGAAGCAGCGGATGGACTACCTGGTGTAGGGTGAAACCATGGCGATTCAGGCAGATGCTGATCGAATCGACCAGAAAGGGCATGTCGTCGGTGCAGATTTCGAGACACGAGTGGCTGGATTGCCAACCGTGCTCTTCGAAATCGGGATTGTAGAGACGCAGCGCGTGCTGCGCCGGCTGGCGGCGACGCAGCAGACGCCAATGGGCCATGGCCGCGCCGTACAGATCGACCGGTTCGCGTTCGGCGAGTTCCTCCAGGGTGACCTGACGGTAATACGCCCGCAGGAAACGTTCGACCTGCTCGCCGCGTGCGTCCGGCAGCTGTTCGCGGGCCCGGTCGCACAGCTCCTGGAGGATCTCCGCCTTGCGCGTGTCGGGGCGCATCACCATGAGACAGCAGCGGCGAACGACGGGCTCAACTCGTCGCCACCTCGCCGCCTTCGGACGCTTCCGGGTCCTGCGCGGCGTCGCCTTCGCCCTCCTCGCCACGGAGCTTGCGCAAGCGCTTCTCTTCCTTCTTGGCTTTTTTCTGTAATTCTTTCTGGCGCTTCTCGAACGAATAATTAGGCTTTTTCGGCATAAGGGTCTCCGTGTTCGGCTTGGGGAAGCCCTGCCGTCCATGCGTGCACCGCTGCACTCCGGATACCGGCGTTGCAGCAATTCGCCGTGGCCAGCAGGGCGGATACTCGCACCCATGATAACGCGAGAGCCCGCTGCCGGCGCCGCTTTGCCGCAATCCATCCCGCGCGTCGATGGCATAATCGAGTTCGCTACGGCTTGCGCGCCCGCCGCAAGCCCGGCACAGTGACCCGACAGATGCCGCTACAGATTCCCCAAATTCCAGCCAGGAGACCGCTTGCCATGAGTTCTGTCATCCCCGCTCCTTTCGATGATCTGCTGGACGCCACCACCGTCGCTGTCCTCGCGACCCTGATGCCGGATGGCAGCCCACAGGCAACGCCGGTATGGTTCAGCCGCGATGGCGATGACATCCTGGTCAATTCCGCACACGGCCGCGCCAAGGATCGCAACATGCGGCGCGATCCGCGGGTCGCCTTGACCATCGTCGACCCCGACAACCCCTATCGCTACATCGAGGTTCGCGGCCAGGTCTGCGCTATCACAGAAGACGGCGCCGATGCGCATATCGATGAACTGGCGCAGGCCTACCTGAACGTTCCAGAATATCCCAATCGCAAGCCCGGCGAAATCCGTGTGACCTACCGCATCAAGCCCGTACACGTCACGACGATGGGTTGAGTGTCCGGACCGACGTATTCATGCAATGCTTTGCCATCATCATCGTCGCATTGACCTGGAGCCTCAACGTGGGCGCCGCTGAAGACAGCGCCCGGGAGCAGGCCCGGATGGTCGCCGAGGTCGAACGGGATTTTGCGCAGACCGCGCACCTCACCGGCATCGATGCGATGAGCCCTGCGCTGGCCGAGGCGATGCGCACTGTCCCGCGCCATGCCTTCGTCAATCCGCGTGATCGCGCGGCCGCTTATGCCAATCGACCGCTCCCTATCGGTCATGGTCAGACCATATCGCAGCCGTTCATCGTTGCGTTGATGACAGAACTGACCGGGGTCGGGCCGCAGCGGCGGGTACTCGAGATCGGCACCGGCTCCGGCTACCAGGCGGCCATCCTCGCCGCCCTCGGCGCCGATGTTTACTCGATAGAGATCATTCCGCAGCTCGCCGAGCGCGCCGCCCAGGTACTCGCCGAACAGGGCTACGCTGCGGTCCAGGTGCGCGTCGGCGACGGCAATCGGGGGTGGCCCGAGGCCGCGCCGTTCGATGCCATCGTCGTCACCGCCGGCGGTGAGCTGCCGCCGGCGCTGATCGAGCAGCTCGCCCCGGGTGGACGCCTCGTCATCCCGCTCGATACACCGCAAGGCAGCCAGGATTTGACGCTGTTCGAGAAGCAGTCGGATGGCAGCGTAAGCCGTCGCAGCATCCTCCCCGTGCGCTTCGTGCCGCTCGTCGACGGCGACTGACGTCGAGTCACGCTACCATGCGCACTGATTCGCCATGCCGAGGATATGCCCGATGATCGATCTCTATACCGACGCCACGCCCAACGGCTGGAAAGTTTCCGTTCTGCTGGAGGAGATCGGCATGCCCTATACCACCCATCATGTCGACATCATGAAGGGCATGCAAAAGGAAGACTGGTTCGTCAAGCTGTGTCCGAACGGCCGCATCCCCGCCATCGTCGATCGGGCGAACGGCGATTTCGCCATCTTCGAGTCCGGCGCGATCATGCTCTATCTTGCCAAGAAGAGCGGCCAGCTCTTGCCGCGCGACGACAAGGGTGAGTCGCGCGTGACGCAGTGGCTGATGTTCCAGATGGCGGGAATCGGCCCCATGATGGGTCAGGCAAATGTCTTTTTTCGCTACTTTCCGGAAAAGCTGCCGGCTGCCATCGCCCGCTATCACAACGAATGCCGCCGGCTCTACGAGGTGCTCGACCGTCAACTCGCCGGCCGCGACTACCTCTGCGACGAGTATTCCATTGCCGACATCGCCAACTGGTGCTGGGTGCGTATCTGGTTCTGGGGGGGGACCAGTATCGAGGGGCTTGACAACCTCGCGGCCTGGCTGGAACGTCTGGAAGCGCGGCCGGCCTGCCAGCGCGGCATCGCCGTACCCCATCCGGCGGATTGGGCCAAGCTGGAGAAGGACCTGGAAAGCACCGATAGCGTGGTGCGCTCGCTGGTCACGCAGTAGGTTCGCAGCAGCGGCCGGCCAAGGCCCCTTTCAGACCGCCTCGCGCAGTGCCTGGATACGCTTCTCCAGCGGCGGGTGCGTGGACAGCAAGCTGCCCAGGCCACCCGCGATTCCGAACGCTGCCATGCTGTCCGGCAGCGCCTGCGGCTCGCTCTGGCGCTGCAGACGCTGGAGCGCTGCGATCATCTTGTCGCGCCCGGCAAGGCGCGCGCCGCCGGCATCGGCACGAAATTCGCGGAAGCGACTGAACCACATCACGACCAGCGAGGCGAGAAAGCCGAGTACCGCTTGAGCCGCGAAATAGCCGATGTAGTAACCGGCGCCATGGCGGCCGCCGCCATTGCGATCGATAGCCGCCGCAAGGATATGGGCAAACACCATCACGAAGGTGTTCATGACACCTTGTACCAGCGCCAGGGTCACCATGTCGCCATTGGAGACGTGGCTGACTTCGTGGGCGAGTACGGCTTCGACCTCGTCCTCACTCATGTGCTGGAGCAGGCCGGTACTGACCGCAACCAGCGCAGCATCCTTGTTGGCACCGGTCGCGAAGGCATTCGGGCTCGGCGAATCGAATACGGCGACGGCCGGCATCCCGATACCCGCTGCCTCGGCCTGCCGGGCGACGGTCTCCACCAGCCAACGCTCTGCAGCGGTACGCGGCTGTTCGATGACCTGCGCGCCGACCGCACGCATGGCCATGGACTTCGACATGAGCAGCGATATGAACGACCCGCCCATGCCGAAAACCGCGGCGAACACCAGCATGCCGCCGGTGCCCTGCTGGTTGAGGCCGAGTATCTGAAGCACGACCGACAAGACCATCAGCACGGCGAAGTTCGTCGCCAGGAACAAACCTACCCTGAGCATTTCAGCTACTAACTCCTAAGGGCCCGCCGCAAAATAACTGAACTATCTGGAACGCCGATCCATCCCGTCTGGCGGCGTTGCTCGTCAGTTGAATAGAACCACTATTCGCCCTTCTCGCGCCTTGCCAGTCGGGCGCCTCGACGCCCCAAATCGCCCAGTTATTTTGCGGCGGACCCTAACATATATCAAACCGTCCGGCGCAACCCACAGCAGGGATTTCCGCCAGAGTATTATTTTCCACGAGAGGCCTCTTCCCGCACGGCACCCGCGGCGCTGTACGGTTGGACCAAGGCATCAGACAAAGTGACCCATACACTGGTTCCCCGCTCGGGCTCGCTGCTTATCTCGATCGACCAGTCGAAACGCTCGGTGATACGTTTGACCAGGCTGAGACCGATACCGTTGCCCTGGGCGTGCTGCCGATTGAGCACCGGCGTGAAGATTTCGCCCAGATGTTCGCGGCTCATACCCCTTCCTGTGTCTCTAATGAGCACGCGCACCCCCTCGATGTGCACCTCGATGCGACCGCAGTCGGTATAACTGCCGGCATTACGCAGCAAATTCCCGAACACGATGGCGACTACTCGCGGGCTGTTCTCGACGACCAGGCGATGCGTGTCCTCGAATACCCATTCGAGCTTCTTGTGCTCGAAGAGCATGCGACATCGATTCATCTCCTGGGTGAGAATCTCATTGACCACGACCCGTTCGGTAACGAGCTTGCCGTCATTTTCACGTGCCAGCAACAACAGGATCTCCGTCAACTCCTGCATGTCGAGCGCCGCGCGGCGGATTTTCTCGACCTGGCTGCGCGCAACCGGCTCCAGAACGTGCCGGTTGAGCAGGTTGTCGCTGGCCATGCGGACCACGGTCAGTGGGCTGCGCAGCTCATGGCTCGCTTCGCGGGTAAACGTGCGCTCGCGCTCCACGAACCGGTTGACCCGTCCGAGCAGGTGGTCGAGTGCGCGGGTAAGGACCTCGATCTCCTCATCGCTGCGATCGAGGTCGACGGATTCGAAACCGGTCTTGTCCGCGGTCTCCAAGTCGATTTCGCGTACGTTGCGCGCAAGCCTGATCACCGGTGACACTGCACGGCGCGTGATGCGATAGGCGACCCAGGCCGAACAGTAGAGCACGACCAGCATGAGGGCTAGCGGGGCGATGCCGAAATAGGTCGCGAGTTCTTTGACGTTGTTGGCGTCGAAGACGAGATAGAGCCTGAGACGGCCTTTCGGATCTTCGCTGACGTGCACCACGGCTCTTCCGATGGGCGTCACCACATCGTGAATGCCCAACTCCAAGGCCTCGAATTCCTCGGGGATGGCGCGCGGATTGCGTTCGAAGACGTAACCGATCAGCGCATTGGTGTTCGGCGCCGGTGTATCGGCGCTGATTTTGCGGCGTGCCCAGAAATAGTCGGCTTCGCGCTCGAGCGCCGACACGATGAGCAGTTCGCGTATGGCAAACTCCGCCAGAAACACGCCGGCCACGGCGGTGGCGCTGATCAGCACGATCTGCAGCACGAAAGCACGCCACAGGCTGGCGTTGAGGCGTCGGCGCCGCTCAGTCGTCATCTGCGAGGCGGAAGCCTGCGCTCGGCACCGTATGAATCAGGGGGCGCGAGAACGGCCGATCGACGGCTTTGCGCAGCACGTACATATGGCTGCGCAGAGCATCGCTATCCGGTGGCACGTCGCCCCAGATGGCGCGCTCGATGCTGCGCCGGTCGACGACGCGTGGCGACTCCTGCATCAGCAGGGTAAGGATCTTGAAGCCTATCGGGGTCACCATGACCTCCTGCCCGCAGCGGCTGACCTTGAGGCTGTCGAGATCGATCCGCAGGTCACTGATGCACAGTTGGCCGCCGCTCGCTGCCCCACGCCGCCGGCGCAGCAGCGCATACAGGCGTGCGGCGAGTTCTTCCAGATCGAACGGTTTGACCAGATAGTCGTCTGCCCCGCAGTCGAACCCCGCCAGCTTGTCCGCCAACGTATCGCGCGCGGTGAGCATGAGCAGCGGTGAGTCGATATGCGCCGCCCGCAACTGTCGGCAGACGTCGAGGCCGTCGATATCCGGCAGCATCAAATCGAGGATGACAGCGTCGTAGGCATTGCCGCAGGCGAGGCGCACGCCGGACCTGCCGTCAGCCGCATAGTCAACGCTGAAGCGGAGCCCCTCCAGATAGTCGCAGATCATCCCGGCAATGTCGTGGTGATCTTCGATGAGCAGAACGTCCCCGCAGTGCTCAGTCACCCCGTTCACAGCCGGTAGGCGCCGGCCTGTGCGCCAACACCCGCCGGCGGGCACACCCTCATTGCGCTCCGGAACGCGCCGGGCGTATGCCCGTCAGGCCGTCGCGGCCACGCGTTGCGTGCGCGAAGCCTTGATATTGTCGCTGAAGTTCGGCCAGACCTTTTCGGTCATCAGTTCGAGGCTCTTCATGCACTGGTC
>JBBDTC010000268.1:0-3426 GCA_040904625.1 Gammaproteobacteria bacterium
GAATAGTGGTTCTATTCAACTGACGAGCAACGCCGCCAGACGGGATGGATCGGCCAGGACGAAAAAAAAGGGGCCATGCGGCCCCTTTTTTCTTCATCGCGGGCTGAATTCAGCGATTGCAGATATACATCGTCACCTCGAAACCAAAGCGGATGTCTTCGAATGCGGGTGTTTGCCATGCCATGGGACCGTTCCTTGATTGCGGATAAACTGACGGAGCCATTGTTGCGAATTTCGTGCCAAGCAGCAACTATTGGAGAAATTTCCCTTAACCTGCTGTGTTTCAAGATAATAATCTGAGCGCCGCAGGCGAACGAGAAGCAAGATCCTATCGGTCAAGGGTGGTTGTATGGCTCTAATAAACCAATCTTATGGTCGTTTGCAACCAGATCTGCCAGGCCAGAACCTTTGCCGAAGTCAGTCCCCTCCCTAATAATCCTCACATGCAGGTCCACCCCCCGCGCTCGCTCCGCAGTCTGCTGCTCACGCACGAGGTTGCCTTCATGCTCCTGGTGGTGATCACGGGGGCGGTCGGCGGAACCTGGGGCTGGCAGTGGCAGCAGTGGTCGGCCGAATCCATACGCTTGAATCGCTTGTCCCATACCGGCCAGGAGATCAGGTCCCATCTGTTCAAGCAGATTCAGGAGGTATCTATCGCCGGATTGCGTGCCGATCCGGCGGTGCGTTCGATTCACTCCTCCTATACCGGTGATATTCAGGAAATGTTCAACGAGTTGCGGCGTCAATCGACCTCCCGCGCGGAAGACTATGCCGTTCAAGCGATGCAGACGGCCTACAGTCTGCTGCACACGAACTTGCGCGAAATGCTCGGTGATTCGTTCGAACTCAATCGCCTGGTCCGTTCGAAGCTGCTGGACCCGGCGTTCGAGCAGCGCTTCGTGGCCGACTTCGAGCGCGCGTTCGTCAATTTCATCGGCTTGATCGGACAGCAGCTGGACGCGCAGGAGCGTGCGATTCAGCGTTGGACCGAAATGGCTCCCTATGCGCTGGCCGTGCCGGTGCTGATCGGGTTCGCGCTGCTGGGATTCGCGCGGCGCAGTCTGCACCAGGGCTTCGTCCTGCCCATGCGCGAAGTCATCGCCGGCACTCGAGAGGTCAGCAGTGGCAATGTGCAGCATGTCGTGGCTGCGGCAGGGGTAGCCGAGATTCAGGAAATTGCGAATGGCATCAATCTCATGGCGCAGGAACTCGAAGCCGGCCGGGATGCCATCGTCACTGCCGAACGGCAGGCCGCCCTTGGCGCTCTGGTGCCGGTGGTCGCCCACAACATTCGCAACCCACTGGCCGCGATTCGGGCCAATGCGCAGCTGCTCGACGGCAGCGAAGGTACTGCCGAGCGCGATGAGATCCGTCAGGACATTCTGGACACGGTCGATCGCCTGGAGCGCTGGGTCAGTGCGCTGGTGTCCTATTTGCACCCGCTGCAACCACGGCGGCGGGTCGTCGAAGCCACCACGGTGATGGCTTCCGCGTTGCATATGCTGGGATCACGCATGGCCGACAACGGGCTGCGCTGCGAGCGCATGCCTTGGGACGAGCAGGCGCGCGTCGAGGCCGACCCTGATCTGCTGGAGCAGGCGCTGTACGGATTGCTGAACAATGCCGTGGAAGCTTCGACATCGGGTTCGACCATCGTCGTCGGTGTCACTCGGCAAGGCGGCAGCGTACGGTTCTCGATTCGCGACGAAGGCGGCGGTATCCGCTTCAAACCGGAGCCGTCCGATCTCGCTCCGGGGCCCAGCACGAAACGCTTCGGCACCGGCCTCGGGATCCCGGTTGCCTATAAGATATGCCAAACGCACGGCTACAGACTCGAGTTCTCGGTCCGCGAGGGCGAGGGGACCGAAGCCGTCATCACCGCGACTGCGATCGAGGAGGGCCGCCCGGGTGACGCTGACCAACCAGGATGAAGGCCAGCCCGCTGCCGTTACCGAACCGGGGCGGCGGGTACTGGTCGTCGACGACGAACTGCTGTTTGCCAAGGCGGTCGTGCGGCGTCTGACGCGTAGCGGTTATGTCTGCGAACATGCCGAAACGTTGTCTGCGGCGCGAACCGCCCGCGACGGAGGCGAGCCCGATTTGATCCTCCTCGACTTACGCCTGCCTGATGGTTCGGGTCTGGATTTCCTCCGCGAACTGCGCGAAGTGAGCAAAGTGCCGGTGATCGTCATGACCGCCTACGGTGAGGTCGAAGACGCGGTCCTGGCCATGAAGTGCGCAGCATCGGATTATCTTAAGAAGCCGCTCGATCTCGACGAACTTCTGCTCAACGTCGAGAAGGTTCTGGAAGCAGGGGAACTCAATCGGCGGCTCGAATACTCCCGGGTACGGGAACACATACGCGCCGGCGCGGTGGGTTTGCTGGGCGAGTCCGCGGCATTGCGTGCCGTGCGTGAGCAGGCCCGGAAGATTGCCGGATTGATCGCTGCCGAAGGTGCGCCGCCGACGGTTCTCGTCACCGGAGAGACCGGTACCGGTAAAGACGTCACCGCTCGATTGCTGCACGAGAGCTCCTGTCGCGCCGACCGCCCCTTCGTGCATGTCGATTGCGCCGCATTGCCGAAGGATCTGATCGAGGCCGAACTCTTCGGCCACGTCAAAGGTGCCTTCACCCATGCCGTGGCCGAACGCACGGGGTTGATCGAGGCTGCGGAGGACGGCGTCGTTTTCCTCGACGAGATTGCGGAGATCCCGCTCGAATTGCAGGCCAAACTATTGGCCGTACTCGAACGCCGTAACCTGCGCCGCGTCGGCAGCAGTCAGGAGCGGCGGGTGAATGCGTGGTTCATCGCCGCGACCAACCGTGCAGTCGAGGATATGGTTGCGAGCGGCGATTTGCGCTCCGATCTCTACTTCCGTTTGAATGTCTTGAGCCTCGCGCTGCCGCCGTTGCGCGAACGCGGCGAGGATGTCGTCGTGCTCGCCGAACGCTTCGCCGCGGATATCGGCCGGCGTTACGGCGTACCGACTCCTCGCTTCAGCGACGCGGCCAAACGCGCGCTGTTGGCCTATGCCTGGCCGGGCAACGTGCGCGAACTCACCCATGTCGTCGAGCGCGCCGTACTGCTTTCACAGGAGGAGGAAATTGATGCGCGCGATCTGAATCTGTCGGCCGCGCCTTCGCCGTCAAGCGTGGGCGCCGAGCTGGCCGTGCTCGATCAGATGACCCTGGAGGAGGTCGAGAAACTGATGATCGAGCGCGCCCTGGTCACGAGCGGTGACAACGTGTCTGAAGCGGCCAGGCGCCTCGGACTGACGCGCATGGCCATGCGCTACCGCATGCAGAAGTACGGTTTGCGCAGCGGCATCTGAGGCACCCGTCTCAGGGCCCGTGCCAGAATAACTGAGCTACTAGCAGCCTGTCGGACTTAGGCCGCATCTACTGCGGCGGTGGGATAGCGGTCC
>JBBDTC010000269.1:0-3419 GCA_040904625.1 Gammaproteobacteria bacterium
GTATTCGAGGCGAATAGTGGGGCTATTTAACGAGAATGCGCGCTGATATGGACCGCTATCCCACCGCCGCAGTAGATGCGGCCTGAGTCCGACAGGCTGCCAGGCTGCCAGTCAGGGTGCTTCAGGCATTCGGGCAGGTATTGGCGGGATATCGGCACGTAACCGCCCCGGTTAAACTGTGGGCTGATTAGACTGTTGGCCGACCCACACCACATCCAATGACAGCCTCGAGGGAGTTTGCCATGAGAATTCTTGCCGTCGTCGGCGCGGTGCTGCTTGGCGCCCTGCTCATCATCCTCGGTGCCTTCGGCGCCCGCTGGCTGGCCCCGGCCGGGGGGGCGGCGTCGCCAGCGGTAGTGGGCAGCGCGCCCGGGAGCGAGGATGCCGAGTCATTCGACGCCAGGCTCGATGTGCAGACCTTGCGCGAGCTGCTCGCCGTAATAGGCCCTGAACAGCGCGCCCAGATTCTCGACTCGGAGGACAATTTCGACCGCTTCGTGCGTCAGGAAATACTCAATCAGGCGGTCCTCGCCGCCGCTTATGCGAACGGCGCCGACGACAACGAAACCATCGAGGTACTCATGCAGCGCGCCGGACAGCGTGTGTTGGTCGAGGCCTACTTGAACCAGGTCGTGCAGCGCAATCTCGACCCGGACTTTCCCAGTGACGCTCAGGTCCGTGAGGCCTACGACAAGAATCCCGACGCATTTCGTCTGCCGCAACGCCTCCACCTGTGGCAGATTTACATCCCGCTCGCAGCAGATGCGAATGAAGCGGTTCGCAAGCAGACGAGGCAACTCGCGGACGGCATCGCCGCGGATTTGCGCGCCGGCAAAGCGACGTTCGAGGCCATGGCAAGGAAGCACTCCGCGCACCAGACGAGCCGTCTCAGTGATGGCTACATGGGCTTGATCAAGGTCGACGAACTGTTGCCGGCGGTTGCGGAGGCGGCTCTGGCGCTCGAAAACGGCGGTATCAGTGCTCCGGTCGCCACGGAAACCGGCCTGCATATCCTCAAACGTGGAGCCGTCGTCGAATCGGACATGCTCGAATTCGAGGTCGTCGCCGGCGAAATTCGCGAACGTCTGCGCAACGAGGCCGTCGCCAAGGTTCGCCAGGCGGCGCTCGAGAAAATCGAAGCGGAGTATCCGGTCGACGGGCCAACGCAGGACCCCGACAGCCTGCGCGAAGCGCTGCGTGCAGCTGCTCCCATGGTCGAAACCGCTCCCTGATCCGCACCGCCCGGATGTCGGCGCCGTTTGCTGCGCCGCGGATGCTGGCGCTATACTCGGCAGGCTTTCGCCGGCGCGGCTTGGCCCTGATCGAGGCCAAGGTATTCAGGGGCTTAGGGAGCATTCGAAAAATTGCCATGAGAAACGGCTCGGCGTTCCCTGCCCGCGCGCTCGCACTCGCCGTCAGCGCGACGAGCCTATGGCTACTCGGCGCTGCGCCCGCCGTGGTGGCGGCCTCGCCGACGCAACCCGAAAGCGCTCTGCCCGGAGCCATACGCCCAGGGTCGCCGGTCCCAGGTAAAACCCCCGCCGCTGGATCTGCCGGAGCCGCGGCCGCGCTGGGCGAGGCTTTCAAACTCGGTTTCCGATCGCTCGCCCAGGTCGCCGATTTGCCGGATGCAGCCCGCCCCGGAGCGATACGCCCAGGTGAGGATCGCAAACTCATCCCACGAGCACCGCCGGAAGAGACCGAATTCGCCGTGCCGCCGGTTGTCGATCGACCACTCGACATCGACGACGGCGACAAAGTCGTCGTCACGCGTTTCGTCCTCGATGGCGCCCGCGATCGCCCCGAGCACGCTATCGAGGTTGCTGAAATCGAGTCTTTGCTGGCGCAAAAGCTCGCCGCGCGACCCGCGGGCTTCACCGTCGGGCGGCTGCAGGAAGTCGCCGATGAGGTCACCCGGTACTACCGCGAGAGGGGTCTGATCCTGGCCCAGGCGTTCGTCCCCGTGCAGACGGTCGAGGCCGGTGAAGTTCGCGTTCAGGTGATGGAGGGGCTCCTGGGGCGGGTCGTCATCGAGGGCAACGAACTCTATCGCACTGAAATACTCGAGCTGCCGTTCCGTTCCCTGGTTGGCCAGCCCGTCACCAAGGATTCGATCGAATCGGCCTTGTTGCGCGCCTCCGATTACCCGGGGCAGTCGTCCTTCGGCGTCTTCCAGCCGGGTATCGAAGTCGGTACGGCCGACATGGTGGTCAATGTCCAGGACGAGCAGCGTTTCGAGTTCGCGGTCCGCGCGGACAACCACGGTATTACGGAAACGGGGCAGAATCGGTACCTGGGACGCGTCGCCTGGAACAACCCACTGGGGCAGGGTGATCGGCTGGCGACCACCGTCCAGCACACGGCCGTGCCGGACAACACCTTCTTCTATGCGGTCGATTACGAGGTGCCGGTAGCGACGCTGTACGACAGCACGTTCAGCATCGGTACCAGCCGCAACCAGTTCGACGTCGGTGGCCAGTTCCGCAACGCGAATATCTACAGCGATGTGCGAAATTACCACCTCGCAGTGCACAACGATCTCATTCGCAGCCGGCTCATGAACTTGAACCTGGGCCTGCGCATGACCAAGAAGCAGAGCGAGACCAAGGCATCCGGGCGCGCGGTCAGCCTCGATAATCTGGCGGTGCTGTCTTTCGAACTCAATTTCGATAATGTCGATGCGCGGTTTGGCGGGCTCAATGCCGCCTATCTGGAAGTCTCGCACGGCTTCAACGACGCATTGGGCGCGATGGGGCGGCAGGTGGCCTCGGTTCAACCCTCGCGACAGGGCGGCAACGGGCGCTTCGCCACCGGCGAGTTCGACAAGATTCTGCTCAGCGCGTCACGTTTCCAGGCGCTCACGCCGTTGTGGGACAAGCTTGACGATCACAACCTGCTGCTCACTTTCGAAGCATTCTGGTCGCCGGATTTACTCGTGCCGCTCGAGCAGTACAACGTCGGCGGGCCGACCAATGTGCGTGGCTATCGGCCCACCGAAGCGCTGTTCGATCGCGCTTTATTCGGTTCGTTCGAGTGGATCATCAATGCCCCGTTCATCGCCGATCAGGCGGCCTTCGGCAATCGCACCTGGGGCGAGTTGCTGCAGCTGTCGTTCTTCTACGACATCGCGACCGGCAAGCTGAACAGCGCGCTGCCGACGGAGAAGGCATCGGAGAATTTCCAGTCGGTGGGTTTCGCGCTGTCATTCAACAACCCCAAGGTTTTTTCGGGTCGGATCACGATCGCCACCCCCATCGGCGATCCCGATCCCCAGAATGGCAAGGAACCCCAGTACTGGGTGGATCTCAATTTTTTCTTCTGAGCGCATAATGGCGAGGGCGCGCAAGTTCCGCGCCGGGCGCTACGGCCGCCATCCGGGGCGCGGTCTGAGAAAGGCAGCGAGAGTGCCGGGAAGCTAG
>JBBDTC010000270.1:0-20564 GCA_040904625.1 Gammaproteobacteria bacterium
CAGACGGGATGGATCGGCGTTCCAGATAGCTGAGTTATTCTGGGACGGGCCCTTATATCGCCGGCGATGTCGCGCAGGATCATGTGCCTTCATCACGCCGCAGACTCCGCCATGACAAATTTTTTCGGATCATGACCGTGCTCCGTGTTTCGGTTTCACGCTAACCGCGAGCGCCGCCAGCATTTCGAGCAGGCGCTTGACGTCCGGCGTGTCGGCCACCGCGTAGTCCGCTGCAGTCTGGCGCGACTCGTCGTGCCGGACGGCGATACACAGGCCGCGCCCCGCCAGCACGTGAAACGCATCCTCATCGGTGATGTCGTCGCCGACGTACAACGGCATGATCGCGGGCTGATCGGGACTAACCTGCTGCAGAATCCAGCGCACAGCCTCGCCTTTGTTCCAGTCGATGTCGGGCCGCAGTTCAAACACCTTCTTGCCGTGTCCGAGGCGCAGGCGCGGGTGCTCGGCAAGCGTTTTGTCCAAGATCGACCGCAGCGTGCCGACGGCGTCCTCCGCGACCTGCCGGTAGTGGACGGCGATCGAGAACTTCTTGCGCTCCACCGCGTGTCCATCGACATCGGCCAGCGCCTCCCGCAATACCTGCTCTACCTCGTCGAGTTCGGACAGGAAGTCGGTGCCCCGTTCCAGTTGCTCGATGGAGCCTTCGGGGCCGACGATCTCAAAGCCGTGGCTGCCTGCGTACCAGACGTGTCCGAGCTGGACCAGCTGTTGCAGTTTTCCGAGGTCGCGGCCGCTCACGATGACCACCGTGCAGCGCCTGCCGAGTTCCGCTACGGCGGCGCGCATATCGTCAGCGAGCAGCGCCTTGGTATGGTCTGCCACAATAGGCGTTAGGGTGCCGTCGTAATCGAGAAACACCATCGGGCGTCTTTCGGACAGGCGCTGGCGAATCGCGTCCTCCCGGTCCCAGACGGACGGCAGGTTGACGAGCGTCTTGACCGCCAGGCCTTGGCCTGGAGCGAACCGCATCTCGCTCAGGTCATGCACGACGACATCCGCGCCGGCCGCCGCCAGCTCGTCACCGTAGTCACCACGGGCAACCCCGATGACCAGCCCGAAAGCGCCGTTCGCTCCGGCTTCGACGCCGGCGAGCGCATCCTCGACCACCGCGGCGCGCCCGGGCACGACGCCCAGGCGCCGTGCCGCCGCCAACAGCATTGCCGGGTCGGGTTTGCCGGGAATATCGAGATCCGCCGCGTCGCTGCCGTCGACCTTGGCGTCGAACAGGTCGAGCACCCCGGCATTGCGCAGCACCGCCTCGGCATTGCGGCTGGCGGAGAAGACCGCGGTCTTGATCCCGGCCTGACGCAAGGTTTCGATGAGTTCGAGCGTGCCCGGGTAGGCGTAGACCTGATTTTCTTCGAGCCAGGTGTTGAAATAGCGGTCCTTGCGATTGCCGAGCCCGCACACTGTTTCACGGTCGGGGTCGTCGCCTTCGTCGCCATAGGGCAGCGGGATGCCGCGCGCATCGAGAAAGCTGCTGACGCCGTCCATGCGCGGCTTGCCGTCCACGTACTGACGGTAGTCGTGGCGTGGATCGAAAGGGCGAAATTCCTCGCCGTAACGCTCAGCACGCGTTTTGAGGAATTCATCGAACAATCGCTGCCAGGCGGCGGCGTGTGCCTGCGCCGTATCCGTGATCACGCCATCCATGTCGAACAGCACGGCCTCCAGTTGGGCAAGCAAAGGGCTTGCAGACCCGCTACCTGTGCGCCCGCTCATTGTGTGTTCCGCCCGCTGGCTGTGTTGCGCTGTCTCCTACGGTGCTCATTGGCTCCGGGCATCCTGCCCTCCGCCCTTCGGGCCAGCAGCGCTGTTCAAAATCGCTCCCGGCGATTTTGTATCACGCATAAACTGCGTTCCTCGGAGCCTGCGCGCCTTGCCTTCGGGCATGCTCGCTCACTTTTGCAGAGCTTCAGAGTGGGCAGGCTGCACGCGGGTCGAAGCAGGTCACCAGAGAGCCGCTCAGCGCCGCCATTCGGCGACAAGGCGACGGCATTCGCTGCGCCAGCGACAGCCGGTGTCGCGGCAACGCAGGCGCTCGTCGCTGCGAAAGCAGCGCGGGCGTGCAATGACCACACTCGTACCCAGGCCACTCAGTACTTGTTGCAGGGATTCGCTGCGGGGTGGGGCGTCGTGCGCATATACGGTTTCGGATTCGGGCATTGGCTCCTCCTCGGGAGTCGCTTTTTTTATGCTTTCAGCATAGTCCGCGAAGCGGCGGTTGGTATTGATCGGGATCAGGAGGCACGACGCGGGTGATAACTGTCATGACACAGACCGGATCGCCGCCTGAAAGGGTGCCGATCACGCGAATTTGTCCGCGGGTTCTCGCTGGTGGCCCAGCCGCTCTGGCTTGCTCTGCGCTTGGCACCGAATCGGTTCAGAGCGCACGCCGGCCGGATTGGCCAAGCATGTGCGGGCAAACCAGGACCACCCCTTCCTCGCTGACGGTGAACCGCCGGCGGTCGCTCTCGGATTCGTAGCCGATCACGGTCCCGTCCGGGACTATCGACCCCGAATCGATCACGGCGCGTCGGATGCGACAGCGGGCACCGATCCGCGCGTCGGGCAGGATGACGCAATCGTCGATTTCGGAGTCGATTTCGATGCGCACATTGTCGGACAGTACCGAGCGGCGCACTCGGGCACCCGAGACGATACAGCCTGCCGAGACCAGTGAATCGACGGCGTAACCGCGGCGGCCCTCATCATCGAAGACGAACTTGGCCGGCGGCAGTTCACGCGCGGCAGTGTGGATGGGCCAGTCCTCGTCGTAGAGATCGAGCGGCGGGGTGATGCCGGCGATTTCGAGATTGGTGCGCCAGTAGGCGTCAATGGTGCCGACATCGCGCCAATAGGCCGTGTCGCCGGTGACGAGATCGTTGAAACGGCAGGCAAACACGCGATGAGTCGGGAACAAAGCTGGCAGGATATCGCCGCCGAAGTCGTGGTGCGAACCGGTCACGGTGGCGTCGTGGTCGAGTATGTCGTAGAGGAATTCCGCCCGGAACAGGTAGATACCCATCGATCCGAGCGTATGGGTGGTGCTGCCCGGCATCGCAACCGGCTTGCTGGGCTTTTCCTGGAAACCGGTCACACGGCCTTCGCCATCGACTGCCATGATGCCGAAGCTCGAGCCTTCCTCGAGCGGCACTTCGACGCAGCCGACCGTGATGTCGGCATCGTGCTCGAGGTGTGTCGCGACCATCATGCCGTAGTCCATCTTGTAGATATGATCGCCTGCCAGTACCAACACATAGCGCGGTCCGTGATCGCGGATGATGTCGAGATTCTGGTAGACCGCATCAGCGGTGCCCTGGTACCAGGAGGAATCAGCGTCACGCTCTTGCGCCGGCAGCACTTCGACGAACTCGCCGAATTCGCGGCGGGACATGGCCCAACCGCGCTCGACATGCTTGAGCAGAGAATGTGCGCGGTATTGGGCGAGTATGCAGATGCGGTGCAGGCCCGAGTTGATGCAGTTGGACAACGTGAAATCGATGATGCGGTACTTGCCGGCGAAGGGTATCGCGGGCTTCGCTCGATAATCGGTCAACTCACGCAAGCGGGTGCCGCGCCCGCCGGCAAGTACGATTGCCAAGGTGTTGCGCAGAATCCGGCCGATCGACAGATCGTTCTTGGTGCCGTTCATCGAGGCCTCCGATATGGTGCGGATCCCTGGCCCGACCGCGCGGCGCCACCCACACTTCCATGTACTGGTCCTCTTCAAAGATAGGATATTGTGCCGTACAGCGGTCTGATATCGATCAATTCTTGCCTGATATATGGCCCGGACGGGCGCCTCAACGCCCCAGATCGCCCAGTTATTCTGCGGCGGACCCCAAATCGACATCACAGCGTTGCCGAGCCTCGGCGGACTTCATCATCACGTGAGCCAACTACACCGATTCTTCTTCGCCGCTTGCCGGCGCATTGCCCGTCGTGAACGCTTGCTCCAGCAACGGCACGACCTGCTGCTTGCGCGACATGACCCCAGGCAACCGGGTACAGCCGTCGCTTGACGGACCCAGTGCGCGCTCGAACAGGTCGATACGATCGCCGACCACCCACAGTTCGCTGGCGCGAGCCTGCATGTCGGTGATCATCAGAATTTCCTGGGTGAGGCCGGCCGTATCCCGTAGCGCGCGCATCTCACTCAAGATTTCCTGTTTCCTCAGGGCCAGCGCGTCAGCGTCCATGACTTCGACCTGGCTGATGCCGACACGCCCGACATCGAATTCGAACTCTTTGTAGTCTTCCCGCACCAGTTTGGCGGGATTGCGGGCAATGACCGCGCTACTTTTGACGCGCAGCATGGTCTCGACGAAACTCGCATCGACACCGGCAAGCGGTTGCAGCCATGCGGCCATCCGGCGGTCTTTCTCGCTGGTCGTCGGCGAGCGCAGATTGACGGTGTCGGACCAGATCGCCGCGAGCAGCATACCCGCCATCACCCGCGAGGGTTCGATGCCGTGCAGACGGTATTGCTCGCAGATCAATGTCGCAGTCGCACCGAGCGGTTCGCTGTGAAAAACGATCGGCTCGGCGGTGCGTAAGTCGCCAATGCGATGGTGTTCCCAGACCTCCAGAATGTGCGCCTGTTCGATATGCGGCAGCGCCTGGGCCGTCTCGTTGTGGTCGACCAGGATCAGTTCCAACCCTGCCGCATCCTCGAGGAGTTTGGGGACCGGCACGCCGAAATGCTCGAGCACGAACGTCGTCTCGTCATCGAGTTCACCTGCTCGTGCCGGCTGTATCTCGCTATGACCGAGACGTTGCTTGAGTGCCGCGTAGGCAATCGCGGTACAGATGCTGTCCGCATCGGGATTGCGATGTCCGACGACATAGACCGTCGCTATCATGCTCCCTCCAACGCAGGCGACTCAATCGGCATTTGGCCTGGGCCAGGCGTGATCGGGATCAGTAGAATGCACAGGCGATGGATGGTACCTTCCGCGCTGTATTTTGCGGTCAGACGACAATTACACCAGACAGGAGAAAGCGCAACACCATGACCGTCCACCTCTATTTCTCGCTGATGCCCGAGGCTCTCGTAGCATCCATGCTGCCGCCGGAGGAATTCGGCCAATACTATGCCACCGGTCGACACTACAAGACACACGGCCAGGCGGCATTCATCGAAGTCGACCCCACTTTCCGGCACGAGTATTTTCCGATCGAGGAGGCCGTTGCACGCTGCGTGCCCCATGCGGACGGTCAACCGAAATACTCAGTCTACATTTCGAATTACCGTGTCCTCGAGCATCTGCCGCTGAGTGCGATGGGCGATCTGCACTTGGTGACCGCCTATGGCCAGACGCTGCCCCTGAAACGCGCCAAACCCAGTGACGCGGACAGCCCGGGCCCGTTCCACCTCTATCAGGATCTCGCCCCGGTGAACAGCTTGGTCGCCAGCACGCTCGAACCGCGCGCGTTCTACGATTCGGTGGTCAACGAGCCGCACAAGTTCATCCGCTTTCCGGCGCTGGCCTTTGTCGAACTCGGCCTTGGCGAGCTGGCTGCCGATCCGGCACATGGCAACCTGAGCGTTCTGCCGTATTCCTTCATGCACCACCTGCGCGAATCGCTACTCGAACTCGATGAGAGTTCGAAGCAATCGAAGGTCGTCTCTCGTGCGCCTGCCCAGGACTTCCTCTACCGAATGGTCAGCGGAGGATTCTACATCGGGAACGGCGACGACCTCGCCTGCTACCCGATGCCGTCGCACGCCGAGCTGAGGCGCAATCATGCGCAGTGGTGGCGAACAGCCAACCTGTAAGTTTTGCGAATTCCTCTGGAAACAAAGAGGCGGTTTGTCTATCTCTCCGGCTGACCCGGGGGCCGGCGGCCACAGCGCTGGAGATAAGTAAACTGTCCCCCGATTTAGCCGCAGCGCTGGAGATAAGTAAACTGTCCCCCGATTTAGCCGCAGCGCTGGAGATAAGTAAACTGTCCCCCGATTTAGCGCAGCGCGTTCGCTGGCTCTGGCTCATCAGCTTGTTCGCGCTGATCGCCTGCGGACGCCCGGCGCAGGTACATACCCTGTCGGGTATGACCATGGGTACGACCTGGACGGTCAAGCTCGCCGCCCTGCCGGCCGCGCTCACGCTGGCTGACCTGCGCTCGGAAATCGAAGGTTTGCTGGAGAGCGTCAATGCGCAGATGAGCACCTACCGGGAAGATTCGCTCATCAGCCGTTTCAATCGTGCGGATACCGGCGAATCGTTCCTCGTCCCGGAGGCCTTCGCCAGCGTACTGCAGACGGCGCTCGCGCTCGCGGCGGAGACGGACGGCGCCTACGACCCGACCGTGGGCCCGCTGGTCAATCTGTGGGGGTTCGGTCCCGGCGACGAGCGTACGGCGGCGCCGGCGGCGGGAGCCATCGCCCGGATGCGCGACCGTGTCGGCTGGCAGCGCCTGCACTTCGACGCCGGCGAACGCCTGCTGATTCAGCCCGGTGGCGTTTATCTCGACTTGTCTTCGATCGCCAAGGGCCATGCGGTGGACCGCATCGCCGACCATCTGCTCGCGCGCGGCATCGCCAGCCTGCTGGTCGACATCGGCGGCGACATGCGGCTGCACGGCCGCAGGCCTGATGGCCGGCTCTGGCGCATGGCCATCGAACGGCCGCTGGCCGGTGTGCGCGAGGTGTACAAAATCATCGAGCCGGGTGACCGGGCAATAGCGAGCTCCGGCAGCTACCGCAATTTCTTCCGCGATCAGGACACCGAGTACTCCCATACCATCGACCCGCGCAGCGGCTACCCGGTGGCGCACGACCTCGTCGCCGTGACAGTCATCGACGCACGCTGCACCCTGGCCGATGCACTCGCTACCGCCCTCCATGTGCTCGGACCTGAAGAAGGCTACGCGTTCGCTGTCGAGCGCGATCTGCTGGCGATGTTCCTGACGCGCGATGGCAATACCGTCAATGAGCGCCTGACCCCGGCGTTGGCCCGCTTGCTCGCACAGACGCCGCAATAGCCGAAGATTTACCCATCACAATCCCCTACTGCGACGCCGCTCGCGGATATGAGCCCCGGCCCCACTCAGTAGAGCAATTCCATCCAGCGCCCGGCTGTCACCAAGGCGGCCTTGCGCGCGGCCCAGGCCTCGCGGCCACCGGCCCGCGCAGCGAGGGCGGCGTCCAATTGTTCGCCGACCGGCTGCAAGCCTGCGACGTAGACATGGGTCGCAGGCTCGTCCAGCAGCCGCCACACCTCACTCTCATGGCGGGAGATCGCCGCGGCCAGATCGGCCGGTGCGTCCCAGGCCGGGCGCGGGCTGACGACTTCCACCGCCTCGAAACTTTCCTGCGCCTGGCGCAGCGCGGCGATCGGATCCCGGTAGGCGGACTCCAGCCCGAGACGCGCACCATGGAACAAAAGCACCTGGCCCTGCCAGCCACCGCGTTCCTCATACAGATGACGGATCAACGCGCGGAAGGGCGCGATTCCGGTGCCAAGGCCGACCATGAGCAGGGGCGAGGCCGGATCGTCCGGCACCCGGAACGGCAGCCCAACGGGGCCGGCCAACAGCAGTGCGCTGCCGACGGCGAGGTCGCAGAGGTAGTTGGACGCGATCCCGGGCACCCGCTCGCCGCTGAACGCATCGAGATAACTGCAACGACGCACGCACAGGGTGACCCGTCCCGGTCCCGATTCGGCCGGCGTGCTGGCGATGCTGTACAGGCGAATGTGATGGCTCTGTCCGAAGTCGTGCGGCCCCGCGATCAGTACGGCGACGCTCTGCCCGATGCGGAAATCGAAACCCGACTCGAGTATTTCCAAGCCGAGTTCCCGTACCTCGCCGCGGATCTGCGGCGGCGTCAAGCGCGTGTTCGAGACCAGGCGCGCATGCCAGTGCCGGTCCAGATCCAGGTCCTCGATCTTCATGCCGTGTCGTCCTCCATCGTCTGTTGATCGCAGGCGCGGTCGGGGTCCGCTGCCTTGCAGGCGCAAGCCGCGCCGCAGCCCCCGACACGCGCCAGCGCATCGGTGTCCGCCGGCTGCTGCATACAGGCGACCCAGGCGCGCTGGACCCAGAACCAGGCCCAAGCCAGCAGCGCCAGTGCCAACGGCGTCAGCCACAGCGACTTCATGACGCCACCCCGATGCCGGCAAAGCCCATGAAGGCCAGCGACAGGATGCCGGCCAGCATGAGTGTGATCGCGACGCCCTGGGCCAGGTCCGGCACTGCGCCGAGCCTGAGTTTTTCGCGGATCCCGGCCATCAGCACCAGCGCCAGCGTGAAACCGGCGCCGGCGCCGAGCGCGAACACCACGCATTCCAGGAAGCCGTAGCCGCGCTGAGTCTGAAACAAGGCCACCGCGAGAATGGCGCAGTTGGTCGTGATCAACGGCAGGTAGATACCGAGCGCCTGGAACAGGCCGGGGTTGAGCTTGCGCACGAACATCTCGACCAATTGGACGGTCGAGGCAATCACCACGATGAACGCGATGAGCTCGAGATAAGCAGCGTCGAGAGCCACCAGCAGCCGGTGGATGACGAACGCGCACAGCGATGCCACCAGCATCACGAAACTCACAGCCAGCCCCATGCGCGAGGCGCTGTCGAGGCGGCCGGAGACGCCGAGAAACGGGCAGATGCCGAGAAAATAGGCGAGCACGAAATTGTTCACCAGCGCGGCGTTGACGAACAGGCTCCACAGTTCGGTATCGATCACCGCGCCCCCTTCCTTAGCGCGCGCCGGCTATCGCCCCAGCGGAAGGCGAGCACCAGCGCGGCGAGTGCGAAAAAGCCCCCGCCCGGCAGCAGCATCACCACCCAGGGCTCGAACGCCGCCGGCATCAGCCGCAACCCGAATACGCTGCCGTAGCCCAGCAATTCGCGCACACTGCCGAGCGCGAGCAGGCTGAGGACGAAGCCCGCGCCCATGCCGAGTGCATCAAACGCCGCAAGCGCCGGCGGCCGGCGCGAGGCGAGCGCTTCCATACGCCCCAGGATCAGGCAGTTGACCACGATCAAGGGGAGGAAAGCGCCGAGCGCACCGTGGACTTCGATCGCGACCGCCTCGATCACCATATCGGTGACGGTGACGAAGCTCGCGATGACGAGGACGAACGAGGCCAGCCGGACCTGGCGCGGAATGAGGCCGCGCAGGGCGGAGACGACGAGGGCCGAAGCCAGCAGCACCGTGGCCGTAGCCAGCCCCATGGTCAGCGCATTGACGGCGGTGTTGCTGACCGCGAGCGTAGGACACATGCCCAGCGCCTGTACCAGGATCGGATTCTCGCGCCACAGACCGGCCTGGAACCGTTCCGCAGCGGTTTCAGTCAACGGTCCCGGCAACAGCTCAGCCATCGCCATGGCCTCCCGCCAGCGCTGCAGGGTCGCGCAGGCGCGGCAGCCACTCGGCCAGGCTGGCGCTGAGGATGCGCCCGACAGCCCGTGCCGAGACCGTAGCACCGGTGATGCCGTCGTATTCGCCGGCTTCAGCGCCCGCGCGCGCCAGGCGCAGCGGCCGCACCCGCGCGCTGTCGTCGAACTGCAGTTGCAGCATCACGAAGCCCTGCAGAAAGGCCGCATCGTCGACGATGCGCGCCCCCAGCCCCGGCGTTTCCCGCGATTCGAGCACACGCAATCCAAGCAGCCGCCCCGCGTCCGGATCGACGCCATAGAGCAACTGGATGCGATCCTGATAGCCCATGCCGGCAGCCGCAATGGCGACACCCACCCGCTGCCCGGTGCCGTCGCGGCCGACGAAGAGCGCAGCGTCCTGCGGCGAGGGCAAACGTTCGAGACGGCCGTCTGCGCGCAGCGCATAGCCGTCGTAAGCGACGGCGCCAGGCAAGACATCGAGCACGGCGTCGGCGAGCAGCGCGGCACGCTGTGCCGCCACCCGCGGCCGCGTCAACTCGTGCACGCTGGCAATGACCAGCCCGGCCACCAGTGCAATCGCCACCAGCACGCCCTGCACGGCCAGGGCCGAACGCAGCCCCGCGGGCGTCGGCGTGGCGCTCATCGTCGCCTTCCTCGCATGCCGTACGGGCGCGGCTGCAACCAACGATCGATGTGTGGCGCTACCGCGTTGCCGAGCAGGATGGCGTACATCACGCCTTCCGGCTGTCCGCTCGCAGCCCGGATCAGTACCACCAGCAAGCCGATCGCAAGGCCGTAGGTCCAGGCACCCGCGGCCGTCAGCGGCGAAGCGACCGGATCGGTCGCCATGAACCAGGCTCCGATCATCAGGCCGCCCGAGCACAGCACGGTCAGCACATCCGGGTGGCGTGCGGCATCGTGCAGGTGCAGCCCCGCACTCACGAGCGCTACACTGCCGAGCAACGCTACCGGGATGCGCCACTCCACCACCCGCATCATGACCAGATAGAGTCCGCCCACGAACAGCAGTACAGCGCTCGTCTCACCGGTTGAGCCGGCACTGAAACCGAGCACGAGATCGACCAGTGGCGTGTCGACGCCCGCGAACTTCCAGGCGCCGAGCGGCGTGGCGCCGCTCAAGATGTCATACGAACCGTCGACCGGGGCGAGCAGCGGCCAGGCCAAGGTCGTGGCCGGCAGAGCGCTGAAACGCCCCTCGGTGAGGGGCGCCAGCCAGCACCCGGTCATCGCCGCCGGGAAGGCCGCCTGCAGGAACACGCGTCCGACCAGGGCCGGATTGAAGGCATTGCCGCCGAGCCCTCCGAACAGACACTTGCCGATGACGATCGCAACGCCCCCGCCCACCGCCACCATCCACAGCGGCAGTGCCGGCGGCAGAGTCAAGCCATAGATCAGGCCGGTCACGAGCGCCGAACCATCACCCAGCGTGGAAACTCCGCTGCGCACGCACAGGCGCTCGGCAAGCACACAGGACAGGGTGGCTACGACCAGGATCGCGAGTGCGGCGAGCCCGAACACGTAGCACGCGAACAGGCACACCGGCAGCAGCGCTATCACCACGTGCAACATGACCCACGGCACTGCAGTGCCGCCGTGGACATGCGGTGCCGGGGCGATAGCGAGGCCAGCGCGGCGCCGATTCATCGCGCACCGCCATCATTGCTGCGGGCCGAGGCACGGCGCAGTTCGGCCTTGGCTGCACGGAACTCCTGCACCAGAGGAATGTGCGCGGGGCAGACATAAGCACAACAACCGCACTCGAAGCATTGATCGAGATGGAAGCGTTCGCGCATCGTGTCCACCTCACCGTGTCGCGCCAGCAAGCCGAGCTGACAGGGATTGAGCTGCACAGGGCAGGCAGACACACAGCGCCCACAGTGTATGCACGGCCACATCGGCGCGGTCGCGCCCTGCTCGGCCGGCGTAAACGCCACGAAGCCCGAGATGCCTTTGGTGATCGGCACGTCGAGGGACGCCAGCGGTTGGCCCATCATCGGCCCGCCAAGAAAGACCCGCGACAACGCCTCGTGCATACCGACCTGTTCGAGCGCGAAACGCAGCGGGGTGCCGAGTGGGATACGGTAATTGCCGGGATCGCGCACAGCGGGGCCGCTGATGGTCACGACCCGTTCCACGATGCCCCGTCCATGAGGCAGCAGGCGGCCGATCTCGGCAACCGTGGCGACGTTGATGCACAGCGCGCCGACGTCGATGGGCAAGCCGCCGGCCGGCACTTCCGCCGCGAGCAGCGCCTTGATCAACAGTTTTTCCGCCCCCTGCGGATATCGTGCCGGCAACGTCCGCACGCTGAGCGGCACACCCGCCGGCATGGCGTCGAGCACGCCGGCGGCCGCATCCGCAGCGCCGTCCTCGACGGCCAGCACGGCCTGCTCGGCCGCGCACGCCTTGAGCAGGTAGCGCATGCCGAGCACGATATCCGCGGCCTGTTCGATCATCACGCGGTAGTCGGTGGTGAGATACGGCTCACATTCGGCGCCGTTCACGATCAGCATCCGCACACGCAGCCCGGGTGCCAGGCGCAGCTTCGCGTGCGTGGGAAACGCCGCGCCACCGAGGCCGACGATACCCGCATCCTGGATGGCATCGACGATCTCCACCGCGCTGGCACGATCGAGTTTGCAGCCCACGCCCGCGCGCACTTCCTGCGTCGCACCGGCAAACGGCTCGAGATAGATGCCCTCGACCATGGCCCCGGCCAGGCTCGGCATCAGCGCGATGCGCCGCACACGGCCCGCGGCCGGCGCGTGCACCGGCACCGACAATTCACCATCGGCACGCGCAAGCAGGGCGCCGCGCTCGACCTCGTCACCCTCGCGCACCACGGCCAGCGCCGGTCGCCCGGCATGCTGCAGCAAAGGTACGAGCAAGAGCGGCGCGAAGGGGAACTGCCGGATCGGCAGACCGCGCGTCTGCGCCTTGTGGGGCGCCGGCGTCACGCCACCGGCAAAGGCTGAACGTCGCCACATCGGCCGCGGCTCAGTTGTACTTGCTGCCGCGGGAGATCCAGCGCTCGATTTCGGGATCGGAGCGATCCCGCGGCAGCCCGGGATGAATGATCCGCTCCTTGCAACGCTCGGCAGCCTTGACCAGATCCCGATAGGGGCCGGCCGTCGGATCCTTGATGGTAGCCTTGCCGGCGCTGTTGTAGGTGAACAGGGCCGGATTGAGTTGAGTGCACTCGTCGCAAGCGGAGCACAACTCACTGTCGATCCAGGGTGCCATATAGCCCGTGTCGCCGGCCGCGGACTCGGCGCTCCCGTCCGCAGGCTGCGGAGACTCCACCGTTTGCGCGGGGGCGGGAGCGGCCCCGGGCGCCGCGGGGGCGGCAGTAACGGAATCGCCCGAGTCCGCCGTCAGCTCGAGCAGGGATTCGCCGAGCCTGGCCACCAGCTCACGTCTGATGGTGTCGGTGAGCGCGGCGCGGTCGATCTGCGCACCTGCCGGTGGCGCCGCGAGCCCGCGCAGCAGACGCCAGAAATCACGCCGATCGACGCTCGATTCGACCAGCGCCGCGGAGACCAGCAGGCGCCCGAGCCGGCCATCCGGGAGCACATGCCAGATATAGGGGTACTTGTCCGTGCGTTGTGTCGGATCGAGTTCGAGAAAAGCCGCCAAGGGCAGCATGTCGTCATGCCAGGCCTCTTCGGGAACAGTCCGGAAATGCTTGCGGAAGCGCCCTTCACTGGCGGCGAAATCAGCGAAGGTCAACGGCAATTCCAATTCGTGCTCGCGCCCGTGTTTGCGATAGTGCAGAACGTAGCTCGGCCAGTCGGCGTCTCCAGCCGGATTGCCGCTCAGGTCCAGACACTCGGCCACCGTCGCCCCCCGCTCCGGCTGGTAACGGAACAGGGGATAGGCGCGCGACTCCACCGCGAGCCTGGCCTGGGTGTGACCGGCATCGTCGGCGATGCCGTGCTCCGGCTGGCACGAGGTATAGCAGTTGAACAGCGCCGGGCGGCGCGCGCTCAAGCCCTCGATGAAGCCCTCGATCATGTGGCTGGGGTGGGCGATGGTGCTCTGCATGACATAACAGTTGCGATGCGCAATGGCGATCAGGCCGAGTTCTTTGCGGTTCTCCTGCTTGCCCTGACTGGCCGCACCGAACGCGGCCATGTCCGAGACCTGAGCGAAGAACCCGGAGGTGCAGGCCTGACCGCCGGTGTTCGAATAGACCTGGGTGTCGAGCACCAGCACCTTCAGCGGCTTGCCCGAAATCAGCGCCCGCGACAGGTTCTGCAGGCCAATGTCATACATGGCGCCGTCACCGCCCGCCACCACCACCGGCGGGCAGAGCGCGTATTCCTCGTCCGAAAAAGCGCGCCAATCGAACTGTTCGAGCGCGGCGCGGTCAGCGGCACACGCCTGGTCACCGGCGAGTTCGAGCTCAGCTTCGCGGACCGCGCGGAAGCCGGCCGCCATCTGCGCCATATGCCCTTCGAACACGCCCATGGCGAGCGACGGACTGTCCTGGAACAAATGGTTCGCCCACGGGAAGGGATACGGATTGAACGGAAACGTGGAACCCCAGACCGACGAGCAGCCGGTGGCATTGACCATGCCCATCGGCGCGCGGCCGCGCCCGGTGGTGCCCTCGGCGTAGCGCCAGCGCAGATCTTCGAGCGCCGCGATCAAGGTCGTCATGCGCGTGAGCCAGCCGCGGTCGATGGAGGCCGAGTGTGCCTCGGCTGCGTGACGCACGAGGTCGGCCAACGGCAGCGATGGTGAGTCCGTGGCGTCGAACTGGTCCAGGTGGGCGAGATCGAGCCCACCGAGCACGGACTGCTGGAGATGGCGCTGAAGACGTTCGATGAGGTCATCGAGACGCACCAGATAGGCCTTCACCCGCGGCTGCATCAAGGCCTCGACCGTAGCGACGAACAGCCGCATCACGGTCTTCTCCGAGCAGCCGAGACAGGCGCCGTCACCGCTGGTGAAAGGCAGATAGACCTCCTTCTTGAGCAGCATGTCGCTGAGCACGCCGATCGCCTGCTCGAGATCGTCGACACGCACGAAATCGTCGGCGGTACTCGGCAGATCGCGCCACACGTCCCAGCGCGCGCGGAGTTCCTCCACCGAGCCCGCGGTCTGCTTCATCTCTTCGAGGGCATCGTCGTCACAGACCGCGATACACTCACCACAGCCTTTGCAGGTCTCGGGATTGATGGTGACGCTGAGCAAACCACCGCTACCCGCCGCATCACGCTCGCGCATGGCGTAGAAGGGGCGCGTGAGCGCGAACTGGAACGGCCCCAGGGCCTCCTCCAGCCAGCGGAATTCAGTGCTCAGCTCAGCCCGTTGATCGGCATCTTCAACCGTTTCGAGATGGGCCTCGATCGCTTCCGAGATCAGGCCGCGAGCGGCATTGCCGGCGCCGGCCGCGTCGAAGCGCTTACGCGCCTCGGGCTCGAGCTGGCGGATCGCGCGCGGCAGCAGGCGCGGTTCGTGACCGGCTTTGCGTACCCGCCCGAGCGCGGTGTCGAGGATCTCGGTCAAGCTGTTGACGAGCCCCGGAATGGCAGTGTCCGGGCACACCGTCCAGCAGTTGCCGCAAGCGGTGCAGTTCTCCGGCAGCCAGCGCGGATGGACGGTACGGATCCCGGTCATGTCGCGGAACACCGCGGTCGAAGCGGGCATCAGGCTGAGCGCCAGAAAGGGATCGGCGAGGTTGTCATTGCCGAGCCCGCGCGCGTAGAGACTGCCGGTGTCGGCCCAGAAACGCTGGATGTCGCTCAGCGCCGCCCGACTCTGCGGCAGCGCGCGCACCGCAGCCGGGATCGCCGGCGCGCCGGGGGCAGCGGCAACGGCCTCGGGCAGGGGCTTGTCGGCGATTTCGACGAGCTCGTCGAAACCGCGCCGGATCACACGCAGATTGTCCTCGACGACACGCGCGCCGCGTCCGCCGAACTTGTGCTCGAGGCGTTCCCGCACGGCGTCGAGCAGGCGTTCCTCGTCGAAACCCTGATCGGCAAGCAAGTGGGTGGCGGCGAAGAACGCACCCTGGAACGCGATGCCCTGCATGCGCAATTCGAGATCGGGATCGGTGGCCTCTTCGCGTGCGATGCGGAAGCCATCGAGGTAGTACAAGCGGATGTTGCGCTCGACCATCTGGCGCCGATAGCGCTCCGGGATGTGCCTCCACACGGCATCAGGTTTGACCGCGTCGGACTGGATGATGAACAGCCCGCCCTCGCGCAGGCCGGCAAGCGCGTTGCTGTGAGCAAACACGTTCGGGTCCGGCGAGAGCACCACGTCGACATGGCTGTACTCGCCGTTGACCCGGATCGGTTCCGGAGCCACCGCGAGATAGAAAGTGGTCGGCTGCCCCTTCTTTTCCGAACCGTACTTCGGGTTGGCCTTGACGTGCCAGCCGAGCAGATCGAACAGGGTCGTGGCGAGGTGCTTACCGGTGGTGATCGCGCCCCAACCGCCGATCGAATGCATGCGCAGCGTCACGCACTGCGGGGGCATGAGATTCGGATTCTCGCTACCTTTGACGACCAGCGCGGACAGCTGCGGGTAATCGCGTGCCAGCCGTTCCTGCTTGATCTGTTCTTTCGGGTGCAGGGGCCGCGCGCGCAGGAAATCGATGCCGAGATAGAAGTGCCGGCGCCTGGGAGCCTGCGGCAGCATGTTTTCGACGGCACCGATGAGATCGCCGGGCGTAACGTCGCGGCTGCCGAGGCCGAACGAGGCGGAGAAAATCTCGGGTAAATCCTCGAGGTGCGTATAGGCCGGCAAGCCGGGATGCGGCCTTGCGTCCGGGCGACGGCCATTCTCGAGACACTGGACCAGCGCCGCACGGATCTCGCGCGCGAGCGGCAGGTCCACGGCCAGGGGTTGATCGACCCGTTCGAGCACCGTCACACCACGCTTGCCGCGCAGAAAACGTGCGATCAAATCGGCCGGGAAGGGCCTGAACATGACCAGGTCGACGACGCCGACCTTGAGTCGTCGCTCCGCACGCAGGTAATCCGCCACAGCCTCGGCGGTGGGGACCACACTGCCCTGGCCGAACAGCAGATAGTCGGCATCCTCGACCCGATAACCGAGCACACGCTCATAGCGACGCCCGGTCAGGGTGGAGAATTCAGCAAACGCCCGTTCGGCGAACTCAACGATGTGATCGAAGAAGAACGGACGCTGGGCGGCCACGCTCTGCATGTAGGCGTCCTGGTTCTGCACCACACCGGCCATGACCGGATTGTCGACATCCCACAGCTGCGGCACGCGCCGCCGCGTGTCGCCGAACAGCATGCGCTGCGCCGGGGAAGGACAATCGATGATGTCCTCGGGCAGTCCGAGGTAATCGGCGATCAGCTCACGCTCGGGCAGCAGCAGTGATTCGATCAGATGCGTGGTCAGAAAGCCGTCCTGGGCGACGATGCCCGGGTTGAGGGCGAGTTCGGCGATGCGGTGCGCGATCAGGTTCAGATCGGCCGCATGCTGGGCGTTCTTGGCGAACAGCTGGAAGAAACCCGTGTCGTCGACACAGTGGTAGTCGTCGTGCCCGGCATGCACGTTCAAGCTGGCCTTGGTCATGGCCCGGCAGCCGATATTCAGCACGTAGGTGAGCCGCTTGCCGACCGCCGCATAGAGCGACTCGTGCATGTAGGCGACGCCTTGGCCGGAAGAGAAGTTGGCGGCGCGCAAGCCGGTCATGGCCAGCCCCGCGGTAACCGCAGCCGCAGCGTGCTCGCCCTCGGGCTCGATGAAGATCAGCGGCCGGCCGGCGATGTTGCGGTGGCCCGCGGCGGCGGCCTGCGCCCAGCCCTCGCCCATTTGCGTCGAGGGCGTAATCGGATAGGCACCCGCGGCATCGCTGGCCTCCTGCTCGGCGGCGACCACGGCGCTGTTGCCGTCGAGTGCGGCACGAATGCCCGGGTATTTCGGTTGCGGGATCGCTTTACCCAGGGTTGCTCGAGTCATGGGTACCTTCCGTCCTGGCTGGTTGAAAGAATACGCGCCGGCAGCAGTGGCGCGACGAGCGGATGCGGTTGCTGGGCTGCCGTACCGCGTTGGTAGCGACCCCGTTCGACCCACACGATCGCGCCCGTCGGACAGCGTTCGATCGCCGCCCGCGGCGGTTTGCCGTTCGCGCCAGCGACCAGACGCGGCAGGTTACCGTCCATGCGCAGCCAGCCAGACGCGTCGTAGACACATTTATTGCAAGCGGTGCAGGCCACCGCGCAGACTTCGAGCAAGCCGTTACCGGCCTGCGGGTTGTTGCAGGCAACCCACAGCGGCTCCGCTTCCGGCACCAACCGGAACAGGTCCTTGGGGCAGACCCGTACGCAATCGCCGCAAGCGGTGCACAGCGCTTCTTCGACCACCGGCAAACCGTGCGCCTCCATGCGGATGGCGTCGAAGTTGCAGGCGTGTTCGCAATCCCCGTGACCCAGACAGCCCCAGGCACAGGCCTTGCCGCCACCGGCCACCACAGCCGCCGCGGCACAATTAGGCTCGCCTTGGTAAAGCCCATACGAAGGCGCCAAATCCTGCCCGCCAGCACAAGCCAGGCGTGCCACCTGGCGCGCGGCAGTGCCCACTGCAATGCCGAGGAAATCGGCAATGCGCCGATGCGCTTCCGGCGGGCTGACCGAGCAGGCGGCCGGCACCGCTTCGCCACTGAGCAAGGCCACGGCGAAAGCGCGGCAACTCGGATACCCACAACCGCCGCAATTGATTCCGGGCAGGGCGGCCAGGAGATCGTTCAGGCGCGCGTCCTCCTCCACGCCGAGATAACGATCGGCCACCACCAGCAAGCCCGACAGCATCGCAGCCAGGCTCGCGAGAACCGCAGCTGCGGCAAGCAGTGCCATCACGGTTGACCGGCGTGCGCCGAACAGCGTGTGGCTTCAGCGCAAGCTGCAACGCCGGCCCTGCCTTGGGGGTAGCCTTCGGCATGAATCATGGCGTTCCCTTTTGAACCGGCCGGGTTATCGCGTACTCGCGCGGCCGCTCGTTCACGTCCTAACCATAGCGGAATCGCACCACACCGGCTTGATCGCAGTCAACGTCGCCACCGAGCCTGCACGCTCAGGCGCCGCCACTTCTGCAGTGCTTTCTATAGATAACTTCCGCCAGGGCCTCAGACCCTGAACTTCACCGCCGGGTGCGGCGCGCACAGCTGTGCATTCCTACCGAACAGTTTTTGGCGCAGCGGTCCGGGCTCGTAGCGGGTCTTGTAGATGCCACGCCGTTGCAATTCGGGTACGACGCGATCGACGAACTCGGTCATGCATTCGGGCATCACGGTATAAGCGAGGTTGAAGCCGTCGACGCCGGTCTCGTCCATCCATTGCTGCATTTCATCGACGACCGTCTCGGGCGCGCCGGCGATGACCGGCGCCGCCCCGCCCACGACCAGATAGTCCGCCCATTCACCGACCGTACGGGCGCACAATGACGAGGCCAGCGAACGAATGCCGTCGGAGTCCATCTCGTCAATGCGAGCGTGCGGATCGAGTCTCGACATGTCGACGCCGGTCCAGCCCGAAATCAAGGTGAGCGCTCCTTCACGCAGCCCATAGCGCTGATAATCCGCGAGCTTCGCCCGCGCCTGCGCATCCGTGTCGCCGGTGACGACCGCAAGCAGCGCGAAAATCCGGATGTCGTCGGGCCCGCGTCCCGACGCCGCCGCCTGTGCACGCAACGCACGCACGTAGTCCGCCACCGTGCGCCGATTGTGATTGGCGACGAACACGCACTCCGCATGCGTGGCGGCGAAGTCCTGCCCTTTGGGGGAGGTTCCGGCCTGGTAGATGACCGGGCTGCGCTGCGGTGAAGGTTCGCAAAGGTGTATGGCATCGAGTGCGAAGTAGGTGCCGTCATGGGCAACACGGTGAACCTTGGCAGGATCGGTATAGATGCCGTTCGCGGTGTCCCGCACCACGGCGTCATCTTCCCAGCTGCCTTCCCACAGCTTGTAGACGACCTCCATGAACTCGTGAGCGATGTCGTAGCGCGTATCGTGGGCGGTCTGCTGGACCTCCCCGACGCCCTTGGCCGCGCTGTTCAGATACCCCGTCACAACGTTCCAGCCCATGCGCCCGTCAGTCAGATGATCGAGCGAACTCATCATCCGCGCGAACGAATAGGGATGCAGATAGGGAATCGCACCGGTGACGCCGAAGCCGAGATGCTCGGTGACCGCCGCCATGACCGGTACGATGGTGAAAGGGTCGTTGGTCGGCACCTGCGTCGCGGCACGCAGCGCCGTCGCCGGCGAGCCGCCATAGACGTCATAGAGTCCCGTCACGTCGGCGAGAAAAATACCGTCGAACAGCCCGCGCTCGAGCGTACGCGCGAGTTCCTGCCAGTACGCCATCGAGGTATAGCGATGGCGCTGATCACGCGGATGGCGCCACAGGCCATTCGACTGGTGACTGGGCGTGTTCATGTCAAACGCATTGAGCAGGATCTGCCCGGTCATACCCGCCCCTCGAACGTTAACGATGCCCTATTGAAGCATAAAAGTTGATCGTGCCGATCGACGCCATGCAGCGCCTGCCGCGGGACGTTACGCCGCTCTGGCTGTTGCCAGAGTCGCGCGGCGCAGGGCGCCTCGAAGCCGTGCTTGGGCGCGGCGCGCCAGCCTGGCGGGTATCGTGCGGCAAGCTGGCGGTGGCCTTATGGCGAGATCACACGCTCACCAGGTCACTTGATCTCGATCCGTTTGGCTTCCGCCGCCTTGGGTGCGTGCTTCGGCGCCGTGAGGGTGAGAATGCCGTCCTTGAAGTTCGCGGCCACATCGGTTTCCTTGATGTCGGCACCGAGATCGAAGCTGCGCACGAACTTGCCATAGCGCCGCTCCTGGCGAATGACCTTGCCATCCTTTTCCTCGACTTTTTCGTCCTTGCTCTCCGCGGAGATGGTCAGCACGCCGTTTTCCAGGCGAACGTCGAGATCCTTCTTTTCGACCCCTGGCAGCTCGGCACTGATTTCGTAGTGGTCTTTCATGTCCTTGATGTCCACTCGCGGGGAGAACGCACCGCTTGCGCTCTCGGTACTACGCATAGGCCTCCAGAAATCGAACAGCTCATCAAAATCGGTAAGGGCACGACGAGGTATGAGATTCATGGCGATATTCCTCACTGGGTTGTCTTAGGGCCCGCCGCAAAATAACCGAACGATTTGGAACGCCGATCCATCCCGTCT
>JBBDTC010000271.1:0-3408 GCA_040904625.1 Gammaproteobacteria bacterium
TGCCTCGCTCTCCCACTCGCCTCATCACGATGCCCTAAGTCCGACAGGCTGCTAGGGCCCGCCGCAGAATAACTGAACGATCTGGAACGCCGATCCATCCCGTCTGGCAGCGTTGCTCGTCAGTTGAATAGAACCACAATTCGCCTTCCTCGCGCCTGGCCAGCCGGGCGCCGCGAAGCTCCAAATCGCCCAGTTATTCTGCAGCGGACCCTCAGGCCGGCGTCCGACAGGCTATCAGGGCCGCGATTATCGGTCATACCCAGCCCAGGCACAATCCGGACGCTTTCAGCAAACGCTTTGAATTTACTCGAATTCCACGACGATCAGCGGCACGGGGCAGGACTTGCCGATGCTTCAGAATCGCCTCGCTGTGCCGCTAGCGCGGAACATGAACAAGCCGCAGTCGCTGCCCTTCGATTTTCCCACGGCTTCGTACGAGCAGCGCTTTCTCGCCGTCAACCGGGAGCGCCTGCAGCGGGTGCGTGACGCACTGCGCGGCCGCCAGGGCGATTTCATCGACATGCTGCCCTTGCTGTTCCACTACAATCATCCCCTGCTGCCGGGGTATGTCACCAAGGATACGCCTTCCGGCATCGCCGGCTACTGCCCCGCCCAGGCGAGTCTCCGGGCTGCACGGCGCCTGTGCCGTTCGTTCGAACTCGACCGCCGCGCGCCGCCGCGCTGCGCCATTCGCGGTCTCTACCTGATGGGCAGCCCCGCCACCGTCGCCTATTCGCGGGCCAGCGATCTCGACCTCTGGCTCGTCCACGATCCCGACCTGCCTGCGGCAGCTCTCGATGCTCTGTGTGCCAAGGCGCACGGGATCGAGGCCTTTGCCGCCGGACTCGGACTCGAAGTGCATTGCTTCGTCTTCGATGCCGAACGCTTCCGTCGCGGAGAGACCTTGTCGCTGTCGGCCGAGTCGAGCGGCAGTTCCCAGCATTGCGTCCTGCTCGACGAGTTCTATCGCTCCGGTGTGCTGGTCGCCGGGTTGGCACCACTGTGGTGGCGGGTGCCGGCCCAGTGCGACTCGCATTACGCCGGCTTCGTTGCGGCTGCGGCGGCGCGGCGCCTACTCGATCCCGAAAACTATGTCGATTTCGGCGCCCTGCCAACCATCCCCGCAGCGGAATTCTTCGGCGCCGCAGTGTGGCAGCTCTACAAGAGTATCGATTCACCCTATAAATCCGTGCTCAAACTGCTGCTGATGGAGTCGTATGCGGCGGCCTTCCCGGACATCACGCTGCTGTGTTCGCAATACAAGCAAGCGATCGAGTCCGGACAGACGGATCTGAACACCCTCGATCCGTATCTGCTCATGTACGCCAGGGTCGAGCAGTACCTGGCGCTGCGCAACGATCCGATCCGCCTCGATGTCGCGCGCCGTGCGCTCTACCTCAAGACCGATGTCCGGGTCAGCCAACTCGACAATGCAGCTGCGCTCGATTGGCGCGCCACCGTGATGCGCGAGCTGGTCGCCAGCTGGGGTTGGCGGCAGGGCCGCACGGTGTTGCTCGATCAACGAGAGCGGTGGCGACTGGCCGTTGCCATCGACGAACGCCGCGATCTCACCAATACACTGAAAGAAAGCTACGCCTGTCTCTCACGCTTCGCTCGCAAGCACGCCAGCGAGCTCAAGATCTCCGGTCCGGATCTGCACATCCTCGGGCGCAAACTCTATACCGCGTTCGAAAAGAAACCTGCGAAAATCGATATCGTGACCCGTGGGATCTGCAGCAACCCGCATGAGCCCGTGCTGTCGCTGCATGAAATCCGCAGTCGCAGCGGCGCTTGTGTGTGGTCGCTCTATACCGGTGTGGTGGCTCCGGCGCAGACGGCATCGCGCCACCCGATGAAGCGTTGCGCCTCGGTGGTCGACCTGGTGGCATGGTGCCACCTCAACCGGCTCGCCGATTCCACCACGATCTGGCAAATCTTCAGCACCGCAAACGGGCTCGACGGCGCGGCCGTGCGCCGCCTTCACCAGCTGCTCGCTGCCTACCTCGATGGTGACCAGACAGCCGCAGCCACCGCCGCAGTGGCGGGCGACAACATCCACCGGCCGCGCCTCACACGCGTCCTGCTGCTGGTCAATGTGGGCGTCAATCCGTTCGCCGGTTCCTTGTCCCAGGGCGATGTCCTGACCAGTGACAGCAATGACCCGCTGCGGTTCGGCGGACGTGGCGCCAATCTGGTTCACACACTCGATCTGGTTTTCACGACCAGCTGGGGAGAGACTTATGCCTTCCGCTATGCGGGTGGCGCGGCACTGTTGGAAGCGGCGAGAGAATGCCTGATCCGCTTGGTGGACGCCGGGCCGGCGTGTGCGCTGCCATGCATCGAGGCGCACTGCCTCGGCGTCGACCATGCCGCCTCGATCGCGCAGCGGGCGCAGGCCACCGTGGCCAGGGCTCTCGCTATCGCGACCGAGCAGCAGCGCGGACTCGTCACTCATTTCGTCATCGAGACCGGCAACGAACTGCAGCATCTGTGGTCGGCGGCAGATGGTGGCAGCGTCGAAACACATGCCAATATCGCCATGCTCGTTAGCCGCCTCGGGCGGGTCGACACGCGCTGCTTCAACAAGGTGTACTTCGATGCCGCGTTCGAGCGCAGCGCCCTGCTGGCCGAAATCTACCGTCACAATCGACCCGCTGCCATACAGATCTTCGCCTACGCCCACGTCCAGCATGCCGATGTCTATATACTCGACGAACATGGCGCTCTGCTGGTCCAGCGTCAGGCCTGCCACACGGTGGATGCTTTGTTCGAACATTACCGTCGATTCCTCGAATCGGCGCTGGCACGTCTGCATTTGGACGGTGACGCCCGGCAGGCTCCTCCGGATATCGAGACAATCGCAATTGCTGGCGTCGCAGGCCGGATCGTGCTGCGCCCGCGATTAGCCAGCAATACCGCCACCGGCGGGTACCTGCCGCTGCACGTCATCGCCGACGCCGATACAGACGGGCACCACCAGTTCACCTTCATTGTCGGCCAGCGTGAATTCTCCACCCTCGACCACGGTGATGCGCTGTTCATCCAGGTTGCCGAATACGTCCACGCGCAACGCCGCCACGGCGAGGTTTATCCGATCTACATCACCGACCTCGATCTCTCCACTCGGTACCGTCGGCTCAAAGGTTTGGGCAGCCTGCGTCCGATCGACTTGCTACGCCTCAAGAAGCACGTCGAACGCCAGCTTACGCAAGGCCTGGCCAGCGCAACCGCCGCCGGTGTCACGCCGTTGCGTGCTTGATCGAAATGCGCACGACGCTAAGAACGTCTTCGCAGATGTCGATCAAGCTTGTTGAGCAAGTGGGTGCGTGCGCCGCGGCCGTGCACCGCAGGGAGGCGGCGCCCGAGTCTACAGGGATGGTTTCACGGCGTGTCGCCGCGCACGTACCC